>CAMXYS010000001.1 GCA_947253135.1 uncultured Clostridia bacterium
ACCGGTGGCGAATCGTCGGCAGCGTCAGATGTGTATAAGAGACAGACGCAGGGGCCGCTAGCCGGCAAAAGGTCGACGGGCCGTAAAAGGAGGTTGTCAGCCGTAAAAAATATTCCTGAAAAATGTTAAAAAAACGTTAAGAAACATTTGTGCCTTCGCAATCTTATCGCTGGCAGGAATGGCCGGTTGACGCAGATTCACGCAGCTTCCTTGTCCGGTTCAGCACGGGCACTTTTAACAATGCCTTAATTTTTTGTCAGGCTCACAGGTCCCGTTTCCGACTGAAAAAGGGGCTGTGGTCAGGGCCTTGCCTACAGAATGGCAATAAAAGTTAAAACATGGAGACCTGACCTTGTGTATAATGATAGATATAGCATAAAGGACGATATCATGAATTCTTTGGAGGGAAATAACATGATTAAAGTAGGCATATCAGGATATGGAACGATCGGCCAGCGGCTGGCTGACGGTGTAGCTCGCCAAGGTGATATGGAATTGGTAGGGGTGGCTGATTTTGCGCCGACTCTGTCCATTCGGGCATTGAAAGAAAAGGGTATGCCTTATGACCTCTACCTGGTAGACGGTGCTGACAAGAGCAAGTTCGATGAACTAGATATTCCGGTAGCCGGCAACTTTGATGAGCTGTGCCAAAAGGTTGACATTATGCTGGACTCTTCCCCGGCCGGCATCGGCATGAAAAATAAGGAAATTTATAAAAAATATGGCATTAAGGCTGTTTTCCAAGGCGGGGAGAGTAATGATGTTGCAGACGTCTTTTTCCATGGCCCGGCCAATTACGAAAAGGGTATCAATCAAGACTACCTGAAGCTGACCAGCTGTAATACAACCGGTTTGATTCGGGCCGTCAGCGCTTTGGACCAGGCTTACGGGGTTGAGCGCGTGGCTGTGACCATCGTTCGCCGGGTGGCCGACCCCGGTGACTACCACCGCGGTTTGACCAATGCCTTGCAAGTGGAGCAAGCCCCGACCCACCAGGCTGTCGACCTGATGACAGTTCTGCCTCACATCGAAGCAACCGGTATCCTGGTTCACACCCCGGTCACCCATGGTCACTTTATCTCTGTTACCGTACACGGCAAAGACAAAATTACCAAGGAACAAGTGCTGGAAGCCTTTAAGAAGAATGATCGTATTCGCATCGTCCGCTTGGAAGACGGCTTCCTGGGTAACGCTTCCCTCTTCAAATATGCTCGTGACCTGGGGCATACTCGTGGCGACCTTTACGAGATTGCTGTTTGGGAGAATACGGTAGTTGAGTTTGGCGACGAAGTTATGTTCGGTATCCACATTCCGCAAGAATCGGTCACTATCCCGGAGACTATGGATGCTGTCCGCGCCGCTTGCGGTATGCAAGACAACAAGGCCGAGGCTTTGGCTAAGACCAACGAGTATTTGGGTTTAGGCTCATGGAAAAAATAAAAATGAAATCCATGCGAGACGTGGATTACCATAATAAAACAGTTCTGTTGCGGCTGGATATCAATTCGCCGATCGACCCGCAGACAAAAAAGATTGTCAACGAAAACCGGCTGTCAAAAAGTGTGCCAACCTTGAACTATCTTTTGGAGCAGGGCGCCAAGGTGGCGGTCATCGCCCACCAAGGCGATACCCTGGACTACCAAAACCTGATTGCCCTGGAAGAACACGCTGCTATTTTAAGTCGCTTGACCGGGCGGACAATCAACTATATTGATGATGTCTGTGGCCCCGCAGCCCTGGCAGCTGTCCGTGAATTGAAACCGGGGGAGGCAATCATCCTGGGCAACTTGCGCTATCTGACGGAGGAGGTCTCCCACTTTGAAACCGTGGTTCACCTGACGCCGGAAGAGATGACCAAATGTCGCCTGGTTAGACGGCTGGCTCCCTTGTTTGACGCCTATGTCAATGATGCCTTTGCCGCCGCCCACCGCGCTGCCCCTTCAATGGTGGCCTTTCAGCATGTCCTACCGACAGCTGCCGGTGATCTTTTGTTTAAGGAGTATAAGACCTTAACCGGCGTGTTAGAGAATCCGGCCAAGCCCTCTGTTTTTGTCTTGGGCGGTGCCAAGATTTCCGACGCCTTCGGCATGATGGAACAAGTGTTGGCCAACGGCACGGCTGACCGGATTTTAACGACAGGTGTGACCGGTGCCGTCTTCCTTTTGGCGGCAGGGAAGCGACTGGGCAAGCAGTATGAAGAATGGTTGGCCAACAAGGATTTCTTACATTTTGTCGACGACGCTAAACGCTATATCGATGAGTATGGCGACCGGCTTGAATTTCCGGTCGATTTAGCCTATGCTGAGAACGGTATGCGAAAAGAGATAGCTGTCGACAAACTGCCCAAAGATGACGCCTCATTTTTGGACATTGGCACAGAAACTCAAGCTAAATATCGTGAAATCATCCTCGATGCCAAAACGATATTTGCCAATGGGCCGGCCGGTGTTTATGAGGAAGACTTGTTTATCGACGGGACCAAGGCCTGCTGGCAGGCGATTGCCGACTCTGCAGCCTTCTCCGTTATCGGCGGTGGCGATACCGTTTCATCGGCCGCTCAGTTTATTGATTTGAAGCATATCAGCTATGTCTGCACCGCAGGCGGAGCCATGGTGCGTTTTATGACAGGCAAGACCCTGCCTTTAATTGAGGCAATGGAATTTGCTTACTCTAAGGAGGAAAAGAGTTAATGGACCGCAAAGAAAAATTGGAGTTGCAAAAGTTTGCGACGCAAATTCGTATCGAGACGACAAAGGAAGTCGGCATCCGTGGCTTTGGCCACTTGGGCGGTGCTCTTTCGATTGTTGACGCACTGGCCGTTTTGTACGGCAAGCAAATGAAGTATAAGCCGGAAGACCCCAAGTGGGCTGACCGCGACATTATGGTTTGCTCCAAGGGACACGCCGGCCCGGCAATTTACGCCACCTTGGCATTAAAGGGCTTCTTCCCTATGGATATGTTGAAGACATTAAATCAGCCCGGCACCAAACTGCCCTCCCACTGTGACCGCAAGTTGACACCCGGTGTCGACATGACCACCGGCTCTTTGGGGCAAGGTGTTTCAGCTGCTATGGGTATGGCCCTGGCACAAAAAATGGATAAAAAAGACAGCCGCACCTACCTCTTTATCGGCGACGGTGAGGCCAATGAGGGTCAGGTTTGGGAAGGCGCCCTGTTCGCCCACCAACACAAGCTGGACAATCTGATTGCCTTTATCGATGACAATGGCAAACAGCTGGACGGTTACACCAAGGATGTTATGGATATGGGTGATATCGCCGCCAAGTACAAGGCCTTTGGTTGGAATGCCGTCACCATCGACGGTCATGACGTCGAGGCTATTGACCGGGCTATTGAAGATGCCAAGAAGGTTAAGGGCGTGCCGACAGCTATCGTTATGAAGACAGTCAAAGGCAAAGGCATCAAGGATCTGGAAGATATGCTTTTGAACCACCACATCAGGATTGATGATACCTTTACCAACAAGGCGGTGGGCGAGCTGGAAGCTAAGCTGGCTGAAATTGAGAAGGAGCTGAACTGATGTTTAAAGTAATCTACGATGGTGAACTCGAAGCTAAGGCTCACAAGGATGTTTTCGGTGATACATTGGCAGAGTTGGCCGCTGCCGATCAGGATGTTGTATATCTCGACGCCGACTTGATGAACTCTTCCGGCACCTACAAGTTTTGGCAGGCCAATCCCGGCCGCGCCATCAACTGCGGTATTTCTGAAGCTAACATGATGGGTGTGGCAGCCGGTCTGTCCGCTATGGGTAAAAAGCCTTTCGCCCATACCTTTGGTCCCTTTGCTTCAAGGCGTTGCTATGATCAGGTCTTCCTGTCCATCGGCTACGCGGGTAATCACGCTGTCGTCTACGGTTCTGACGCCGGTGTGACCGCCGGCTTTAACGGTGGTACCCATATGCCTTTTGAGGATATGGCCCTCTATCGGGCGATCCCCCATGCGACGGTTTTAGAACCTGCGGACGGTGTGGCTCTGAAGAAGTTGCTGAAACTCGCTAACAATGCCAAGGGTCTAGTTTATATCCGCAGTACCCGTAAAAATTACAAGAAGATCTATGACGAGACTTCTGAATTTGAAATCGGCAAGGGTCATGTCATCCGTGACGGCAAGGATGCGACGATTATTGCTTCCGGCCTGATGGTGGGCGAGGCCATGACAGCTGCTGAGACTTTGGCCGGCAAGGGCATCGAGGTCCGCGTGATCGACATGTACTCAATTAAGCCCCTCGATTCGGACCTGGTCCTGAAAGCTGCTGACGAGACCGGCGCTGTCATCACAGCCGAAAACCACAACATTATCGGTGGTTTGGGTGATGCTGTAGCTGCTGTTCTGGCAGAAAATAAGGCTGTCTCTTTCAAGAAGGTCGGCGTTGAAGATGAATTCGGCCAGGTTGGTCCGCAAGATTATCTGCAAGAGGTCTACGGCTTGACCGCTGACCACTTGGTTAAGGCAGTTGAAGAGACCATTGCCAAGAAGTAAGCTTGCTCTTTCAGTTCCCGGTCTTCAAGCTTGCTTTAAGACTAAAAATGGGCTGTATGCGAGGCTAACAGACTCATTAAAAAACCGTCGGTGGAGTGATCTGCCGGCGGCTTTTTTGTAGCGTTTTTAATAGTAACTTAAGAATATAAAACGCTGATTGAATCAAAGATCTCGCCCATGCTTTTTCCATCAATAACTTTGGCGGCTAAAAAGTTATCAATATTTTCATTTGCATCTTTATTGCTTGCTTCATAAAGCAACTCACACTTTACGGCCGGCTGACCATCAGCTTGATAGGCTCCCCAATCATAAAGTGACAAAGAATGCGTATTCATGGGCTCTTGTATCCATCCGGAATTTAAGGATAAAAAATTCCCCTGATACAAGATCTCCATGTCGACACCGTAGTAGAGTTTGTCGTAAAACTCCTTAAAAGAAATATTTGCCATCTTTAGAGCCCCCTAAAATACTTTTTGTACTTTTTGAATTCTTCTTCGGTCAGAAGTCTTCCTGAACGGTCACGACTTAAATTTGAATAAAAATGGATATGAAGGACAGGTCCGTGATGCCCTGCCAATTTAGGTTCTTTGTGGTAGTCAATATCAAACTTTGCTGTTTTATCAGCATTATATTCACGATAACGCTTAAATTTCCCCTCGTGATCCAGCAAAATATAAGCTCTGCTGGAATGCGCTTCTTCCGGTAGATTGATGGAGTCCTTTTTATTTAACTTTTCTAGAACTTTTACACCCTCGATTATATCAACTGTTTCGTAGGTAAAGGGAGCATAATTATCAGCGGCATAGGTTCCCCGTCCACCCATTATCTCACCACCTTTCGGCTGGACATATAATCCACTGTAACTAAGTTACCCTCCATTTCTTTGAAGGGCTTGCCAAAACAAATAATGGCAGCTGGATTGATTTTTTCTAACATGACTTGATAGCCACGTAAAAAGGGAAGTCGATTGGCTTTTTTTGCACCAATCATGCCCACTGCTACGATGGAGCCTTCCTCTACGCCATCAAAACAAAAATCAAAGCTTCGAGTGTCACCCCAACTAATAGAGGGGATGACTGTAGCACCTTGTGCTTGCCACCAAGCCCCACACCAGCGATTTTTGGCAACATTTTCTAGCTGTCGCCACAAATCCATATCTGCATAAAGAGAAAAGTCAGGACTTAGAAGAAAGGTGTATTGAGCATAGCGTGCCCAAGTTCTATTTGGATTATCATAGATCCCCTTAAAACGGTAGTCGTCAACAAAAAAGTGAACGCCTTTTTTTGTATGGATAGGAAGGTCATTCTTTTTTGTATCTGAACAAGCGATTAACTCGATCGGCTGCAATTCGATGGCTTGTTTATGAATGAGTGGCAGCTCATATTTGCCACTTTTAGTAAATTGATTTCTCATAAAAAGCGGATTTCTCCGCATGTCTGCACTTGTCATATAGCGCCTCCTAAAAGCTTAAAGTTTTTTGTCGGATGTGCTACCATGACCTTGCAGACGTGCGATAGCACATATGTGATAGCCTCTAATTTGTTGCCGCAAATTTGAGGCTTTAATTTTTTACTAAAAATATTGAACCGCCTATTTTAAGTCAAATCAGAATTCATTGAGAATCCGACCTCAAGAATCGACCCATTCAATTTGGCCTTCTACCTGATAAAAGGATTTACCGGCAAAAAATTGCCCTTGTATAAAGGCGTCTACGCATTCAAGTCTATCTAAACTTGAATAATGCCAAACCGGAATGGATAAATTGCTTATATTAGTGAGCTCAATCGTGTATAGATCATTCTTACACCAACCTTGAAGCAGATATTTATCGCCATTAAAGTAAAACCATAGATCTGTTCCGTAGTATAAGCTGTCAATAAAGTCGCCCGTATTTCCATTAATCATGGCACCCTCCTCTAAAATATTTTTGATATCTTTGATATAATCTCGATTTTTTCTTTATGGCAATAGCCGGTGATCGATTAAAAAACTCATCGTAAATGTGGTAATGAAGTATATTTTTTCGGCTTAAATCTAAGTTTGGTTCGGGGTGGTAAGCAATTTCAAGTCTTAAATATTTATTTGAATCATAAATTCTAATCTGGTGAAAGCTGCCATCCCGCTTTAATTTAATGTAGGCTCTGCTAGAATGTGCTTCTTCCGGTAGAGAATGCTTCCCGTCCAGGCCTTCCAGCACTTTTACACCCTCGATTATATCAACTGTTTCATAGGTAAAGGGGACATAGTTGTCAGCAGCATAAGTTCCTCGTCCGCCCATTATCTCACCACCTTTCGGCTGGCCATATATCGACCGGTAGTAAAGCAGTTTTTCTTTTTGGGGAACGGATTTCTCCGCAAGTTTTCACTTGTCATATAGCGCCTCCTAAAAGCTTAAAGTTTTTTGTCGGATGTGCTACCATGACCTTGCAGACGTGCGATAGCACATATGTGATAGCCTCTAATTTGTTGCCGCAAATTTGAGGCTTTAATTTTTTACTAAAAATATTGAATCACCTACTTTCTATTTCGATTTAATAACATGTGACAACACAATATAAGCATGAGAACAACATGTAGTCAAGTTAAAAGCACAATATATTGTGATCTGACGAGCTAGAAAGAACAACTTATTATGCTTCCTTCTAAAAGCCAAACAAGAATTCATCAAGAATTGATCTACTCATTTTGATCTTTCATTCGCCAAGTATGGATATAATAAGTAAAAAGACGGCCTATAGGGGGGAATTAAGTTGGCTGACCGGATGACAGAAACAATCATCAAGAGTAAGCGACGCGTGCAAAAGCATGGCGAAGTTTTTACGCCTAAATGGATGGTAAACCGTATGCTTAATGAGCCCGGTATTAAGGAGGCCTGCCAAGACCCGGGAGCCCGCTTTTTGGAACCGGCAGCCGGCGAAGGGGCCTTTCTGAGGCAAATTTTGAAGCGTAAGCTCAAAGCGGTGACGGACCGGATCCAGGTCGGTCAGATAGACCAAGCCCCGCCTTCTTTTGAACAAATAGAAGGGCACCTGCTGCTAGCACTTTCGTCGCTTTATGGAATTGAATTGTTAGAAGACAATGCCCGCCAATGTGCCATCAATCTTTTTTATAGCTTTACCAGAGCCTACGAAGCATATGCCAAGGCACAAGGTAGAAAAACGAGACCCGGCGTGCTTAAAAGTGCCCAATTTATCATCTCTAAAAATATAATGGAAGGTGATTTTTTAAAGAGGTCAAAGACAGATGGTCAAGCCATTATCTTTAGTGAATGGGAACCTTTACCGTCAGACCCAAAGCGCCGTCACCTTTATGTACAAAGGACGGAGTACAGCCTACAAGAGATTTATGACGGGCTTAAGTTGTCTCCCGGCCGCATCTACTGTGGCGAAACACCGGAGTCACCTAAGCAAATTTCCATCTTCGATTTATTAGCTCCATCAGCAGGGACTGAACAGGAGGTAATACCCGCGGAGCCGCTTGTAAGATACCAAGTTTGCCGAATTGACCGCGTCTATTTAGAGAAAGTTGAGGAAGTCCATGGACAAGACCTTAATTAGGCCCTTCGAGCAAAGAGATTTAAAAATTTATGGCTACACCCTGCCGGAAGTGCCTAGCCATGACGGTTACATCAAGATTGGGGAGACCGGCCGTGATGTTAGGCAAAGAATTTTGGAACAGGTAGGGACTGCCGGTTTGACGCCTGACATCCGCTTTCAAAGACGGGCACAAAAGGCCAATGGGGAATGGTTTCATGACAAGGATTTGCACCGCTACCTGATCGCCAGAGGCAAGCGCCGGGCAAATTTTGGCACGAGGGCGGACGAGTGGTTCTATTTTAACGGTGAGATCGACCAGGCTGAAGTTTATACGGATGACTTTATCGCTACAGGTGCAGCCACACAGCAGCAAATCAGCCAAGATGAACGACTGGATTATACCCTGCGCCAAGAGCAGGCGATTGCGGTAGAGCAAACTTTTGCCTATTGGCAAACTCATACGGCTGACCGGGAATTCTTGTGGAATGCTAAGCCCCGCTTTGGCAAAACATTAACGACTTATGATTTTATGCTTAAGATCGGGGCAAGAACGACCTTGATCGTGACCAACCGGCCGGCTATTGCCAATTCCTGGTATGACGACTTCAGAAAATTTATCGGCTGGAAACAAGAAAAACGTCAATATTATTTTGTTTCCGGCATGGAGGAGCTAATCCGAGCTGGGGCCCTCACTTATGAACAGTATATAGAAGTTATTCCCCAGATTGGCGAGGCTGATATCGGGTTGGTGGTTTTCCTTTCTTTACAGGATTTGAAGGGGGCTAAATTTGCCGGCGGCCCTTATGAAAAATTGGGCTGGGTGGCTGATTTTAAATGGGATCTCCTAGTGATTGACGAGGCCCATGAAGGGGTGGACACAGCCAAGACGGACCAAGCTTTCGACCGTATTGTAAGGGACTTTACTCTCCACTTGTCCGGCACGCCCTTCAAGGCCTTAGCGAATGAAAAATTTCAGGCGGACCAGATTTATAATTGGTCCTACTTGGACGAACAAAAGGCCAAGCAAGACTGGGATCCGACCCTTGATACCAACCCCTATGCACCCTTGCCTGCTTTAAGTCTTTTTACCTACCAGATGGGCAATTTGATTACAGACCGGATGCAGTCGGCCGCCCATACAGAAGAGGGGAATATCGATTTTACCTTTGACTTAAATGAATTTTTCAGGACAGATGAGCAGGGAAGCTTTGCCCATGAGGAGGCGGTCAAGTGTTTTTTAGACCGACTGACGAGTGGCCGGATGCCTTTTTCGCCGACTGAATATTTACATGAATTAAACCATACTTTTTGGCTTTTGCCCCGGGTTGCAGCCTGCAAGGCAATGGAAAAGCTTTTACATAGGCACCCCGTCTTTAAGGACTATCAGACTGTCTTGGCAGCCGGAGATGGTGAAAGTTTGGCAGGGCCCTTGATAGAAGGTGAGGTCCTGCCCAGTGAGGTTGAGCAGGCCAAGCGAACCAGCAGCAGCTATGCCAAGGTAAAAGAAGCCATTAAAAACTGTGAAAAGACCATCACCTTGTCAGTTTCTCAGTTGACAACCGGGGTCACAGTGCCGGAGTGGACAGCAGTTTTGATGCTCAGCAATATTCAGTCACCGGCCCTTTATTTCCAGGCGGCCTTCCGCGCCCAAAATCCCTATGAATATGAGAAAAATGGGAAGCTTTTCCGGAAGGAAAATGCCTATGTTTTTGACTTCGCACCGGAGCGGACGCTGCTATTGTTTGATGAATTTGCCAACAATTTGACTCCGGTTTCTAGGCTTAATAATGGCAGTCGGCAGGACAATATTCGGGAGCTTTTAAACTTCTTCCCGGTGATCGCAGCAGATGAGGCCGGTTACATGGAGGAGTTGGATGCTGCGGCAGTGCTGACTATCCCTCGGCGTTTAAAGGCCCAAGAGGTGGTACGGCAGGGCTTTATGTCCAACCTCTTGTTCCAAAATATTGCCGGTATTTTTGCGGCACCTGCTTTTATAAAGGAAATTTTAGACAAGGTTAAGCCGGAAGAAAACAAGAAGCAGGCTAAGGAAAAAAGACCTACGCGGATTGCAGACCTGGAGTTAGACCGGCAGGGGCAGGTGGTGGTCGATCAAGGCATTGTCATCAATAAGAAGAAAGACTTTTTTGGTGATAAGCTATATGAGGCAGTTGAGCTTTCGGCCACAGCTACAGAGCGAAAAATTGTGAGCCAATTGATGGAACAGACCAGGCTCGGCTTAGAGAAGATGGGCCAGGCGGAGGGTTGGAAAGGCCGGGAATTACAACAACGGGAGAAGTGGTTTAGGGACAAGGCTGCGGCGGTGGTGGCGGAGGCTGTGGACTCCTATCAGGCAGACTTGACAGCGGTTCATGAGGACTACCGGCAGGCTCTGGCTGACGTCCACGAGACAAGGACGGAAGAGGAAATCCGAGCGGCCAGAAATGAAGGGGAGGAGCGTGCTCGGCTAATACGGGATGAGGTTATTTTGGCCAGGGTGGAAGCTCTGCCTGAGGAATTGATTAAACGCGAAGAAGTCCGCAAGGAAGAAAAGAAGAAAAGGGACAGTGAGGCGGATGTCAGAGACCACCTGCGTGGCTTTACCCGGTCTATACCGGCCTTTTTGATGGCCTATGGAAGTCCAGAAACCCGGTTAGCGACTTTCGAGCAAGGAATTGATCCGGCTACTTTTGAAGAAACGACCGGTATCAGCCTGGAAGAGTTTGAGCTTTTGCGAGATGGCTGCAATTTTGAAGATGAAGAAGGTAACCTCCAAGTCTTCAAGGGCTTTTTTGATGAATTAATCTTTGACCGCAGCATAGAGGAGTTTTTTCGTAAAAAGGAAGAACTGGCCGACTATTTTGATGAGAATTTGATGGAGGATATCTTTGACTATATTCCGGAGCAAAAGACAAATCAGATTTATACACCTCGGGCAGTTGTTCGCCTGATGGCAGATGCTTTGGAAGAAGAAAATCCCGGTATCTTTTCAGATCCAAACCGAACCTTTGTCGACCTTTATACAAAGAGTGGACTTTATTTAACAGAGCTGGTAAAGCGGTTAAATGAGGGGCTGAAGAAAAAAATCCCGAACCGGTTTGACCGGATCCGTCATATTTTAGAAAAGCAGGTCTATGGATTGGCACCCAGCAATATTATCTACAATATTGCAAGAAATTATGTCTATGGGATCCATGACAGTGTGGATATCAGTAACTTAGTCGAGTGGGACATGGCTCGGTCGGCCAAGGAAGAAAGTATGATAGAAGACTTGCCCCAGGCCTTTGGAGGAAAAGAGATGAAGTTTGATGTGGTGATTGGCAATCCACCCTACCAGGAGGAGATGAAAGGAACGAGTGATCGCCCAATATATCCGGAGTTTATGGAGGGAGCTTATAGCTTAGCAGATAAGGTCATCCTTATAACGCCGGGACGATTCTTATTTAATGCTGGTAAAACAAGTAAGCAATGGAATCAAAAAATGCTCCACGATGAGCATTTAAAAGTGATTTTTTATGAACAAAAAAGTGGCAAAGTCTTTCCTAATACAGATATCAAGGGCGGGGTGACAGTTACCTATCGAGATGCAAACCAAAAATTTGGGGCAATTGAGGTTTTTTCAGCGCATCAAGAGTTGAACAATATTTTACACAAGGTACTTGAGTTAGGTGAGGAAAGTTTTAGCAGTTTAGTTTATTCACCTGAAAGTTATAAACTTACTAATCAACTCCATAAGGATTTTCCGGAAGTTGAGGGAAGACTTAGCAAAGGTCATAAGTATGATGTTACAACCAATATCTTCGAGAAATTGCCGGAGTTTTTTTTAGATGAGGTAGAAGATGAGAACGGTTATGTACGGATTTACGGCCGTGAAAACAATTTAAGGCTTAGCAAATATATAAAGGAAGAATATATTAGCGGCCCAGAAAATTTTAAACACTACAAGATTTTTGTTCCTAAGTCTAATGGGTCAGGGGCAATTGGTGAAAGACTTAGTACGCCGCTTCTCGGCCCGCCGCTTCTCGGCCCGCCGCTTCTCGGCCATACCCAGACCTTCTTGAGCATTGGCAATTTTGAAAATGAGAATGAAGCTGTGGCGTGTTTGAAGTACGTAAAAACGTGTTTTTGCCGCGTTATGTTGGGAGTCCTGAAGGTAACCCAAGACAATAAAAAATCAACTTGGAAGTATGTCCCCTTGCAAGATTTTACTTCTAACTCTGATATCGACTGGTCTAAATCCGTTGCTGAGATCGACCGGCAACTGTACGCTAAATATAAGCTATCAGCTGATGAGATAGACTTTATCGAGACCAACGTCCAGCCAATGGAATAAGTTTTATGGGCCGGGTGGGCGCGGTCGGCTTTAGCCGGCCAAGGCCGCCCGGTCATAATGGACTTAGGGAGTTCTGCGAATCGGACTGCCAATGCAACTTTGCTCGACAAGCAACAAGGAGAGATTAAATGGAGACAAAGGACCTGATTGATAGTTTCGATCCCTATGAACTTGCTAGCCGCAAAGAAGGGCAAACCTTTGAGCGGAAGAGCGCTCGGAAAAAACCAAAGGATATTGCGCCTACTATTATCGCCTTTGCCAATACTGACGGTGGTGTTCTGGCCATTGGTATTGAAGATGACAGCACTTTGTCGGGCACCTCTTTTCAAGGTGCTTATACTTTAGATGACTATAAGGCCGCCATTAATAGTAATATTAAGGACCTACCGAATCTAGGATTCCATACGATCCCTTTTAAAGGAAAAGGATTGGAAGATAAAACTGATTATATTTATGTTATTACGGTCGAACTGTCGCGAAAACGAGTGGTGGCAGATGTGAGTGGGAAGGTATTTCTTCGCATTGGGGATAAAAGTCTGGTTCAGTCGCCGGCCCAAGTACAGCGTCTACAGTATGCTAAAGGTGAGCGCTTATATGAAGATAAAATAATAGACGAAGCATCTATTAAAGATCTCGACACAGAATTACTTAATCGATACAAAAAACATAACAAGGCGGAGCAGTTGAGTGATGAACAAGTTCTTTCAGCTCGCGGGTTCATTCGTGACGGACACTTGACTGCTTCAGCAATATTGATGTTCGGGAATAATCCTTTCATTTATCTGCCCCAATGCCGGCTACGCTTCCTGCGTTACGAAGGCGGAACTAAAGAAACCGGTGCTCGGATGAACTTGGTAAAAGATATAAATATTGAAGGAGCTTTGCCGCATATGATACGTGAGGCAGAGCAGGTCATTAAAAGCCAGTTGAGAGAATTCCAATTTTTGGGAGAAGATGGCCGTTTTAAAATTGTTCCGGAATATCCTGAGTTCGCCTGGCTCGAAGGAGTGGTTAATGCTCTTGTTCATCGCGATTATTCAATAACGGGTGACTACATAAGAGTCAGCATGTACGATGACCGGTTGGAAATCTTCAGTCCGGGAGCTTTGCCGGATATTGTAACGATAAAAAATATGCGTTATACCCGTTTTGCTAGAAATCCTAGAATTGCCCGAGCTTTATCAGAATTTGGCTGGGTGAGGGAACTCAATGAAGGTGTTAACCGCATTTATGATGAAATGAATCAATTTTTCCTTAAAGACCCTATTTATAGTGAGCCTAACCGCCATTCGGTACAGTTGAAATTAGAGAACAACTATGTATTGCGCCACCAGAGAATCAATGAGAAAATCGATGAATTGCAAGGGCAGTTGTCATCGGACGCATTTAGCCCTAATGAGCGAAAGATTTTAGCTTATCTCTATAGCAATGAAAGTATCAATGTGCAAAAGGCATCAGAATTAATTGCGATGAGTGCTCCCAGTGCCCGCAAAATATTACGAGAACTTCTCAAAAAAGAGGCCGTGCAGTGGTTTGGTAATTCCGCCCGCGATCCCAAGCAATTCTATACTTGGCCGAGCCGGTAGATTTTCGAGTAGATTTCATGATTTTCGAGTAGATTGAAATAAAATGGTGTGGAACATCCAAGATAAAGCGTGAAACGGCTATAGGATTGAGCCTTTGTCTTCTTTTTTATGATTTTCGAGTAGATTTCATGATTTTCGAGTAGATTTCGAGAAAACAGCGTGGAACATTCAAAATTAAGCGTGAAACGTCTGTAATATAAGACTGTTCACCACTGCCTCCGCCATTTTCGAGTAGATTTCATGATTTTCGAGTAAAATCAGATGTATTTATTCGCTCGCTCTTGCGGGCTTGGCGGCAAGCTTTGCCATCTTGAAAAAAGCGTGACGGTAAGGTCTAAAGGCCTCTATATGAAGGTCAAAGTGAGAGAAAAGCCCAACTAGACAAAGTCCCGGTTTAAAAAGTTGATTGTTAGAAAAAGCGCTGGCCTAAGTGGGCTGCCGCTTTTCACTATAATAAAAAGAAAAGAAGAAATAGAGTGACCAGACCATGACCTTGCGTAGCTTATACGACCCGATCGAACCCAATCAAACTGCCTTTTTAAATAGAGGCATCCACGAAATTTATTATGAAGAGTCCGGCAATCCAAAAGGGCATCCGGTTGTCTTTCTGCATGGGGGGCCGGGCTGTGGCACCGGCCCAACTGCCCGCCGCTTCTTCGACCCAAATTTTTATCGGATCATCCTATTTGACCAAAGAGGGTCAGGTCAGTCCAAGCCGCAGGCTTGCTTAGAGGACAACAACACAGAGGCTCTCATCTCAGATATGGATGCCATCCGTGAACTGTTGAATATAGACCGCTGGCTTGTTTTTGGCGGATCTTGGGGTTCGACCTTGGCCCTCTCTTATGCCATTAAGCACCCGGACCGGGTGGTGGGCCTTATTCTAAGAGGGATTTTTTTAGGACGCCAAGAAGATATTGATTGGATTTACCAGGCCGGTGGGGCCGGCAATATTTTCCCGGAAGCCTTTGCCGCATATGCCTCCCAAATTCCGCCGGAGGAAAGAGGGGACTTAATCAAAGCCTATTACAAGCGGCTGACTTCAGCTGATCCGGACACGAAACTTACGGCTGCTAAGGCCTGGTCCGCCTGGGAAGGAGCCATCACCACCCTAAGGCCAAACCAAGACCAGACTGACGCTTTTACACAGCCGGACTACGCCCTTAACATGGCCAGCATCGAATGCCACTTTTGGGTCAACCATATGTTTACTGATAATATGAACTATATCCTGGATCAAACCCATATCATAGAAGCCATTCCAACCCATATTGTCCACGGGCGATATGATATGGATTGCCGGGTCATTGGGGCCTACCTTTTGGCGGCCAAACTCAGGCAGGTCACTTTAGAGGTGCCGATCTGTGGACATTCTTCAACTGAACCGGAAATCATTGATTCGCTAGTCAGAGCGACAGACAAGTTCAAATCTCTGTTTTAGCAGCCTCTTGCGGGCCGGATTCTGACCAGACTTAAAATTTAGAAAGGGAGTCCATGAACCTTACATTTTTAGCCCACAGCGGCTTTGTCATCGAAACTCAAAAAGCGATCTTGGTCTTTGACTATTATCAAGATCCAGCTCACATACTTGACCGCCAACTAGAGGGCGAAAAACCCTGCCTCTTTCTGGTGAGCCATAATCATGAAGATCACTGGAATCAGGCTATCCTGGACTACGGCAAGCAAAACTCCGGCCACTGCCGCTATGTCTTAGAGCGAGCGGTTGCCAAGACGGAGGCCGTTCAGATCGGCTTAGCGCCGGACAACTACTTAACAGTAGAGGCAGGTGACCGCATAACTGCCGACCAACTCAAAATCCCCGGTCTTTTGACTCTTAATTGTTACCGGTCTAATGATGAGGGTGTCGCCTTTTTGCTGGAGACAGATGAAGGCTTCATTTACCATGCCGGTGACCTCAACGATTGGAATTGGGGTGATCAGGATGCCCCCTACTATGAGCGCACCTACCGGGAAGAACTGGCTAAGTTGCAGGCTGACTTGAGCGGTCGCAGACTGGCAATGGCGATGGTGCCGGTTGACCATCGTTTGGGCGACAAGGCTTTATCCGGTGCGATTATTTTTGCTGCCATGATTCAAACTGACCTCTTGGTTCCGATGCACCTAAATGGGGACCCGGACCTGCCTCGCAAACTGGCAGAAAATATGGACACCAGTTGTTACTTTGTCCGCGAAGGGGTCGATAAAGAGGGCCGACCTGTAGTGGTGACAGATGTCTTGTATGAGGGTGACCTCAGCCGGAACAGACCGGGCAAGCCCGGGGCCATAATGAGCCTGACCCAGCCGGGCGACCGCACTAGTTGGCCCTTTTAACTGCTCCGCCAGACCGGGCTGATAAAAGCAATTTTGAAAGTTTTAATTTAAATCTGGCATTTTCACTTGAAAGTATCTGCAAAAAAATGTAGTATTTTCGAGTGAAAAGCATCAAAAAAGCCTCTTCTTGAAAGGAAATCCTATGTTAAAGAATGCATATTTGAAAGATCTACATCAGAAAATTGCAGAAAAAGACGGCGACCAACCTGAATTTTTACAGGCGACTGAAGAGATTTTCGCCTCCCTGGAGCCGGTCTTTGACCAAGATCCGAGCTTGGCGGAAACCGGCTTAATGGAACGATTGGTTGAACCCGAGCGCGTCATTATCTTCCGCGTCCCCTGGGTGGATGATGCCGGCAAGGTGCAAGTAAACCGGGGCTTTCGGGTGCAGTTTAACTCGGCCATCGGTATCTATAAAGGTGGCCTTCGTTTCCACCCCAGCGTCAACTTGTCTATCATGAAATTTCTGGCCTTTGAGCAATGTTTAAAAAATTCCTTGACCGGTCTGCCGATTTGCGGTGCCAAGGGCGGGGCGGACTTTGATCCGAAGGGGAAAAGTGACGGCGAAGTCATGCGTTTTTGCCAGAGCTTTATAACTGAGTTGTACCGTCACATTGGCGAGGACCACGACGGACCGGCCGGTGACATCGGCGTCGGTGCCCGTGAGATCGGCTATATGTTTGGTCAATACAAGCGCATTACCGGCCGTTATGATGGCACCTTGACGGGCAAGGGCTTGAGCTTTGGCGGTTCTTTAGCCAGAACCCAGGCGACCGGCTATGGCCTGTGCTACTTTGTAGCTGAAATGCTGAAGGATAAGGGAGAGGACTTTAAGGGCAAGACCATTGTTATCTCCGGTTCCGGCAACGTGGCTATCTATGCAGCTGAGAAGGCAACTGAATTGGGTGGCAAAGTCGTTACCCTGTCCGATTCCTCCGGCTATGTCTATGACGCCAACGGCATTGATGTTGAACTGGCCAAACAAATTAAGTTCGAGCAGCGTGGCCGCATCAGCGCCTATGCCGAAGCGGTTGACGGTGCTGTCTACCACGCCGGCAAGCGCCCTTGGGAGGAGGCTTGCGACATTGCTCTTCCCTGTGCCACTCAAAATGAGTTGGAGTTGGAGGAGGCCAAAGTGCTGGTGGCCAATGGCTGCCGCTATGTGGCAGAGGGTGCCAATATGCCGACGAGCTTGGAGGCGACCGACTACCTGATTGCAAACGGCATCTACTTTGCCGGCGGCAAGGCTGCCAATGCAGGTGGTGTGGCAACTTCCGGCCTGGAAATGACCCAGAATTCCATGCGCTTCCCCTGGTCTTTTGAAGAAGTCGACCAACGCTTGCATACTATTATGCAAACCATCTTCAAAAATGTTAAGGACACGGCTGTCAAGTATGGGGACCCCGACAATTTAGTCATGGGTGCCAATATTGCCGGCTTCAATAAGATTAAAGAAGCCATGCTGGCTCAGGGTATCGTCTAACAGCGGCCGCTCCGGACCGATCAAGTGAATCTTTTAAAGCCGACCTCAAAAAACGGGTCGGCTTTTTTATCTGCTGCCGAGCTGTCTCCTTCTTTAAAAAAGGGTTAAGAAGATTGCCAGATAGAGTGGGAATGTTTAAATTTATCTCAAGAGGAGGAAGCAGCACTTGAGAGGGCAAAACCGCAAGCGATTTTCAGACCCTGATGTTTTAAATCGGCTTCGAGCTCTTGAATCGGATCCGCACAATCAGGCTGTCTTATCCGGCATCAGGCAGCAAATGGGGCAGCGGTTGCTCTGGAGCCAGCGGATGGTCGTTTTGCTTATTGTCGGTGCTGTAATTTTAGCTCCTTTTACTCGCATGCTGTCAATTATTTTACTGGTCCCTGGCTTGCTTTTCCTGAGCAACCGCCAGAAGGCGGAAAAGGCGCAAAGTGACAGGGCCTACACAGACCTCTTTTTACGGCCGGTCTTGCTCGCTGTCCTGCCTGATACCGAGATCGATTATCATGGCGGTATAGATGTTCGGGTCCTAACGGCCGTCACCCCTGCCGCCAAGCAGCACGAGAGCAACTGCCATATTCGTTTTGGCGATGAGGCTCGGACGGAGTTCTGCAATCTTTATTCCTACCATAAGCAATCGGACGAAGATAACGCCAACACAGTAACCGATTTTATGGGTCAGGTTTTTTCGCTTGGCAGTCAAGGCAAGTCAACGGCTGGGTTCGTATCATCCCCACTAAGCAGAATCTGTTTGGTCGCGAGTACCACACCGGTTATAAAAAGACCCAAGAAGAACGGCAGATCGAGACAGAAGATATTGTCTTCAATAAGGCCTATAATGTCTATTGCACGGATGAATTGGCCGCCAGAAGGATCCTCAATCCCTACACCCTGACTCTGCTAGACCGGTGGGCCCGGACTGTACCCGTTTCAGTTTTTATTAATGCTCAGTTTACTGCCGTTTCTTTCTATTCAGATGAACACAGTTTACAAGCCCCAAAGACGAAAGATGAAGTAGATAAACTATCCCTGGCCGGAGAGTACCAAAAGATTCAGGTTCAATTGAGTCATTTTTACAGTTTTATGGATATCTTGAATGAGCAACTATAGGGTTTAGCGGCCGTCGCCGGGGAGGTGGTCGCAGCAGCAGCAGAGCAGTTTTTGGTGATCGGGGAGAACGCTCAAACAAAGGAGGAGGCAAAGTGCCTATATTAATTATTTTAGTTATCTTACTGGTTGTTGTGGTTGGCTGGTTTATCGGTCTAGCTAACCGCTTGGCTCGCTACCGGGTGGTGATCGACGAGTCGAAACGCAACGTCGATATAGCCTTGGCGAAGCGCTATGATACTATCTCGGAAATGCTCAAGGTGGCCAAGTCTTATGCCAAACACGAGCAGACGCAAATGCCTTTCCTGGAAGAGACGGGCTTGGACCGGAAACGGTCTTTGTCTGACCTCGATTATACGGTTTAAACAACTGTGCTGGTTCCGATGGGCTATACGCCGGCAGAGCTAATCCGGTTAGAGCTTAAAAATCTGGCTGACCCGGCCTACCGGGAATTTCAAAGCAAACTGGTTCCCAATGTAGAGCCGGCTACCATTCTGGGTGTCCGGGTGCCCGCCTTGCGCCGCTATGCCCGTGGGCTTAGTCGCAAACCGGATCTGAAGGTAAAATTTTTATCGGACCTGCCTCATACTTACTATGATGAAAACCTGTTACATGCGATCTTGTTGTCAAGCCACAAGGACTATGGAGGCTGCCTGAAGGCGGTCAATCAATTTTTACCCTATGTAGACAATTGGGCAGTCTGCGACAGTCTGTCGCCCGGGTTGTTTAAGGCCCACCGCGACGACTTGCCGGTGCAAATCGAACAGTGGATCGCTGCTCCCGACCGGGTTTATACTTGTCGGTTCGGCTTAAAAATGTTAATGACCCACTTTTTAGATGAAGATTTTAAGCCGGCCTATTTAGAACTGGCTGCAGCTGTCCGGGCAGAGGACTACTATTTAAAGATGATGCAGGCCTGGTTTTTTGCTACGGCCCTGGCCAAGCAATGGAAGGAGACGCTCCCCTATATAGAAAAGAAGAAGACAAGCAGCTGGGTTTACCGTAAAATAATTCAAAAGGCTTGTGAAAGCCGGCGGTTGACGGATGAACAAAAGGCTTATTTGCGCCGGTTGCGGATATAGTCAGACGGAAGCTTGGTCGTCTTGCCTTGGGGGCATCCATTGTACCCGCCTTGATCAGTCACCTACTCATGGTAATTATTGTTCGTTAGAAAAATTTTTACCGGCGGGATTAGAAAAGGAAAAGGCAGATGAAAAAAGTGTCTTGCGGCAGTATCTTGTGTGGCCTTCTGGCGGTGGCCTTAGCCGGCACGGCTTGTGGCCGGCCGGGTGAGGATAAGGCGGAGTCTAAGCTGACAGCTGTGGCCTTGGTCGGAGAGAGTTATTGCGAGGTTAAAGAAGCTGCCGGCAAAAGAATAGAAGCGTTAGATCTTTGGACGATTCGGGAGGGAGACCCGGAAGTTAAGCCCGGAGCATTTTATGAATTTGAGGTCGGTATGATTGCAGAGTCTTATCCGCCGCAGACACGGGCGGAAAAATGGACTAAGTTGGCTGACCAACCGGGACCGTTTGAGGCGAATTTTGATTTGGGCCAATCCATCCGCTTTCATTTAGGTGATAAACGGGTAAAGTTATTAGATGTCAGGACGCCGGAGGAGTACGGGGAAGGCCACCTGGCCGGGAGTATTAATCTGCCCTTGGCTGAATTGGCCGGCCGGATGGGTGAAGTCTTGCCGGACAAAGAACAGGTGGTCTTAGTCTATTGCCGGTCCGGCAACCGGTCGGCTGAGGCGGCCAAGCAGCTGGTCGAGGCAGGCTATCCATTGGTCTTTGATCTGGGTGGAATTTTAGACTACGAGGGCGAGCTGGAGACCGCTTAAGCGTTTGTTTAACACCGAATCAAAAAAGGAGGACCTCTCCGGCTTGTGGATGAGGTCCTCCTCATAGTTTGCCTTATTGTTATTTTGAGGTGATCACATGGTCATTTGCCAGCCCATTTCCCAAAAATCCAACTCGTAGCGTGAGCAGGCCACAAAGACATCTTTAAGGTGGACCAGTTGAGTCTCGGTATAATCTTCGGTTGTGCGGTTCAAAGTTTCTACCAGGGTGACATTGGGGTCACAGTATTCACTGCCGGCATAATTTTTGATCCAGGGGCCATAAAAAGGGTCGTCCTGTGAGTCGGGGCGGTTGGCCACAATGCGCTTGGCAATCGCCTCGTAGCTGAGGGCGCAAGACAAGATGGCTGCCAAAATTTCCGCTTCGCCTTCTTCATAGGCGATCCGCAGCATGTAAGAAGTATAAGAGAGATTGGCCAGTGACCGGTCTGACTTAAGGGCATCTTCCGGTGTGACGCCAAAGTTAGTCATAAAACCACTGTGGACGGTCAGTTCCGCATTAATGGCCGGGATATAGCCGGCGAAGAGGTCAGCCAGTTCAACCGTCTTGGCCTTGGCGACACCGAGCGCAAAGACTTTGGCATATTCTTGCAGGTAGAGATAGTCCTGGAGGATATAAAAGCGAAACTTTTCTTTGTCCAAGTCTCCGTTTTCAATCCCCTTAATAAAGGGGTGGTCATAGTAGGCCTGCCAGATATCAGCGGCTGCTTCCAATAAGTAGTCAGTCGTGGTCATTTTAAGCTCCTTTTCTTGTTTTTATTTATAAACACTTTGAATATCAAAGGCGTGGTCGAGCGGCCCTGACCCTTGTCCCAAGTTCAACATGGCCGCCAAGGCTCCTGAGATATAGTCTTTAGCCCGCTCAACACTTTCTGTTAGGCTGTAACCTTTGGCCAGATTGGCAGCAATAGCGGATGAAAGGGTGCAGCCGGTGCCGTGGGTATTCGGATTGTCTATGCGGCGGCCGGCAAAGCGGTGGAGGGCCTGGCCGTCAAAGAGCAGGTCGGTGGCATCATTAACCTGGTGGCCGCCCTTAACCAGAACAGCACAGCCATAGTCATGATTTAACCGCTCAGCGGCCTTGGCCATATCAGCTTCATTCTTAATGGTCAGCCCGGACAAGGCTTCGGCCTCGGGGATATTGGGCGTGACGACTGTGGCCAGGGGAAAGAGGAGGGCGGTCATGGTTTGAACGGCGTCTGTCTTAATGAGAGCCGAGCCACTGGTGGCGATCATGACCGGGTCGACCACTATATTTTTGGCCTCATAATGGCGGAGGCGGTCGGCGATCACTTTGATCAGGGCGGCCGAGGACACCATGCCGATTTTAACGGCATCAGGTTCAATGTCGGTAAAAATAGCATCTAATTGAGCTGCTAAGAAATCCGCTGTCGACTCTTGGATAGCGGTGACGCCGGTTGTATTTTGGGCGGTCAGGGCAGTGATGGCACTCATGGCGTAGACCCCGTTGACGGTCATGGTTTTCAGGTCGGCTTGGATGCCGGCACCGCCACTGCAGTCACTGCCGGCGATGGAGAGACAGGTTTTCATGGTCAAGATCCTTTCTTTTAGAACGGGCAGCAGCACCTTTGCGGGGGCTGTCGCCCGCCCCGGACGGGTGGTTTTGAGTCCGCTGGCAGCGGGTTTCAACCGGCCGTCTTTTTTTAAGCTTAGCGGCCTTCAATAATGGCTGTGGCCCGGCAGTAGAGGTCACGGCACTCGGCTTCTATATCAGTTGCTCCAAATACGGCACTGACCAGGGCAAAACCGGCGATGCCCGTGCCTTTTAGCTCGGCCATATTCTGCTTGCTGATGCCGCCAATTGCGACGACCGGGATCGAGACGGCTTCACAAATAGCTGCCAGACGGTCTTTGCTCATGGGCTGAGCATCGGTCTTAGTGGTTGTGGCGAACATAGCGCCCGCCCCAAGACAATTGGCCCCGCCTGCCTCCGCCTCTTCGGCTTCAGCCGGCGTGTGGACGGTCACACCGATCAACAGATCAGGACCAACGAGACGGCGGACCTCAGCGATGGGCAGGTCATCTTGCCCGACGTGTACGCCGTCTGCTCCGCTGGCCAGGGCTACTTCCACATTGTCGTTGACAAAGAAGGGAACGCGGTAGGTGCGACACAAGTCAGCAATGATTTTGGCTTCGGCCAAAAAATGAGCCCGGTCCAGGTCTTTTTCCCGCAGCTGTAAGCAGGTGATACCACCCTTTAAAGCCGCTTCAACTTGCTGATAGAGTAGCTCCGAGCTGTTATTTTTGCGGTCGGTAATGGCATAGAGTAAAAGATCTTTTGGAGTAAAAGCCATATTTGTTCTCCCTTGTTCGCTTGCTTGATCTGCTTGTCGGCCATGGCGTTTTTAACGCAGCTCGCAGCGGGCCTTTTGCTCGAGTTCTTGAGCAGTCAGCCGGTAGATGGCATCAATTAAATAGATGCGGTAGGAGGCATTGCCGTCCTCCGGTGTCAAGCGCCGGTAGGCCTGTTCACCGGCCAAGCCCATGGCGGCAATGGCAGCGCTCGTAGCTGCCGCCGCCCGGCCGGGATTGGCGGCCACAAAAGCGGCCGTCAGGGCCGAGAGTTGGCAGCCCGTTCCGGTGACGCTTGCCATCATCGGGTGGCCGTTGTAAATACAATAGGCTTCAGCAGCGCTGACAACGAGGTCAATCGCTCCGGTTATAGCGATCACGGCGCCTGTTTTAATTGAAAAGGCCCGGGCTAGGTCGATCAGGTCGTCCACCCGTTCCGGTGTGATGCGGTCCCCCCAGTCAGCATCGACACCGCGAGCCCCGCCTTCCCCCGCAGCCAAGCACTTTATCTCGGATAAGTTGCCCCGGATGACGGTAAACCTAACTTCTTCCAGCAGGCGGTGAGCTGTTTCCGTCCTCAATTTAGAGGCGCCGGCACCGACAGGGTCGAGCACCACCGGTTTGCCTAATTCGCAGGCCTTTTGCCCGGCCAGGCGCATAGAGCTGATCGTCCGGCTGTTCAGAGTGCCCAGGTTGATGTTAAGCCCGTCGCTGATGGAGGTGATGTCGGCAGCTTCCTCCGGGTCATCGGCCATAATGGGGGAACCGCCGCAGGCCAGTAGGATATTGGCACAATCGTTTACCGTCACATAGTTTGTGATGTTATGAATGAGAGGATGGACCTTTTTGACGTTGTTTAAATAGTCGCCAAACATTATTTAGCATCCTTTCGCAGGGGATTGAGGGAAGCTTGAATGCCGGGTAACAAGTGCGACTTGCTTAAGGCTCCCAAGAGCAAACCGGCCAGGATAACCCCGCCGATGGTGGAGATCAGGAAGGGGATAATATATGCGTAGAAGGCCAGGCCGGCCGCGTCCTTGCCCATCAAGAAAACGGCTACCGGATAGGCGCAAAGACCGCCGATCACAGCTGTGCCGAAAGCTTCGCCAACCAAGGCGGCCGGAATTTTTTTGCTGTAGTGGTAGAGCAGGCCGGCCAGCAAGGCGCCAAAGATACTGCCGGGATAAGCCATCAAAGTTCCCAAGCCGGTGATATTGCGGATCAAGGCAGCGGCAAAGGCAGTGCCGAAACTCCAGCCCGGTCCCAGCAAAACGGCGCAGAGAACATTGACCAGGTGTTGGGCCGGCGAGCAGCGGCTGCCCAGTACAGGGAAGGAAAAAAGGCTGCCGACAACAGCCACGGCACAGAGCAAACCGGCAATTGCTAATTTACGGATATTATTTTTGGGCATTTGTGACGCTCCTTTTTTGATAAAAATAGGGGTCACCCGGTCGCGGCGTCCCCCTGTAAAAAGAGCTGTGACAACTCCCTACGGCGGCATTATCCGCATCAGGTGAAGGGTCGAAGCGACTGGCTTCCTCTCAGCCTGCTGGTGCAAGCTCCCCCGGTTAATTTTAATGGCAGTATAACATGGAAATTGTGAAGTTGCGAATGACAGGACTCCCGTTGGATGAATTGCAAAGATTTCACCGGGCAGTTTTCGGCCGGTTAAGGTGCTCCTGCAAGGTTTTTTGCGTGCCAAATTCCCCCCTGTCAAGGACAGTTGTTCTCGATTATAATAATAAGGATTACAATTAATAACCAAAAGATGAGAATCACATTAAAGAGAGGTGACCAATGCATTTTCGAGGACCCATTATCCGACCGCCAACCGATGCCAACAGCTTGTTTATTGAGGTGACAGCCGGTTGTTCTCACAATGCCTGTACCTTTTGCAATTTTTATGACGAAACACCGTTTTGGGTGGCTCCGCTGGAGCAAATTGAGGCGGACTTAAAAGAAGCTAAACAGTATTGGCCCGATGCAACCGATATTTGGGCTTCCGGTGGCAACCCCTTTGTTTTGAGTACGGAAAGGCAAATCCAAGTGTGGGACTTGATGCGCCGCTATTATCCGGAGGCCAGAATTTCCACCTATGCAACTGTTTCGGATTTTCGCGATAAGACAGTTGAAGATATTCGCTGTATTAAAGAACACGGTTTAGACGAGATCATGATCGGTATCGAATCCGGTGATGATGAGGTCTTAAGGGCGGTTAACAAGGGCTATACCAGTGCTGATATTTTAGCAGCTTGCGGCAAGGCGGACCAAGCCGGGATCACCTACCGGATGATTTACTTGGGTGGGCTGGCCGGCCGGGGGAAACTGGTCGCCAGCGCCCGCAAGAGTGCGGCCATTATTAATCAAATCAACCCCTATTATATGATTTTGACGAACGTAGCTATTTTGCCGGGCACGCCACTCTATGAAGAAAGAGAACAGGGACTGTTTCAGGAGGCGACGGAAAAAGAGCGATTGGAAGAGATCAGAGCCTTGATTGAAGACTTGACGATCCCCATTACGGTCAACACCGGGACATCGGCCAGCAGTGTGTTTTTTGTAGCTGACTTGCCGGAAGACAAGGAAGCTACTTTACAGCGGCTGGACCGGGTGATCGAAAGTTTTAGTGCTACTGACGAAGAAGTTTTGGGGGCCCGTCGCCGACGGATGGATCATGTTTAAGTTCAAATTTACCTTCTTTGTGATGAAACCGGTTATCTGACCTGATGCCGGCCGGTAGCAGAGCTCGGGTGTCACTGACAAAATAGAGACAATAAAAGTGGTGGACAGGCTGTGTCAAGCGGGTCAAAAAGCCTACAATACGGGGAAGAGCTATGGCTAACCGGCACGAGGGGGTTCACCATGAACCGGACCTATTTTTTGATGAGCGGTGCTTGTTTGGCTCTTAATCAGACGGGTGGCTATATTACAGATTCAGGCACAAGGCTTGGATGAGCAAAAAATCGTTAATAGATTGGCAACCCTCTAACCGCTATAATGGTTATATCGTATTTAGCATATCCATATGCGAAGAAGGATACAATGAAAAGAGAAATAGAACAAAAAGAAAAATGTATCTATTTAGCAGGCGGTTGCTTTTGGGGTGTCGAGGCTTATTTTAAAAAAATTGAAGGGGTGCTGCAAACTACAGTCGGTTATGCCAACGGGCAGACGGAGGAGACCGACTACACCCGTTTGGCCGCAACTGACCACGCCGAGACAGTGGCTCTCTTTTATGATGCCAACCGAATTTCTTTGGCCGCCATTTTGCGCCATTTTTTCCGTTTGATCGACCCCTTGAGCCCGGACCGGCAAGGCAATGATATCGGCCGACAATACCGGCCGGCTATTTTTTATGAAGACCCGGGCGATAGCAAACCGATACAGACCGCCTTGACAGCTTTGGAACGCCGGCTTGGCTGCCGGTCTGCCGTCACAGCAGAGCCTTTGCGCCACTTTATTCCGGCGGAGGACTATCACCAAGATTATTTGACGGTTAACCCCCGGGGCTATTGCCATATCGACCTAAGCCTGGCCGCAAGACCGCTTTATCAGCCCGACTTCCTGCCGGACCAAAACCGTTTGCGGTCTGAATTGTCGGCAGAAGCCTATGCCGTAACTCAGGAAGAGGCGACAGAGGCGCCTTTTTCCAGCCCCTTTAACGACAATGGCCGGAGAGGTATCTATGTTGACATTGTGAGTAAAGAGCCGCTCTTTTCGTCGCGTGACCAATATAATGCCGGTTGTGGCTGGCCCAGTTTTACCAAATCCATTAACCCGGACAGCGTGACTTACCGGGAGGACCGCCGTCTGACTGAACCGCGGACAGAGGTCAGAAGTCGAGGCGCTGATTCCCATTTGGGCCATGTTTTCAGTGATGGTCCTGTAGAACAAGGTGGTTGGCGCTATTGCATCAACGGGGCAGCTTTAGAATTTATTAAAGAAGAAGACATGGAAGAAAGGGGATACGGAGCATATTTGGCAGACTTATAAGCAAAAAGGAGAGGTTTCATGTATAAAATTTTAGAAAAAAGAGTATTGAACGCCAATACGAAAATGATGCTAATTGATGCCCCGCATGTGGCCAAGCGGGCCAAACCGGGTCAATTTATTATGCTGCGGGTGGATGAAGATGGGGAAAGAATTCCCCTCACCATCGCCTCGGCCGATGTTGATAAGGGCACCATTATGATTATCTTTCAGGAAGTCGGTGCTACGACTAAAAAGCTGGGCGAGCTGGAGGAGGGGGAATGCCTCCATGACTTCGCCGGTCCTTTGGGCAAAGCATCGGAACTGGAAGGCTTAAAAAAGGTGGCGGTGGTCGGCGGCGGCCTGGGTTGCGCCATCGCTTATCCGCAAGCCAAGGCCCTGCACGAGATAGGAGCCAAAGTTGATTTGATCGCCGGTTTTCGGTCTAAGGATCTCATCATTTTGGCAGATGAAATGAAGGCCGCTTCGACTAACCTTTATATTGTGACAGATGACGGCTCCAATGGGCATAAAGCCTTGGTTACAGATGTCCTCAAAGAGCGCATCGAGGCGGGTGAGCAGTACGACGCCGTGATTGCCATCGGCCCCATGATTATGATGAAGTTTGTGGCTGAGACCACCAGGCCTTACGGGATTAAGACAATCGTGTCCATGAATTCGACTATGGTTGACGGCACGGGCATGTGTGGCGGCTGCCGCCTGACCGTGGGCGGGGAGACTAAGTTTGCCTGTGTCGACGGCCCTGATTTCGATGCCCACTTGGTCGATTTTGATGAAGCCATCCGGCGCAGTGGGATGTACAAGCAGCAAGAGTCAGAGGCGGTGGCTCACCATTGCCGGCTCCAGGACCAGGAGGTGGGTTGATATGGCAGTTAAGCGCAATATGTCCCTTGAGAAGGTTCCCATGCCGGCTCAGGACCCAAATGTACGCAATCAAAATTTTGAGGAAGTAGCCACGGGCTATACTGCCGAAATGGCTCAAGAGGAGGCAGCCCGTTGCCTGCATTGCCGCCATAAACCTTGTGTGACCGCCTGTCCGGTCGCTGTCCAGATTCCGGATTTTATCGCCCTGATTGGCGAGGGTAAATTCCAGGAGGCGGCTGATGTGATCAAACAAACATCTGCCTTGCCGGCAGTTTGTGGCCGTGTTTGCCCGCAGGAAAGCCAGTGTGAATCTAAGTGCGTCCGAGCCATTAAGGGTGAGGCCGTAGCCATTGGCCGGCTGGAGCGTTTTGCGGCCGATTATGCCTTAGCCAATGACAAAAGGAAACCCGAGGCAGTTGCGCCTAATGGTCACAAGGTAGCGATCGTCGGTGCCGGTCCGGCCGGCTTGACGTGTGCGGGGGACCTGGCCCGTTTGGGCTACCGGGTGACAGTCTTTGAGGCCCTCCATACAGCCGGCGGTGTTTTAGTGTACGGGATTCCCGAATTCCGTCTGCCCAAGTCAGTCGTTCAAAAGGAGGTTGAGAGCCTCAAACAGTTGGGTGTTGAATTTGTCTTTAACTTTGTGGTCGGGCAGACGGAGACCATTGATGAGCTGCTGGCAGACGGTTATGAAGCCGTCTTTGTGGGCTCCGGCGCGGGCCTGCCGACCTTTATGCGGGTGCCGGGCGAAAACTACAATGGTGTCTATTCAGCCAATGAATACCTGACTAGGATCAATTTAATGAAGGCTTACAAGGAAGATGCCGACACGCCTATTTTAAGAGCCCACAAAGTGGCGGTGGTCGGCGGAGGCAATGTGGCCATGGATGCGGCCCGGTCAGCCAAGCGGATGGGAGCCGAAGAGGTCTATATTGTTTACCGCCGAGGCGAGGAGGAATTGCCGGCCCGGTTGGAGGAGATTCACCACGCCAAGGAAGAAGGCATTATCTTCAAGTTTTTGACTGCCCCCCTGGAAGTTTTGGGGGATCCGGAGACCTTCCGGGTGACAGGCATGCGCTGCCAGGAGATGAAGTTAGGGGAACCGGATGATTCCGGTCGCAGACGCCCGGTCCCGGTTGAAGGCAGTGAGTTTGAACTGGAGCTGGATGCGGTGATTGTAGCGATCGGCACCAGTCCCAACCCCCTGATCAGAGCGACAACCCCGGGTCTTGACACCAATAAATGGGGGTGTATTGTAGCCGATGAGGCCGACGGTATTACCTCTAAAGAGGGTGTTTTCGCCGGCGGTGATGCCGTGACGGGAGCAGCCACTGTTATCCTGGCCATGGGGGCCGGGAAAAATGCGGCGGCAGCTATGCACAAATACATTCAAAACAAAAAAGCGGAGGCCGGAGTTGAGTGAGCCGGCACAGAAAATTTTGATCTGAGGTGAAGCAGATTCGTGCAAAAAACCAATGTCATGCGGCTGTTGGACCGCCATAAGGTGACCTATGAGATGGCGGATTGGGGCCAAGGGGTGCCGGAGCGAATTGCCGGTACCCGTGTCTATAAAACGCTTGTGACTGTGGGCAAATCGGGCGAACACTATGTCTTTGTCATTCCGACCGACCGGGAGCTGGACCTCAAAAAGGCCGCAGCGGCGGTTGGCGAGAAAAATATTCATATGATTAAAGAAAAGGAACTTCTGCCCTTGACTGGCTATGTCCACGGTGGCTGCTCCCCTATAGGCATGAAAAAGCAGTTCAAAACCTGTTTTGACCGGTCGGCTCAAACTGAGGAGCGGATTTTTTTCAGCGCCGGCAGGGTGGGGCAATCAGTGGCGGTCCAGCCGGCGGATTTAAGCGAGGTGCTGTCGGTGGCATATTTTGACTTAACCGCTGCGGGTGAGGGTTAGAGTGAACTTAGAGAGGCTACTAAGGCTAAGTGAGGATTTTAGTTTAACCTTGGTAGGAGGTAAGGAATGATCTCAGCGACATCTTTTGCAAAAAACGGTTCGGCTACTCTCAGCATCAGGCGAGCTAAGATCTCCGATTTAGAAGTTCTTTGCGGCTTGGGCAAGCAGACCTTTGCAGAGACCTTTGCTGACACCAATACCCCTGAAAATTTGACGGCTTACTTAGATGAGGCCTTTCACCCTGACCGGCTGGCGGCTGAACTGGCAGAGCCGAATAGTTATTTTTTTCTGGCCATGGTCAATCAATGTCCGGTGGGCTATTGCAAAGTAAACCTGGGACCGGCTCAAACCGAGCCAATGGGGTCAGACTGGGCGGAGTTGCAGCGCCTTTATATACTTGGCAGTGCGAAAGGACAAGGCATCGGCAGCCGTTTTTTACGAGTGGCAGAAGATTTGGTTAGTGCGCAAAATATTTCAAAAATTTGGCTGGGTGTCTGGGAACACAACTATAAGGCGCAGCAGTTTTATGGTCGCCACGGCTACCACCGGCGGTCGGCTCACACTTTTATGGTGGGGGACGATCCGCAAACAGACTTAATTCTGGAGAAGCATATATCAATTGAAAGTTGACATCCTCCCCTCCCTAAAGTGAAGGGGATTCCTACCACTCGAAGCTTTGCTTCGTAGTCTCGGTGGGTTCCTGTTGCTGGCCTCCAGCGAGGCTCACTTAGCAGGCGCAATGGGCATGTCCTGCCCTGATTACTTTTCCTCGAAGAAGAATATTCTTCGCTGCGTTTAGATCAGCATTGGCTTCGTGCCCACAATTCACACAACAGAAGTGCTCTTGTGTGGTTCTGTTTTCTTTTGAAACATGACCACACACAGGGCAAGTCTGGCTCGTGTGTTTAGGGTCGACCAAGATTAACTGACCACCCTTAGCTTCTAGCTTATAGGCAAGTTGAGTCCTGAATAGCCCCCAACCCTGTCTTAGGATAGATCGGTTTAACCCGGCTTTCTGTCTCACATGAACACCAGGCTTTTCCTTAGTACCTCTTGCTGATTTAGACATTTGTTTCACCCTTAAATCTTCCATATAGATTGTGCCGTGGCTCTTGGCTAATCCGGAAGATAGCTTATGAGTAAAGTCTAGCCTTGTGTTTCTTAGCTTACGGTGAAGCTTACTTAACTTGAGTTTTGTTTTCTCACGATTCTTTGATCCTTTCTTTTGACGGCATAGCTTTTGCTGTGTCCGCTTTATTTTCCTTTCGTTTCGTTCATATTGATCTACCGGCGCATGATATACGTTACCGTCCGAACAGGCGGCAAAGATTTTAACACCAAGATCAATTCCAACTGCTGACTCGGTTTCTAAAACTGGATCAGGTGTTTCCTCAAAGGTGGTGAACACGATGTAGTAAGCATTTGCTTCCTTCGTTATTGTGACGTGGCGAACGACACCCTTTATGGCTCTGGATCGCTTAAAGCGTATCCAGCCGAGTTTAGGCAGTTTGACTCGCTTATTTCTCTCCTCAATGGAGAATCCTTGTGGAAAACGAATCGAGTCATTGATCCCTTTTATCTTCCAGTTTGGATAACCGGAAGCAGAAGGGTTAGCAAAGAAACGCTGAAAGGCAAAGTCTAAGTCTTTTATACCTTGTTGCAAAGTTTGAGAAGGTGACTGATTTAAAAACCAAAAGTTTGGATCATTCTTCCACTGAACAAGCCGTTTTATGTATCCATAGCATTCCATTTTTGTTCCGGAAACTCTTTATAGTCTTTGGACATAGCAAGAGCCATATTTTGGACACAACGAACATTGCCCATATATTGATTGAGCAACTTCTTTTGCTTGCCTGTCGGCAACAATTTATACTTGTAACCTTTTGCCTTAATCATAGCTCTATTATACCATTGGTCTATGGATAACAGAAATGACTTAAGGCAAGGAAGAAGTGTTGTTTCAAAGCTCAATGTTCATTTGGTCTTTGTGACAAAATATAGACAGACTCGCTTCACAGAAGCCATGCTCAATGACTTAAAAACTTGGGCAAAAGTCATCTGTGAAAAGATGGAGGCTCAGCTAATTGAGCTAAATGGTGAAAAAGACCATATCCATTTACTAGTCGAATATCCACCCAAGCTAAGCGTGTCTCAATTAGTCAACAGCCTAAAGGGTGTAACCGCTAGACGGTTTAATCAAAAGTACCAAGCCCACCTTGACGGCAAGAAGCTTTGGTCACCTTCATACTTTGCTATATCGTGCGGCGGTGCGCCTCTTGCTGTCATTCAAAAATACATAGAAAACCAATAGAGTGGCTTATATCCCCCACCTCAAGGAAGGGGTTTTACGCCACGTGTGATAAAAATCTCGGTAGAGACCTGTTTCTTTAAGTGAAAAACACCCCTACACATAAATCAAGTTTTTGTGTGGGGTGTTTTTATAGGTCTGCCGGAGCGACGCGTAGATTTTCCTCAAGCGGCTGAGCGCCCCGTTTGCTTTTAAACCGGTCCTACCACCGTACTTAAGCCTTGAGTTTTTCTGCCACCCGAACCAGGCGCTTGGCCTGGTATTTGACTGCGTCTTCCAGGTCATTGGCAAAGCCCTCTCTGGTTGTCGTTCCGGAAGTGCCGTAAGGGTTGCCGCCGGCCTTGTAAATAACGTCATCGGTGTAGCCGGGAGGAACAATAATAGCTCCCCAGTGCATAAAGGAAGTGTACAGGGCCTTGACGGTGGCCTCTTGTCCGCCATTATTATTTTGCGCAGAAGACATGGCCGAGACGACTTTATTGGCCAGTTTGCCCTGTGCCCAAGCACCACCCTGTTGGTCGATAAAAAATTTCAGCTGGGCGGCGATGTTGCCGAAGCGAGTGGGGCTGGAAAACAGGAGGGCGTCAGCCCAAATTAAGTCATCTGTGGTGGCTTCCGGAATGTCCTTGGAGTCTTCTAGGTACTCGGCCCAGCCCGGGTTGGGATCAGAGGTGTCCATGAGTTCAGCTACCTTCAGCAAGCGCACTTCAGCGCCGGCCTCTTTGGCAGCAGCTTCAGCCCAACGGGCCATTTGCAGGTTGTGTCCGGTTTGTGAGTAATAAATAATTGCCAGTTTTATCATCATTGATCTCCTTCAGAAATTTTTTACTGATGTTGTTTTTCGTGTTTGTCTTAGTGTTCTTTTAAGATTAGATTTTAGTCGTCGGTACGGGCAGCAGCTTTGACAAAGGTGCCTTGTCGAATATCTTGGGCGGCCTGTTGTAATTCCGCTTGGGTGTTCATCACTACCGGTCCGGCCCAGGCTATGGGTTCATTCAATTTAGGCCCTTGAAAATAGAAGAAACGAGCCGGTCCATCAGTTGCCGTAACGGTGATCCGGTCGCCCGGGGATAAAAGTAGAGCCGTTTTTTCCGCATAGGTTTCTCCGCCCACAGTCACCTGGCCGAGGATGGAAAAGATAAAGGCATTTTCTCCTTGTTTGCGGTCAATTGTAAAAGAGGCTCCTGCTTTTAAATCAATGTCATAAAAGGAGATGGGCAGGTGGTGGCCTTTAGCTCCTTCCACTCCCTCGTAGGAGCCCGCTAGAACTCTGAGTACACCGCCTTCTATTTCCTTTTGCCCGATCGCTTTTTCGCTGACGTCAAAATATTTAGGCGTGGTCATTTTATCCTTGCGGGGCAGGTTGATCCATAGCTGTACGCCCAAAATGCGGTTGACCGGCTGCGGCATTTCCTCGTGTTCGATGCCCGACCCGGCCGTCATCCATTGGGCTTGCCCGTCCCGGATACTGCCTTTGTTGCCAAGGCTGTCCCTGTGGTCAATCTGACCGTGGATCAGGTAGGTAAGCGTCTCGATGCCCCGATGAGGGTGGCGGGGAAAACCGGCGGTATAGTCGTCGGGATTGGTTGAATCAAAAGAGTCCAGCATCAAAAAGGGGTCAAAATCGATGACATTGCTGTGACCTAAGACGCGCACCAGGTGAACGCCTGCTCCATCGACGGCAGGTGTCCCTCTGACGGCTTGTAAAACTTTAGACATTAAGTAAATCCTCCTTGTGAATTTATGCTTGTCGCTTGTGGCTGTTACGCTGATCAGGCCTTGTCGCTGGTGGGGTGCTGTCCTCTCCGGGGAGGATAGGCTGCCCCAAGAGGCGGGCCATAGCTAGCTTCTCTTGTTCATTGTAGGACGCTAAAATTTGGTTTAGCTCCGTAAGGTGCTCTTGAAAAACACGTTTAATCAGGATTTTTCCTGGATTTGTGAGGCGGTTGATCTTGCGCCTTTTATCCGTTGGGTCCGGAGCCAGTTGAATCAAGCCCTTTTTTTCAAGATTGCTGATGACAACGGTGAGATTACCGCCGGTCATCAGTCCGGCTTCCTTAATGTCTCCGATTGATAGGGGGCCTTTGTGGTAGAGGGCCTCCAGCACGGAAAATTGCGACAAGGTCAACCCATCTCGAGCCATAATTAAGGAGAGGTGGCGCATCAGCTTGGTCTGAAAACGGTTGAGCCGTGTCCAGAAGATTAAGTTCAGCTTGCTTTTGCGGTCATACTGATTCCACATAATGGGTCTGCCTTTCTCAAATTATTACTAACTAGTATAAATTTGCAAAATGGCGATAAGGGGGCCGATTTTTAAAGGAATTGTAAAGAAGGAGTTGCTGCAGCAGTTCTTGTGGAGCCGGTTCGCTGTCGGCTTGCCAGGCCGACTTTGTGGCCGAGGACAGCCTGCAATATATTGCTCCCAGCAATGGCAACTGGGGCTTGGTCAGGGTTTTGTGTCCGGTGCCGGAGTCTCATCTTTTAAAAGGTCGGTATTAGGGACAAAACCGATGCACAAAACCGCTAACTGGCAAGGAGTACTGCCCTTGTCAGTCCGGACCGCGCAAATTTGCCATCTTTTGTTCCCAGCGCTGCTACGGCTTCACCAAAGTGGCAGTTAAGCCCGGGGTCTTTTAAATTTCGGTCCATTAAGTCGGTAAATTCCGGATCATATTAGCTAGACAGACAGGTGTTTGTAATATCGATCAGGGCCACTTTTTTGTGGTGGTGCTCAAAGACCTCGGCTAATTCCACAGCAATATAGCCGGCCCCTACAACGGCCACGGGCTCAATCGATTGATCTTATTTAAGCTTGTCAATCACAGCTGGGGCGTCTGGAAAGATTTTGCCAGGGAAGACATTTCCGCCATTCAGTCAGCTGGTATTCGGCGGGTCGAAGGGCGAGATCCGCTGGCTAAAAGCAATTTATCGCAGTGGTCTTCTATGGTGCTACCATCTTTTGAGGTGAGCGGGGAGGTCTTAGACAAATAAGCAGTCACTGTTTTAGCCTGAAGTAAGGTTACAGCATCAGCTAAAGAACAAGAGAGCCGCACCTCATTGTGCGGCTCTCTTGTGGGAAGGCAAGTGTGCCGTTTACATCGGTACACCGGTTGAGGAAAGGCAGTAGCCCTCCCTCAACGGCACTTATTTTTTGCTCTTTTTCATCGACTCAATGATGGCATCAGCCAAGGCATCCATATCGCCGGTGTTAGCCTCATTTAAGGCTGAGTTGATGGTCACCCGTTCATTCAGCACATCCATCAGCTTCATGTTCTCGTCAAAGTAGGCTTCCATCAGGTCGCCCGAGGTACAAGCCCAAGTGCCGTTTTCAATAATCCCGACTGTGCGGTTTTGTACATTTAAGGCCGCCATGTCATAGAGGAAATTTTGCATCTTGGGGTAGACCTTAAGGTTATAAGTCGGTGAAGCGACCACTAAGTGAGAATACTTAAAGACATCAGCAATCAGATAAGAAATGTCCGTGCTGGAGACATCGTGGATCACAATGTCGGTCATGCCGCGCTCGCACAGCTTGATGGCCAAGGTTTGGGCTGTATACTCAGTGTTGCCGTACATGGAGGCAAAGGCGATCGTGACACCCGTTTTTTCCGGTGTATAGGAGGACCACTTATCGTACTTATCCAAGATATAGCCAAAGTCACTGCGCCAGACTAAACCGTGCAGCGGGCAGATAAATTTAACCTGTGGCAGGAGTGGGGCGGCCTTGGCTAAAACAGCTTGCACAAAGGGTCCGTACTTACCGACGATGTTGGTGTAGTAGCGGCGGGCCTGGTCCAACCAATCCCGGTCGAAGTCAACCTCATCGTTAAAGAGGCGACCATCCAGGGTGCCGAAAGAGCCGAAACCGTCAGCTGAAAAGAGGACACCATTGGTGACATCCAGGCTCATCAATACTTCCGGCCAGTGGACCATGGGCGCTTCGATAAAGGCCAGGGTGTGCTTCCCGAAGGTTATGGTGTCGCCTTCTTTTACCGTGATGAGATTGTCCTCGTGCAGGCGATGACCAAACTGGTGCATCATCTCAAAGCCCTGGCGGCTGCTGATGACCTTGACGTCCGGGTGACGCAGCACCATCTCTTCAATGGCGGCGCAGTGGTCCGGTTCCATGTGGTGGATCACCATATAGTCCAGAGGGCGGCCATTTAAGAGGGCGTCGACGTGGTCTATGTATTGACGGGCGACGGACCAGTCAATGGAATCAAAGAGGACGGTCTTTTCATCTAAGAGGAGGTAAGAGTTGTAAGAGACACCTTCGGGAATAGGGAAAATGTTCTCAAAGAGAGCCAGGCGGTAGTCGTTGGCACCGACCCAATATAAGTCGTCGGTTACTTTTCTGGTGGCAAAATGAAAATTCATAATGATCTCCTTTGTATGTGTGCAGGTAGGAAGTGGAGGTGAGGCAGTGGCTCAGATCAGATTCACTGCCCCGCCCGTTTTGCAAAAATCCTAACCCTTTCGACGAACCGGTCAGCGGCGGTCTTCGGGGAAAACTTCCTCGATAAATGCACTCTTTTCTGAACCGCATTCCGGGCAGGTCCAGCCATCTTGAATTTGTTCAAACAGGGTGCCGGGCAGGACTTCGCCCTCGGGATCGCCTTCGTCCGGTTCGTACTCATAGCCGCAACCGGTGCAAACATAGACGCCGTAGTTAGGGGCCAATTTGCGCGGTTTGGAGCGGCGGACACGCTTCATCGGGGGAGCCGGCTTTTTCTCCGCACCGGTATCCAGAGCCGCGGCCAGGAGGGGTAAAACTTCCATTAAGTCCCCGACGATGCCATAGTCAGCGTTGCGGAAAATGGGTGCGTTGGCATTTTTGTTAATGGCCACAATAGTGCCCGCATTTTTAATCCCTTTCAGGTGCTGGGTCTGGCCGGAAATACCGCAGGCGATGTAAAGATTGCCATTAAATTTTTGTCCGGACATGCCGACGTAGCGGTTAAGCGGGAGATATTGCCAGGTTTCAGCCACCGGACGAGAAGAGCCCAGGGCGGCGCCGGCAGCCTTGGCCAAATCCTCGGCCAGCTTCATATTGTCCTTGTCACCGATGCCTTTGCCGACGCTGACAACCCGCTCGGCCTCGCTGATCGGGGTGTCAATGGGGATGCCGACGCTAAAGTCGTAACCGTCTTTCTTTAAGGATTCAACTAATTGATCGACGGCCTCTTGCGGTGTGTCGGCCAGAATCATGTGCCGTTTGCGCTCGCCGGTTATGGCCTGCTTTTTCTCCGGAGCGGCTGCGGTTTTGCCCTTTTTGCCCCGTGACATCCGGCCGATGATGTGCGAGGCGATGACCACCCGTTGAATCTCGTTGGTACCTTCGTAGATGGTGGTAATTTTGACATCGCGGTAGTGGCGCTCAACTTCCATGCCTTTCAGGAAGCCGCTGCCACCGTGGATTTGTAGGGCGTCGTTGCAGATTTCCAGCGCCATGTCGGAGGCGTACTGTTTAGCCATGGCGGCTTCCATACTGTAGCGCTCGTGGTTTTGTTTCAATTCAGCTGCGCTGTAGATCATTAAACGGGCAGCCCGCAGCTTGGTGGCCATATCTGCCAGCTTAAAGGAGATACCTTGCTGTTGGGCGATGGGACGGCCAAATTGCACTCTTTCTTTAGCATATTGAAGGGCGCATTCATAAGCGCCTTGAGCGATACCCAGAGCCTGGGCAGCGATGCCGATACGGCCACCGTCCAAAGTTGCCATGGCAATGCGGAAGCCCTGTCCTTCTTGCCCCAGTAGGTTTTCGGCCGGAACTTTGACATTGTTGAAGATCAGTTCAGCGGTGCTGGATGAGCGGATGCCTAATTTGTCATAGGGGTCACCAAAGCTAAAGCCGTCCCAGCCTTTTTCGACGATGAAGGCGCTGATGCCCTTGGTGCCAATGCCGGGTGTGGTGACGGCAAAGACAACGTAGATGTCGGCTTTAGGTGCATTGGTAATAAAGATTTTATTGCCGTTTAGAATATAGTGATCGCCCTCAAGTACAGCGGTAGTCTCTGTCTCACCGGCATCAGAGCCGGCATTTTCTTCAGTCAAGCCGAAGGCGCCGATCTTTTCGCCGGTCGCCAGGGGGCGGAGGTATTTTTCCTTTTGCTCATCTGTGCCGTAGGCGGCGATGGGATAAGAACCAAGTGAAGTGTGGGCGGACAAGATGACGCCGCAACCGCCGTCCACCCGGGAGAGTTCTTCGACTGCGATGGCGTAACTGATCACATCTTCGCCGGCGCCACCGTACTCTTTGTCGTAGGGCAGACCCATGATGCCCAAGTCTCTCATCTTGTGGACAATCTCAGTGGGAAACTCACTCTTTTGGTCTAATTGGAAGGCAATCGGTTTAATTTCCGTCTCGGCGAAATTTCTCACCTTAGCCCTTAATTCTTCGTGTTTCTCTGTTGTTTGATACAACATAGCCGCCTCTCTTTCTGTCGTCTAGGCTTTGACTTCATTTGGATAAAGTGCACAAGACAACTCAGATTAAATGAGCTGTTGTCGACATAGTAGCAAATTGAACTAAATAAATGAAGGGGGTTTTGATTTTAATTATTAATTTTATTTTAACTACTGAGAGAGGGGTCAAAGGGGGAGTGTTAAAGAGCAGATTTACGGAAGACGGAAGGTGAAAGTCCGGTCTTTGCCTTGAAAGCTTTGCTGAATCCTGCCACATGGCGATAGCCGATTTCATTGGAAATAGCTTCAATTTGTAGGGAGGTCTCTTTGAGTAGCGATTTGGCTTTCGTGAAACGTAAATTCATCAGATACTCGTGTACAGTTTGTCCGATGGATTGACGGAATAATCGGTTTAGTTGAGAAGCACTCAGGTGACAGTGTCGGGCGATTTCTATAACAGAAAGGTCTGTTTGCAAATTGTTTGCCATAAAATCTTGAGCTTTCAAGATGACACCAGGTAATTGGTCTCGGCTGTTGACGGGGTAGAACATGTGGCACAAGAGGCGGTGAAGAATACAAGAAATATTATTTTCCTCAATACGTCCATTGTCTCTCAATTCTTGCAAAATATTTTTTAATATTAATATTCGCGGATCCGGTTCAAGTTCATGTGTAAAAACAGGTGGGATTAAGCTTCCGCATGAGATCATTTCCGAGTAAAAAGCGGCCGTATTGGCGCCGTCAAAATGTAGCCAAATATATTCCAGCTCCCCAACAGCGAAGTAGCGGTGCGGCAGATGGCAATTAAGAAAAGCCATTCCACCTTTGCCAACGCGAGCTTGCAGGTTTCCATTTTCTACAAATAGTTCACCATTAAGTACATAGGCTAATAAGTATCCCGGATAGAATTGGCGTTTGACCTGGTAGTCGGGTGAACAATAAAAATGCCCCATGCGCTGCAGATAATAAAGTATGGCGATCGCTCGACTTGAGGGGGTCAGTTCAAAAAAAAGAGATTGCTCAGCAACACCTTTTTCGTACGGTAGTTTCATTTTCCACCTCTTCTAGTATTGGATTGGGTTCGAGATTAGTTTCCCGTTGCCTAATTTGAACATATTTATGCTTGGAAAGGCAAAAAAAAGATAAATTTAGTGCCTATGATGATAACTAAGTTGCTTTAGACACCCAATGATAGCAACGGAAATACAATCTGTGATTAAAACTGTGAACGAGGAGGGTCGAAGATGAAAAAAGATAAAATTAGAGTCGGCATAATTGGTGCGGGCGGTACGATTGGGCGCTTCCATACCCACTTATTAGCTGAAGTTGTTCCGGGAGCAGAGGTTGTGCTATTACAGGATATTAGACCGGAAGTTTGCGGCGATCAAAGTAAACGCTGGAATTTATCAACTTGCCGAGATGGAAATGAGTTAATCCATTCTCCGGAAGTAGAAGCTGTAGTTATCGCCTCCTGGGATGAAACACATGCTGATTATGTTAGAGAGTGCCTGGCTGCTGGGAAACCGGTCTTTTGTGAAAAACCATTAGCAACAAATGTTGAGGATGCAATTGATGTCTTAGAAGCTGCTAAGAGAAGCCCCAAAGCATCTGTACAAGTCGGTTTTATGAGACGTTTTGACCCTTACTATGTCGAGCTGAAGGCGGCCTTGGATTCTGGTGATTATGGTGCGCCCTTGATGATGCATTGTGTTAGCAGGACACCGGCGGTTGACAACAGACATACTAGTGAGATGCATGTCACTAACATCGTAATCCATGAGATCGATTGTTGTCGCTGGCTTTTGGGTGAAGATTTATTAAAAGGTCAGATGGTCTGGGGGCGGTCAACCGGTTTTGCTAAGCCGGGTTTAGCTGATCCGCAATTAGCGCTGATGTGGTCTCAGAGCGGTGTTCTAATAGATGTTGAAGCGGCGGCCAATGCTCATTATGGCTACGAGATCGGTTGTGAAGTTGTTTGCGAAAAAGGTACGCTCACTTTAGGTCAGCCACCGAGTTTAGTGACCCGTTTCAAGGGGGGCTACCAAAGTAGTATTACTGCTTCTTGGCAAGACCGTTTTGCTGTAGCTTATGAGGAAGAACTATCACATTGGATAGAAGGACTTCACAAAGAGGAAGGTACGTCAAACAATGCTCCCGGTGTTGAAGATGGCTTTCAAGCTTGCTTGACAGCAGATGCTTTGCTTCGCTCGATAAAGTCTAAGCAAATAGAGCAAATACAACAGCCGTTGAAATAAGAGAGGCGAGAATAAGAGATGAGACCTTTAAGATTTGGAATGGTAGGTGGTGGTAAGGATTCTTTCATAGGTCCGGCCCATGTGATGGGAGCACAGATGGACGGATTGGCCAGACTTGTAGCGGGATGTTTTTCTAGAACCGCGGAGCGCAATCTTGAAAGTGGTTCTTTTTATTGTATCCCGCAAGATCGACTTTATCCTGACTATGTGACCATGTTGCAAGCTGAATCTGCTCGAGAAGATGGCATCGATTTTGTTATTATCGCCACGCCAAATTACTTACACGCCCCGGTGGCACAGGCTTTTATAGACGCAAGGATTCATGTTTCTTGTGATAAACCGGTGGCACTTAGCCTGGCCGAGGCCAAATCTTTGCACAAGTCGGCTGTGGAAAAAGATTGTCTTTTCGGTGTCAGTTATACATATGCCAATTACCCGATGGTTCGACAAATGCAAGGTATGGTAGAAAAGGGGTTTATCGGCAACTTGGTAAATGTGGTTGCCCTCTACCCGCAGGACTGGGTGTTGGCTGATGTGGCTGCTGATAAGCATCCGGAAAAAGCTTGGCGGTTTAACACAAATTTTGCCGGTCATTCAGCGGCTACGGCTGATATTGGGACCCATCTCAGTTGTATGGTAGAAAGAGTGACGGGGAAACGCATTACTCGAGTGATGTCAGAGATAAATCATATTCCAGAATATATGCCCCTAGAAACAGATGTTAAGGTGATGTTTCGTTTAGAAGGCGGCAGCAACGGGTTGCTCTGGGCTTCTCAAGCAGCAATAGGGCATGCTTGCGATGTGAGTTTGATGGTATATGGGGATCAGGGATCACTGCAGTGGAGTCACAAGGATCCAGGAAAGCTTATCTGTACCAAAGTTAACCAAGCACCTTTTACTTTAATGGCAGGTTCAATGGAACTTTTTCCGGAAGTCAGGGGTATGTGTCGACTCCCGGCCGGTCATCCAGAAGGTTTTTTTGAAGCTTTTGGATGTTACTATCAAGCTTTTTGTAAGCATATAGTTGCTAAAAAAGAAGGGGAGCCTTTTGTTGATCGAAGTCAACTTTCCTCTTACACTGATATTGAGGATGGTTTAAGGAGTCTTTCCTTTGTGGAAGCATGTTTGGAGAGCGCCCAAAAAGAGCACCCTGTTAGTTTGTAATATCGGATTAAAAGTTCGGTTTAAACCTACAATTCAATAGAAATGAATGAAGGAGAGTGAGCTAATTCACTCTCCTTTAATTTAGAAATTCATGTCATCAAGATCGAATAAAAAAGGAAAATGACTGCAATTTATGTATAGATGGCACAATTTTGTGCATTAACAAGGCCATGGACTGATGCTAATATGCACATAGGAAATCAGAAAAAAAAGCTGATTTTTCGCAAAGTGCACGATTGCGAGTGGTACGAGGAATGCTTTTCAGAAACACATCAATAGAGTGTTGCTTAAAACGGAGGAGAAAAATGAAAATGAAGAGAATACTGGCCGGCATGGCCTCTCTTTTGTCAATTGCTATGCTGGCTTCTTGTGGAGGTTCAGGCGAAAAAGGTGGCACTGAGCAGTCGACAGACGGGGCAAAATCCTCTGCTGAGACAAGTCAAGAGTCTGGTGCTAAAACCGGTGACGCTAGTGACAAGACCATTGCAGTTGTCTTTAAAACATTGTCAGCAGAATATTGGAAAACGATGGAAGCCGGTGCTCAGAAGGCGGCAGATGAGTTGGGTGTCAATGTTACAATCTTAGGCCCGAATGCCGAAAGTGAAATCGCTCAACAAGTCACTCAAATTGAAGAGCAAATTTCTGCCGGTGTAGATGCAATTTGTGTAGCTCCTTGCGAAGAAAGTGCTGTAATCGGTGCTTTGCAGCCGGCTGTTGGTAAAATCCCGGTTTTGATGGTTGACACTGATGCAGCCTTAGAGGGGAAAACGGCCTTTATTGGAACCGGTAATACAAAAGCGGCCAAGCTTGGTGGTGATTACATTGCCAAAGAACTGGGTGGTAAAGGTAATGCGATTCTGATTGGTGGGCAACAAGGTGAAGTAACGAGTGCCCAGCGTCTGGATGGCTTTCGTCAAGGTCTGGAAGAGGGTGGCATCAAAGTGCTGGAAGAGCAGTTTGGTAACAATACCGCTGACCAAGCCATGGCTGTTATGGAAGACTTATTGACCAAGTATCCGGGCGAAATTGATGCTGTTTTGGCTATGAATGATGATATGGCTATTGGTATTCAACAAGCATGCGAAAATGCCGGTGTGGAAGGTATTCGGATTGTTGGTTTCAACGCTGATGAGGGCGCCATTCAACTGGTTGAAGCTGGCAAGTTAGATGCAACAATTGCGCAACAACCTTATCAAATGGGATATCAGTGTGTTCAAGAAGCTTTCAAGGCCATTCAAGGTGAAGACATTGAAGCACATCAAGATGTTCCGGCGGAATTGATAACGAAAGATAACGTAGCTGAATTTAAAGCTAAGCAGGCTGAATTAAAGTAAGTTGTGAGGAGCACCCCTACGACCGGAACTGTGTAGGATTGGACGACAATCCAAACAGAAGGCGGGGGGTGCTTTTTTTTTGAAGGAAAGGGGGACTTGTGCATGAGTGAATTTGTAGCAGAAATTCGTGGAGCAACCAAACGTTTTCCAGGCGTTATTGCCCTGAAGGATATGCAAATTCAGATCCGCCCCGGCGAAGTACATGGTTTAATCGGAGAAAATGGAGCCGGAAAATCTACTCTAATCAAGTATCTGACTGGTGTTCATAAGGTTGATGAAGGGAAGATGTGGGTAGATGGTCAAGAGGTTGTATTTAATAACCCAAACGATGCTAGGGCGGCCGGCATATCTTGTGTTTATCAAGAATTAAACATCGTTAAATTACTTTCAATTACAGATAATATTTTTATGGGGCAGTGTCTAAAAAAGAAAAATGGCTTTTTAGACTATGATGAGATGCACCGGCAGGCCAAGGCGGCCATGCAAACCCTAGGTCAAGATGTCGACGTTCGTAAGGAATGCGGTAAGTTTGGCATGGGCATCCAGCAGATGGTAGAAATTGGCAAAGCCGTTCAGCAGCACGCTAAGCTAATTATCATGGATGAGCCTACTTCCAGTTTGGGTGAAAAAGAAGTTGAACAGCTGATGCAAACAATTCGCACACTTAAAGCAAATGGCGTAGCTATCTTGTTTGTTTCACATAAGCTGGAAGAACTGTTTGAAATTTGTGACCGCGTTACGGTAATGCGTGACGGTGAATACATTATGACAGAGGACATAGACACCCTAACAAATGATAAATTAATTTCTGCCATGGTCGGCCGAAGCCTAGACAACTTATTTCCGAAGGAGTTTGCCGAACAGGGTGATGTTGCACTTGAAGTCAAGAATTTAAATTCTGCCGGTGTCGTGAACGATGTTTCTTTTAAAGCCTATAGAGGAGAGATTTTAGGCTTTGCAGGCTTGGTAGGAGCAGGCCGAACAGAGACTTTCCGGCTTATTTTCGGTGCAGATGCAAAAGATAGCGGTGAAATTTACATCGATGGAGATAAAGTAAAAATAACATCTCCTAAGGAAGCAATTGAGCATAAACTCGGACTGCTGACAGAAGATCGAAAAGGCCAAGGTCTCATCTTGTCTCAAACTGTCAAAAACAATTTGATGTTAGCCAGTCTGAAAAATTACAAGAAGGGCCTTTTTTTAGATGATGAGGCTATGGAGAACCGCTCTCAAGAAAATATAGATGAACTTAGGATAAAAACACCCGATACAAAAACGCCGGTTGGTCAACTTTCCGGTGGTAATCAGCAAAAAGTCGTTATCGGTAAATGGCTAAATTCAGATATCGATATTTTTGTTTTTGATGAACCTACTCGAGGAATTGACGTTGGAGCTAAAATTGAAGTTTATAACGTTATGAACGATCTGGTTAAACAAAATAAGTGTGTCATCATGATTTCCTCTGAATTACCGGAGATTTTAGGCATGAGTGATCGAGTTATCGTTATGCGCAGTGGCCGGATAATGGCGGAAATAGGACGTGATGAACTCCACTTTAATCAGGAATCTATTATGAAAGCGGCATGGGGAGGCAAACTCAATGAGTGAAGTAAAGAAAAAAACAACAGTTAAGGATCTGTTGATGAAGTTGGGCCCTTTGATGGCGTTAATATTAATGTGCTTGGTATTGACGATTGCAACAGATAAGTTTTTCCATTACAACAACTTTATGAATATTCTGAAACAGGCCTCAATCAACTGTTTGATATCAGCAGGTATGTTGATTGTTTTAATTACGGCGGGTATTGATTTATCAGTTGGTAGTAACTGTGTGCTCGCCTGTCTCTTATACACATCTCCGAGCCCACGAGACGTCCTGGATAATCTC
>CAMXYS010000002.1 GCA_947253135.1 uncultured Clostridia bacterium
GGTGGCGAATCGTCGGCAGCGTCAGATGTGTATAAGAGACAGACCCGGAGGATGTCACGGTCCTTACCCAGGCAGCCAAGCTCGGCGACGAAATAGGTGCTGATTTGGTGTTAGCGACCGACCCGGATGCCGACCGGGCCATTGCCATGCTTAAAGACAAGTCCGGTAACTTAATTGTCCTGAATGGCAATGAAATCGGCGGTCTGCTTTTAAAACTTCTGCTTTGGGCCCGCCGGAAAACCGGCCAATTGCCGCAAGCGGGTCGGGGCGTCTTAGTCAAGAGCCTCGTCACCGACGACTTCGGCGCGACCATCGCCCGCGCTCACGGGTTGATGGTAAAAGAAACCTTGACCGGCTTTAAAAATATTTGCGGCGTGATACCGGACCTACAGGCGGCCGGTTATGACTATGTTTTAGGTTATGAAGAAAGCATCGGCTACGCCTTTCCGGATGCAGTCAGAGACAAGGACGGCCTGGCGGCCTGCCTCATCCTGGCTGCGGCTGCTGCTACTGCAAAAACCGAGGGTACCAGCTTGTGGGAAATTTTTACTGACCTCTGCCAAAAGCACGGCCACTTTGTCTCTTCACCTTGGAGCTACACAGCGGGCGGAAAATATGGGCCCACCACAATTGACCGCCTGGTCAACTACTTCCGCCTGCAGCCGCCGACCGAATTGGCCGGCTGCCACTTAGAGCGCATGGCCGATTTTCGCACTGGGCAAGTTAGACATTTCGCCCCGCAGGGCGAGTCCACTCTCGTCGGCACACCCGAAAAAACGGTGCCGACACCGGCGACTGACAGCGCCGGTCCGACCTCCGGCAAGAAGAGTGGAGCTCGTAATTACGCGAACCCCGCTGACTTCCCCCGGCAAAATTTATTAATCATCAGCTATTCCGATGGCCTAGACCTAAGGCTGCGCCCCTCAGGGACAGAGCCAAAGTTGAAGTTTTATGTTTACGCCCACGACCAAGACGGGTCTCGGGCAGTAGAACGGGCAGAACAGGCCTTGGAAGAGGTACAGAACATGGTCAACGCACTCCGCTGACGGCACCCTGACCGGGATCCGGCTCCCCCGGTCAGGTGAGGCCATCACCGTTAAGATCAAGCCCGATCGACCGGAAGCCCTCCACTGTTGAGCCGGTGTTCTGCCGATACCCTTAAAAACACGAGATAAATTTAAAAAGGCGGGCACTTCATCAGAAGGGGCCCGTCTTTTAGTTACTCTACTTAAACCATCACGCGACAGCAAGACTCGTGTTTTTATGCAGAAGTCTCCCCTGCCAATAGTTCATCATAAAGTTTAAGACCAGCTGTCCCCTTTAATGCAACCAGGCAAAATTCATGGCGAGACGTCACCCCGTCCACCCCGAAAGCAGCCAGCTCGGTCTCCTTTTTTAAGATGCTCTCATAACCAAACGACAAGCCTGTCCCCCGCTTGATTAAGGCCACGATTAAACTGAGGCTCGAACAGGTGATCAGCCGCGAAAAATCCTTGACACCATAACCTTTATGGTAGAGTTTATCCTCCAAGATCTCACGCGATCCCGACCCGGGCTCTCTAATTAAAATACTCTCTTTTAGCAAGTCTTCGACCTGCAAAGTTTGCCCCTCGTAAGGGTGCCCTTTAGGGCACAAGCCGGTAAAAACTTCCTCTTGCAAAACCCGGTGGGCAAATTCACTCTTGGCAAAACGTCCCTCTACCAGGAGAAAGTCCAAATCGCCGCGCTTCAACTGATCGAGCAAAATCTCTGTGTTATCAACCAGCAGGGTCACATGATTTGGTCTGGCGCTGATCATGCGCCCCAAATCTGCGACATAGGCATAAGTTCCAAGCGTTTTGGTCAAGCCTATTTTGATATGATTCAAAGGTTCTTTTTTGAAATGTGCGACCAAGTCCTTATAGTTTTTCTGCTGTGACCTGGCATAGGAGGCCAATCGCTCAGCAGCCGGATTCAAATGGATCTTCTTGCCGTCATAGGTAAAGAGCTTGACGCCAAACTCTTCCTCCAAAGACTGAATATGCTTGGTCACTGCCGGTTGAGTGATGTTTAAGTGCTTGGCCGCCTGAGTGTAATTTTTTGTCTCCAGTAATTCTAAAAAACTAATTAATCTTGTGTCCATTGTCCGTCCGGAATTTATGTGATTACAAAGTGTTATTGTTTTATAAAAAATAATAATTTAATTTTATCCATCTACTGTGACATAATCAATAGCATTCACGTTAATACACAAGGAGCAAGTATGAATAAGCTGAAATTGATCATTCCCGGTCTGGGTTTGACCTTGGTCATTGCCCTGGTCGCAAAAGTTTTAGAAAGTCTTTTACCTATCCCTCTCGTCAGTGCCTCGGTCATAGCCCTTTTTATAGGTATGATTTTAAACCACTTTTTACCAAAATCTGTCCCGACTCATCAAGGGGCCGACTTCTCCTCAAAAAAACTATTAAAGTTGGGGATTATTTTTCTGGGGGCATCACTGAACATAGCGACTGTTTTAAATATAGGTAAACTGTCCGTCTATGTCATGGTCTTTACTCTGTTGACTTGTTTCGGCTTGGGGCATTTTTCCGGCAAATTGTTTGGCCTCAACTGGAAGATGAGCAATCTGATTTCTGCCGGGACCGGCATCTGTGGAGGCAGCGCCATCGCTGCCATCGCCCCGGTCATCGACGCTGACGACCTGGACATAGCCTTTGCTATGAGCGCTACCTTTATTTTTGACATGGTCATGATTGTCACCTTCCCCCTGATGGGAAGGGCCCTCAATATGACTGACATGGCCTATGGCCTTTGGACCGGCACAGCTGTCAACGATACTTCTTCTGTTGTAGCCGCAGGCTATGCCTTTTCAGAGGCTGCCGGTGATTTTTCCACCATGGTCAAACTCACCAGAACTTTGGTCATTATCCCGACTGTCATTATCTTTGCCCTCATCAACACCCATTTAAAAAGAAAGCAACATATAGCTGTGGGCAACAAAACTAAGTTTTCCCTCCGCTCTGTTTTTCCCTGGTTTATCCTTGGTTTCCTGGCCCTCACCGCCTGCAATTCTTTAGGCTTTGTACCGGAAAGTTTAGGCCATTCCCTAAAGGACATCAGTAAATTTTTATTGGTGATGGCGCTGGCCGGAATCGGCTTAAAGACTTCTTTGCGGGATATGAAAAAATCGGGCAAAGGGCCCATGCTCCACGGTTTTGTCATCTCGCTGCTGGTTGTGCTGGTAGCCCTGGGCGTTGAATACTTTATGGGACTTTTAACCTAAAAGCAGGCGTGTACAAAATTTATCCCAAATGTAATCCCTGTAGGGCCTCAATTGCCTTCAGCGGTGGACCATATCGCCCCATAAAATAAAGGGAACAAATGGTATTTAACGTATTAACAGCTATCACCTTTGTTCAAGTAGCGCAAGTCAAGATACATCAGGTCAAAATCAATGTAGTCAGCACCGATTTTAAAATAGGCCGGCGAGACTCCGATTTTTCGAAAACCGAAGCGTTCATATAACCTTATGGCCCTATAATTATCGCTTCTCACCTCGAGATTGATCAGCTCGACTCCGTTCGCCTCCGCATAGTCAACGGCTTTTTGGAGCAAACTGCTCCCGATCCCTTTTCCCCACCAGGCTTTAACGACTGACAAACCCAGGTTTGACCGGTGGCTCATCCGGCGCGGCAGGGCGTTGAGCGACACATCGCCTACAATGTGGCCCTCGTGCCAGGCAAAGTAAGAGACTGAACCCCGATCATCATGGACTGCTTGGAGAAATTTGGCCTCATCTGCCGGCGACACAGGTAAACCTTCAGCCCCAAAGGTTAAGTTGTCCGTCTCCCGGCCGATCTGCTTTAAGTAATTAAGACATTTGACCGCGTCTGCCGGGACCGCTTCTTTAATCAAAATTTTATCCAAACCTGACTCCTTTTTTGTGTGCTCACGCCTCATATTACTCCGGCTATATTTTCAAGTCCCTCAAAATCTTTGTTTTAGGAAAATATTCGATTGCTAATGGCAGGGGCTTTTTGACAGCCAGGGCCTGTTCCAGCCTTTGGTATTGGGCGAAATCTATGCTGAGGGAAAGGCCCTCATCGGTCCTCAGTTGATAAATGTCGGCCGCCTTGGCCTTTTTTCTAGCAGTCCCGCTCAACCGCCGCACCTGCACTACCTTTACTGACTGTTTAACCGCACCCTGAAGCAGGTCTAAAACAACCCGGTAGCAGCCGACAAGGCCCAAGGCCAAAAGAGCCACTGCCACAAGTAGACAAAGCCAAAAAGGAAAAGAACGAAATGTCCACTCCTCCAACTGCGCTAAGCCGAGTGGAAAAAAGGTCGCTAAAACAAGGCCCAGGTTAGTAATGCCCTCAAAGCTGAGCTTGAAAATCCCGCTGGCCGAGCGGCGGCGGTCGACCAAGCCGGCTATGGCAAGTAGCAGGAGGCCAACTATGCCTGTTATGGTAAGTATCATACTGTTACCCCCCCTCATCATTGGTAGCGGCAAAACGACCGGCCGGCCCACCGCTTCTGTACCTGTCCAGCATCTCAATAAAATCTTTTTTTAACAAGGAGCAATCATCCGGAGCATAGTAGTAATGGCCTGACGTCTTCAACGACTTGACTACAGCGCCGGGGCTCTGCTGACAGCAGGCGATGCTTTTAGGCGAGACCATCTCATCTTTTAGGGCCTGATAAATATGGGCCGGCACCGTCAATTGACGGATTATCTTCCTTGTCTTTTTAATTTCAGCAAATAGTTCCAGGTAGCGCGGAATCCAACCCAGATAGTGTAAAAGGCAGTGGTCAGCTGCCATGCTGTAGCCCGCCTGAGCTGCCTTGTCCCATTCATTATCAGGCTTAAGAATGCCCCAAAAAATCCGCCAGACTGTTTTGATCAACTGCCTGGTCACACGCACTTTTAGCGGCACATTTAAAAGAAACAGCTCGGCAACCGGTTTTTTGATGGCTTCCTGTACAGCAAACAAGGTTCCCATCGAATGCGCTACGATAATCACGCCGTCGTGGCCGGCTAATAATTGATCCAAAGCCGCCTCCACTTGCTGCTTCCACACCTCCATCGACACCCGGGCGAAGTCCTGCACCCGTCCGCCGTGCCCCTTTAGCGTCAGGTTGCAAACAGACCAGTTAGGCGGGACTAGTGGAATAAACGGTTGAAAGTGCCGCGGCGTACCAAGAATGCCGTGAATAAAGAGCACCGCCATGTTAGCTTGAACAGACATTGGATTTTAATACCTCCCGGGATTTTAACAGCTCCTATATTCATAGTTTAAATAGTTTAAACAGGAAAACCAATCTGGTGAACCGGGAGTTAAAACTGAAGCGCCCGGAATTCAATTTGCGTATTTATCATAGAATCAGGACAAACCGCTCTTCTGTCAATTGGCTACATTTGCTCCCCGCTCTTAGTGTATGATAGGGCGGTTGATTAAATTATCGAAACGGGGATATGGAGATGGAGAAAAAGGCCAGCTTTACAGGTCAATTAGGTTTTATTTTTGCAGCAGCCGGCAGTGCTATCGGTGTGGGGAATCTCTGGCGCTTTCCTTACCTGGCCGCCAAAGACGGTGGCGGTGTCTTTATCATCATCTATTTGGTCTTAATTTTTACAGTCGGCTTTGCCCTCCTGGTCACCGACCTGGCCATCGGGCGCAAAACCGGTAAAAGTGCCATTCACGCCTACGGCATCATGCACCCCAAGTGGACTTTTTTAGGCATCCTAACCTTCCTTGTCCCGGTCTTAATCATGACCTACTATGCTGTTATCGGCGGGTGGATTCTCAATTACATCAAGTTATTTTTAATAGGAGAGATGAGGCTTGCCGCCCAAGACAACTGCTTTCCCTCCTTCATCGCTTCCGGCAGCGCTGTCGTCTACAGTTTGATTTTTATGGCCATTACCGCCCTTATCGTCTATGGCGGTGTTGAAAAAGGAATTGAGCGGGTTTCAAAAGCCATTATGCCCGTCCTTTTGCTGATGGTCATCGGCATTGCCATTTATTCCTTAACCCTCAAATCCGCCGCCGGGGGAAACATGCGCACCGGCTTAGAGGGCCTCAGGCTTTATTTAAAGCCGGACTGGTCGGGCATGACCCTATCCCGCTTTTTGCAAATTACCCTGGACGCCATGAGCCAGGTCTTCTTCTCACTCAGCGTCTCCATGGGCATTATGATTACCTACGGCTCTTATGTAAAAAAAGATGTCAACTTGAGTAAGTCGGTCACCATTATCACCTTAATGGATACCGGTGTCGCCCTACTTGCCGGCGTCATGATTGTCCCCGCTGTCTACGTCTTTTTAGGGGCAGAAGGGATGTCAGCCGGGCCGGGATTGATGTTCATCTCCCTGCCCAAGGTCTTTTCCCAAATGGGTTTTGCCGGTCGCATCATCGGCCTCGTCTTCTTTATCTTGGCTGCCTTTGCCGCCTTAACTTCTTGTATTTCCGTCCTGGAGTCAATTGTGGCCAACTGCATCGAAATTATGCATACCAAACGCAAACCAACCGTCCTCGTCTTATCTGCCATCTACCTGGTCGCTACCGCTGTCATCGCCCTGGGCTATAGCAAGTTTTACGTTGAGGTCTCTTTGCCGAACGGCAGCACGGGTCAACTTTTAGACATTATGGATTACATCAGCAACAGCTTTATGATGCCTCTGATTGCTCTCTTGTCATCTATCTTAGTCGGCTGGATTGTAAAACATCAATGGATTATCGATGAAGTGGAAAAAGGAGGAGTTGCCTTTGGTCGCAAACGCCTCTACATCGCAGTGATTAAGTACTGTCTGCCGATTATTATGTTGATCCTCTTTATCCAGTCCACCGGCCTCCTCGGCTTATTGAAAAAGTAGAAAATGGAAGGGGCATCCGAGTGTAAACAAGCTCGAGTGCCCCTTTTTAACCCTCTGCCGGGCAAGCCTTACTCGACCGGATGCCAACTTTGTTTTTTAGACCCTCTTCATAAATCCCTTTGAAACTAAAATAGATGATAAAGGCAGGATTTGCATCCAACTATATAGGAGGATATTCAGCAAGAACAACTTGCCCGGCTCCTTACCAGTTTTGTAGGCCGTCTCCAAAGTCGGGTTGATGACCTTATTCTGATAGGCCGGGATTGACTGCCGCTTCAGGCCAACGGCTCAGCTCAGGCATTAAATACAGCTAAAATATCCCAAACAAGGCTTTGCACTTCACAGGCTTCCTCTAAGGAAAAACGGTAGAGGAAGTCTTCAATCTGCTGGGCATATTCCTCCCCTTCACCCGGTGTCAAGCAGACGAAGGCAGCCGCTAAGACCAGTTTTTGACTGATCTCCTGCAAGTCCGTTTCGCGCACACTCAAAGAAAAATATTTTACCAATTTTGCAACTAAAGACTGCCTGACTGCCCGCTTGCCTTTAAGTGACCGAACATAAGGCAAATGCAGACTGATTTCCATCGCTAATACATGCATCAAATCACCTCTTTTTTTGACAAGAAAAAGCCCTGTACTGCTTGTATCTTCTTCGGCATCGCTCATCGCACCGAAAAATTCCAAACCAGCACAGGGCCAGACAGCTTTAGTGCATCATGTGCACTTATTTAAAAGCACGGGGAAGGCACCGCCGGCAAGTTAATCAGCACTCAGCCTTCCAGAAGCCATGCAGGTTGCAGTACTCATAAGCGGCCACTGCCTTTTCGCCTTCTGCCAAGACAAAATTGGCGCTGGGCTCTTCACCCGGATGCAAATCTTTTTTCTGGAAGCCCATGTTTGTTTCTAAAATAATGAAGGTGATATAGTGTTCTTCCTGCATGGGGTGGTCGACCGAACCGACACGAACGTTGACCTTGTCGCCATCGATCGAGACAACCGGTACATGCTTTTCTTGTGCCGCATCAGTTGTATTCGGAGCAACCTCCTTCATCGGCTTGCCGCAGCAAGCGGGTGTAGCCGCCTTCTCTCCCAAAAAGGTAATAAAGTTTCCGCACTCATCGCATTTGTAAAATAACATATTCTTTCCTCTCTCTGTTTTGTTTTGTCCAGTGGTGCCCACAAAGGCAAAACCACTTGTCCATTTTTGCCCGGTCAGCAAGAAATTTCCGGCGCTATACCGCCACTCCGCCACACCGAAGCCATCCATTTTATTAACGCAACCCGCCAACTAGGCGCCAACCAGACACCGCCTTAAAAGAGCAGTGCTTCGGCCAGGTTACGGTTGCTACTACTGCGCTGACGGCGGCGCCGTGTGGGTACGTGCCAACAGCTCTTGGTTCAAGGCATAGAGGCCTTGTGGGTCAGAGCCAAACAGCTCATATTTGCGGAGCAAATCGTCGGCATTCTTTTCTTCTTCGCCCTGCTCTTCGATAAACCAGTCTAAAAACTGCATAGTCCGGTAATCATGAATATCCGCAGCAGCCTTATAAATTTTGTTGATGCACTGCGTAATATATTTTTCGTGCTCCAACGACAATTGCAGCGGACTTTCAGCATTGGCATAACTCTGGTCCGGCTTCTCTATCGCTTCCAAGATTACAGACTCGCCATTGTCGTGCAGATAAGTGCGCAGCATCATGGCGTGGTCACGTTCTTCCTGCGCCTGTATATCAAACCAGTTCGCAAAGCCATCCAACCCCTGCTCGTGGTAGTAATTGGCAAAGTCCAAATACAGGTAGGCAGAATAGAATTCCTCATTAATTTGTGCATTGATCAGATCTTTAACCTTTGTATCCAAAACGGCTCACCTTCTTTCTAATCTACCATCCTACTATCACCATACGCGCACAGCAGGCCGGTAGCATCCGTTTTTCCGGAATACTTGTGTACTCTTTGCCGGCACTCTTTTACTCAAAAAAGCTTCTGCAAAACTACTTCCTTATTATAGCAGATCTCTAAAGAGAATACTTATCATTAGTAAAGTTTTCATTCTAGTAACAACCACCAGCCTCTTAGCTGATTGATGGCCTCACCATGAAAAGTAGGAAAAATAGGGCTCCGCCGATTAGCATCCCCCAGCACAAAACATGCGCTAACTTCATCCACAAACAGGCGAAGTCTTCCGCCCACAGGTGGAGGCAGCAACCCCGGCTTGCTTGCCCGCCTCCAAAATCTGATGAAGCCGGCGCGGACAAGCAGCAACTGCCGTCAGGGTATGACAAGTTGAGCCGATTGAAAAGGTGGTCTTGCAGTAAGGTTTAGTTTCAAAAAAGGGGCTCTTCCCCCATCACTTTGCCCTCTTAGAAACATTTGACAAAATCTACCCGATCCGCTAGTATTGTCTCCGTTATAAAAGTCAAACGCGGGATTAACTCAGTGGTAGAGTGTCACCTTGCCAAGGTGAAAGTCGCGAGTTCGAATCTCGTATCCCGCTTATAAAAAACGGAGTCCGGCCGGACTCCGTTTTTTGTTGTCTGTTTTGCCTTGAAAAGTTACCCGGAACAACCGCAATCATTTATCAGCGGCGGAACCATGGCATTTCAGCCCCTTCCTCTTTTTAACAAACTGATGCCAACCGGATAATTCAATAGCCCTAAGGCAAAATTGATAACTAGAACGACGAGCATCGGCACGGCGGCCAGATGGGCCAGGTTAGGTATCTCCGAAAAAATAGGCAACATAACAATGCCTGCTATGGACGGCAGAGTCGTCAAAAAGCTGATGAGCCCGGTAATTAACTTGTACACCATCGTCTTATTTTGACCCCCGGTCATCAAAGTGCCCAAAGCCATCGGAAATTGCATCACAACAACCATGGACAGACAATAGGGAAACAGTAAAAGAGAGGGTAAAAATGGTGCTCTGATCCACAAAACTAGAACCAGTAAGGCCGGCCAAAAGTCAATCAACCGAGCTATTATTCCCGGCAAAGAAGCTGCTGTAATCTTGCCGGCAGCGCTGCCCGGATAGTAATAGAAGTCATCTCTTTCCAATTCCATTTGAAAGCTGCTGACCGTTGAAAAGAAAATCATATCGTACCAGATCAACCCGGACATAATAGCCAGTTTTATGGCAGGCGACAAGTTCTTGGCAACCAGACTTAAAATAACTGCCGCCAACAGCAAGAAAATGGTATTGGGGCCGATTACGAAGGGACGTCGTCTCCGCTCCTCCCTCATCTGGCGCCAGAAAATACTGCTGACTCCCCAGCCTCGACCAAGACCCGATTTCAAATTCTCCTTATCTATAAAGCGACTGGCCTTGTCCGGATTCCACATCCTGGTTTGCTGCTGAAAAATGCCATTACTCTGAATGCCCAATTCGGCCTTTTTTTGCTCCAACCGGTCACTCGCCACCAGAGCCTCTTCATAGAAATTTACATCCGTCTTAACTGCATAAAGAACAGAGAGGAGGGATGTGACCACTAAGAGAGCGGCTTGTACCCAGTGGCTGATCTCCGCTCCGTACATGATCCCGGTTAAGACACCCTGTCCCCAGCCAACTAAAGGGATCCACTCAACCCAGGTAACCTTGCCTGCACCTGCCATCACCGCTCCGACATCACCGGCTATGAGCTCCGCAACATAGGGAAAAATCATACCTGCCAGGGTGACGAGGGGGAGGGCATACAAAAAGATTTGTACCGGCAGCTTTAATTCCCGGTGGCGACGAGACAGCACATAGAAGAAAAGAGAGAGGGCGATACCGCAAAAGACCTGCAGCGAGACGGCCACAATCAGGGCGGCTATCCGAGGAAGAGGAATACCCGCATTGGTCAGGTTGGGTATTTGAAAGAGCATGATAAAGAGAACCAAAAAGATGGTCTTTATAGAGGCCGATACACCGTAGACTAAAACCTTAGGTCTAGCTATGGGCGAAGTAAAAAGATAGTCTACATCCGCCCGGGAAAAAAGCTGCATCCCCTTGTCCACCGTGCTGACTATGGTACTCAAAATCATAAAAGAGGCTACAGCCAGGGCGGCCAAGCGGGCAATCCCCACAGCCAGATCCGTAAAAAACAAGTTGCCGGCGCTACCTACGGGCACACCATCGGTGCTTGGTCTAAAAAAATTAAGGCCGACAACCAAAACCATGATCAAAATAGGGATAAATTGACTCGGTTGACGAATAAAAGACTTAAACCAATTAACGGTACGGCGGCGGAGTAAGAAAAACAGGGCACTCATCGGCCAAGCCCCCCTCCCGGTTTTTTACCGAACAGCGAGGCCAAGCCCTTTTTGGGCTTATCGACAGGGGCTTCGGTTTCTGCGACCGCCTGAGCCTTCATTTCATGGGCAGATAGGTCTGTCACCTCGAAGAAATAATCTTCCAGGTTCTTGCCGGCCATAGCCGGGTCATCACGATGGACCACTGCCTTCAAACCGCCATTCTGCATAATCATGGCCTGGTCCCAGACATCTTCTACACTGTCCAAGATATGGGTGCTGATTAAACAAGAGCCGCCCCGCTCCTTGATCTCACTGAAGATGGCCTTTAATTCTTTTATCGCGTAGGGGTCTAAACCCATCATGGGCTCATCAAAGAAAACCAGGTCCGGCCTGTGTATCATAGCCGAACAGATGCCCACCTTTTGCTGCATACCTTTGGAGAGTTCCGACCCCAGCTTATTCTGCTTGTCAGTCAGATCAAACCGTTCCAGGAGTTCATCCGCCAGGGCCTCCCAATTCTCTACTTTGTAAAGGCGGGCGGCAAATTCAATGTGTTCGCGCACGGTCAACAGCGGGTAGGCGGCCGGTAGTTCCGGCACATAGCCCAACCGTTCTCGCCCCGCCGACTCTTCTGTAGGAATGCCGTTAAAACTGATTCGACCCTCATGGCGCAAAAGACCCATGATGCTTTTCAGCAAGGTGCTTTTGCCGGCTCCATTGGGTCCAACCAGGACAGCTATCGTACCCGGCGGAACCGTAAAACTAACCTGGTTGACAGCCGCCAATTTGCGGTAATACTTAGTGACATTTTCAATATTAAGCATGAGTATCGGTCTCCAAAATAATCGGTGTATGATCCTGCCGGTCGCCGGAGTCCAGCATTTCTGATATTTGCACCCGGTCAGCCCAGCGGTCACTGATCAAAAAATAATCGATTCTCCAACCGGAATTATTAATTTTGCTGGTTTTAACCCGCTGCGCCCACCAAGTATACACCCCTTCAACCGGGCCGTGAAGGTGGCGGAAGGTGTCTGTAAACCCCCGGGCCAAAAGGTCGGTAAAACCGGCTCTTTCTTCATCGGTAAAACCGGCCGAACGGCGGTTGGAATCCGGGTTGGCCAAGTCAATCTCTGTGTGAGCAACATTAAAGTCACCGGTTGCAATAACAGGTTTTTGCCGGTCCAGACCACTTAGATAATCCGCATAACAGCGGTCCCAAACTTGCCGGTCCGGCAAACGCGCTAATTCACTGCCCGCATTTGGTGTATAGACTTGGGTGAAGTAAAAGTCCTCAAACTCTAAGGTTAAAATTCTGCCTTCACTGTCCATCGGCTCCGGCGCGTCTATCACAGGTCGGGTTACCGACAGGGGTGCCAACTCTTTTTTATAGAGTGTCATCGTTCCGGCGTAACCTTTGCGAGCGGGTTTACCGGAGCTGGACCAAACAGCATGGTATGCAGGAAAATAATTGTGCAAATATTCAAGATGGCGGTCAGTCGGCCCTTTTTCCGGCAGCTTGGTCTCCTGAATAGCCAGGAGGTCCGGTTCTGCTGCTGCCAGCTGAGCGAGCACCGCCCGGGACAATTCCGCTCGCGCCGATTCGCCGGTCAAAGCAGCATTTAATGAATCAATATTCCAAGAAATAAATTTCATATCGTTAACTCTTCTTCCCACCTTCATTAAATCAGCCAGGCACCTATTTCACAAGAAGTCTAACTTGATCTTTAAACCTCACTTAATCTTCCGTCTAAATTTAACGGTCACAGGGCTTATCGTCAAATCTGAACTCTGTGGCCGCCAACTGCTTAACTTAAAAAGCACTATCTTTTATTACTTTTCCTTACTGTTCGCTTCTTCTTCCTGCTCAGGCCGAGCCCCGTTAAGTCTGCATTTAGAGTCAACAGGCCTCCGGCATAAGTTGCATCATTGGCTGCTTCGACGATTTTGGTAAAAACAGTCTTTTGACTTAACAGATCATCCGCCCTAGTCTGGTCAGCCGCTGTCTTAGCGGGTGAGGCCGGCTGTTCTCCGCCGGTCGGTAACTCCGAGGATGCCGGGTTTGAAACTGCAGCTCCCGCCCTACTGCTAACAGCGGATTCTCTCTCACGATAAACTTTTGTGCGATCGGTTCGGCCTGTTCATACGGGTACCGACCGGTAAAAACCTTGGTGCGACTTTAATAATCTTGTCCAGCCTTTCTTTGACAGGAGTCGTTTTGATCGGTTGTGAAGACAGAGGAGATTTGACAAGTTCCGAAAGTTGCCGTTATAATGGTTAGGCACAATTTTGAGGGGTGGTTAGCTCAGCTGGTTAGAGTACCTGCTTGACATGCAGGGGGTCGGTGGTTCGAGTCCACTATCACCCAGATTAAAAGCTACGGTTTTTGAACCGTAGCTTTTTTATCCTTCCTTAAGTTTTTGCTTCACTTTTTTACCCATTTGATATTTGCTCTCTTGCCCCCTTTTTCGGGCTCCTTATGCGCTCCCAGTGAAAGGAAATTCGTGAACGGTGGCCGATTTCAGTGGTTTTTAGCAATTTTTGATCCTACAAATATGAATCAATCAGCATATAAGACAGCTTTTGAAAAGAGAGAAAGCACCCCTTCAAATAAGCAAAAAGCCCTGAAACCACTACGTTTCAAGGCTTTTACCAAACTGATCCATGAGGGACTCGAACCCTCGACCCCTTGATTAAAAGTCAACCCTTAGTCGCGCTGTAGTGGCTTGCTAAAACGCCTGAAACGCATATGTTTCAGGCGTTTTCAGTTTTTCTGAGGGTGAAAATTAATTCATGTTTATAGTTTAATATGTCGCCAAAAATCGACTAAAATCGTACCTTTTCAGTTCATAATGGACAGATAATGGACAGATAATGGACAGAAAAACCCCCTGTATGAGTGCTCAGATTGGGGCTTTCTGATATTAGATACTTTGAGATACCGTGAGATAAATTGGAAACTTTTTCATATTATTTTCTAAAAAAGTGTTGACATAGGGCTAGGACTATGTTATTATAAAGACAGTTAAGGGAGATACCTTAGCAAATACGGCAGGCAAGCAGCCTTAGAAAGGAACACAAATGGAACAAGGTATGACAAATGAACAATTCAAGACAGCACTTAAGATGATCATTGAAATCATAAAAAGTGCAGATACAAAAGAAAAAGCCATTGAAAAGATTGAAAAACTCATCAATGACTAATTAGAAGAAAAGGCAAACAAGAGGGGGTGGGCTTGCCACACTCCCTCCCATCTGGTTAATCATAACATCGGCAAGCTTAGAAAGGCAAGACAGTGGCAGAACCTAAAAAGAGAAAAGCTGTTTACAACCCGGAAGCAGACAAACGCTGGCGGGAGAATAACCGTGAACGTGCCAACTATTTGAGCGGCAGAAGTGCATCAAGAAGTTTTATTCGCAACCGAGCAAAGCTTGAAGATCTGGACGAACTGGAAGCGTTAATCAAGCAAAAAAGGAAAGAATTAGAAAACGCTTAAACGCAAACAAGGCCCGCCAGGATCTACCTAGCGGGCCTTAGTCTTTATTTCTTTTGCTCTCTAACAGCTTCCTCGATGGCCGCCTGCAGATAGCCATTAACGCTGCCTGTCGTTTCTTGCAATAGGTTGATGCCTTCTTGTGTCAGCATGGCTCTAGCCTTGGCCATGGCAAGGCCAAGTGCCTTTTGCTGATTTTCAGCAGTCCATTTGTCTGTGCCTTTAATGTTGTCCACATAGGTCTGTCCGACCTCTGCTGCGCATTTTTGAGCTGCGTCAGTGGCTTGCTCCAGAATCCGCTCTACTTCCACATTTTTTATTTTTGCTGTCAAATAACGTTTTGCTTCTACAATCCCCCAGATAATGAGGGGAACTAAAACAGCTTGTACGATCATTGCAATCAGTTCATTTGTAGTCATCTTCATTTCTCCTATAATCTAATTTCATTGTTCGATTAAAAAGATCTGTCCCATGTCCATTTCCGCCTAAATCATGGTAGGCGTTATAAATGTCTGAGATTGCCTGTTGCTCCTCAACATCTATTGACCCTCTATCCAGCACCCTTCTACATTCCCTCTCAAGCCGGAAATGCAAAAGGACCTGAATGCCGGCCATTAGAGCGGCATTATCCTTTTTTGTCTGCTTTAGAGTTTTATGAATAGGCACAACCACTAAGCCAAGGCAAGCGACTATTGCCGTGATGGCCTTAGCCCAATCCGCAAGTGCTCCAACATCAACTGTCATCTGCTCACCTCCCGGATGTATGCATCTTTAAATCCGGCTGCCTTGGCTTTACTCAAGCAGCGTTCAGCGTTGCCCCTGACCTCAAAAGCGCCGATCTGAACACGGTGAATGCCGTCTGTTCCAGTGGATATAAATGCATCTCCAAAGCCGGCAGACCTCGCCCGGACAAGCTGTCGATCAGCGTTTGCCTTAACTTCAAAAGCTCCGATTTGAACCCGATAAATCATACCCTTTGACGGCGTTCCACTTGCCTTAACCCCTCCACCAACAGCGAACGGCCAAGCATCAAAACAAAGCCCGTCCGGGTTAAACACGTCAACGTGCAAGTGCGGCCCGGTCGTGGCCGTTCCTGTATTGCCGGAATAGGCAACTAGATCACCTTTGTTGACCTTGCCAGAATGCTTTGCAAACCTAGACAGGTGATTAAATCCAACATTAGTGCCGTCCGCCATAGTGATGGTTAAGCGGTTGCCGCCCCTCTCATAGTGGGTAGTCCATACAGACCCGGCTACCGGAGCATAGACAGGCGTTCCTGTCGGCACGCCAAAGTCAATGCCCTTATGCCCTCTGTAAGGTGCAGACCCTCCGCTGTCAATCAATGTCCCAGCATAAGGTGATTTCACCCCACCGACCGAAACGGTGGCCATATCCTGCATGGCTGTTATTCTTGCGTCTGCTCTCAGGCAGGGCGAATAAACTCTGATAAAATCCATTTGCTCATCACTTCCTTTTTTTCTTTTCTGCCCGATCAAGTTTTAACCAGCCGGCAACAAAAAGAACGACACTCACAATGAACGCCGCTCCTAATAAAACTGCGATTATTTTCATTTTGTTCACCTTTATTTGTTGGTAACCCTCACTGTCCCTCCTGTCATGGTCACATGCCAGCAATCACCAGTATAAGAGTGCACAAACAATGTACCGATTTGAGCGTTCAATTTAAAACCAAAAAAAGCACCCATAGCACCATTGCTGTTATAGGTTCCAATAATCGGTTTTGTTCCGGTTGGCAGCGTTTTCATTAAATTTGTTAAGCCGACCGTTAATGATTCGCTCCCGCTACGTTGAGCAGTTATATTATCGAGCGTGTATGGGACGCTGTTGTTCCAACTATTGAGCTTTGCTTGAACTTTGTTGTCTATGCTCCCTTCTGTATCCGTCACGGCTTTTTTCAAGTTATTAAAATTGCTTTCCAAGCGTTCTGCTGCATTGCTCATACCTTTTGTGATTTCGTAAAGCTGGATGTCCATTTTTATCCCCCTTAAATACTTGTTTTAAAATTGATGTCCGTTTTAAAATAAAAAATAAAGGCGTGAACGCCTTCTGTAACCTTGTATGTTTTGCTGTCAATTTGTTCTATTTTCGGATAAGTAAGCGCAACATTAAGCGGTGTTCTGATTTCTATGAATTGCCTTGACGGGTAAACCGCCTTAAACAAAATATCTTCCGGAGCAGTTCCATCAAACGGCACTCCCGGAGGCTGCTTGCCCAACTCGACCGTGCCAATGCCATAAGACCAATAAATGACATGGTCCAGCACTGGATAACCATCTTGTTCATGATTTACTGTTACAAGCAGATTGTCAGGTGTTATTTCCTTTAATTGATTCGTAAGTTTCCCGGCCGCATCCACTCCCATCAGATTTTTCACACCTAAAAACCAGTTGTTAAAATCACTGTAGGCCCTGTCCGTAATGCCATCACTTTTCAGCTTGGATTCATCTGCAATCCGGTCAAGCATTGCCTTATATTGATTTTCCAAGCCTGAAACGCTTAGGCGCTCAAACGGTGTTGCGTATCCGCAAACCTCCCCATCTGCCCGCTTGTCTGTGATGTACTCCGCCAGAACAGATGAGGCGTTTCGGGGAATCTTGATCGTCGCCAACTGGATTTCATGAACCATGTCGCTTCGCTCAACGGCAGTGCTGTTTGCCTTTACGGCAGCATATATTTTTCTAGCACTTTTATCATGCCTTATGACAATGCTGTCTGTTCTGCTTGAAGTTGTGGAGGCTACCGGGATTTGCAGCGCCACCTCGTCAGTTAATTGATACTGGTAACCTTGTAAAATTGCCGCTCCGGAAGACACGATAATTCGCATACCACCGCTGGGCGACACCTTTACTTTAAGCGCCTGCCCTATGGCAGCGCAAACACCATCTCTAAATATGTTCTTATAAAAGCCGGCAAAATCCTTATCGCTATATGTCCGATCGTGATTAACTGATCTGGACGGGAAAAACCATTCCGCCATTTTTAACCTCCTATCTTATCTAGCAAGGTGGGCAACTCTTTTCCAAAAACCGGTTCGATATGCTCGCCATCGCTGTCGTATGTCTTTTGCAATGCCATTAGCCTGATCTTCTTAATGACTTTATGTTTAATGCTTCGTACTGTCACAAGGTCACCCAGCCGATAATCAAGGCCCAGTCTAAACAACTGATTGCTTACATTGATCTCGCCTTTTAGTGCAAAGACGGCCTGTGTATCTGAAAGCTTTTGACAACCTCTTTGTCTTAGCATTTGACGGTATTCAGATTCAGGGATAAGAACATCATCCTGTTTCCTTTGCAGGTCTCTTGCATCTACATAGAGTTCTCGTTTCTGTTCTCCTGGGGCAGATTGATCGACCACCTCCATAAGGCGCTCACTGCCTTCGCCTTCGCCAAATACATAAGCTACATTTTTGACTCCACGAACTGACCTCTCAAACTCCTCTTGTTGGAAATTGTCATAGTTTGAAGAAAACTCAACTAGCTGCGACACATCTCTTCCTGCGCTAAATTGAAGTGTTGCGTTTGGAGTTTCTGCACTTTCGGCTTGCTCGTAGTAGCCAATATCATACGTCTCGCAAAGTTTCACTATGACCTTTAGAAGCTCACCGTGAGAGTTTTGAAAGCGAACGAATTCTCCAGCCAATTGACTGTTCGTTTTTAATGACAAAAATGACAAGTTCCCATATCGCTTGACCAAATCTTCCAGGATCGCCCCAGCAGATTGCTGAGTCCGATAAGTCCCTTTTATGATTAAATCTTCGAGCTGTGCACTAAGCGACCGCCCTTTTATTGTTAGTTCTTGCTTTTGAGTAAACACGCTTTCAACTCGATAAAAAACGCCTTCTATTAGTAGCGCTGTATCTGGAAGTATCAGGTTTTTATAAGCACTTGTTTCAGGCAGAATCAAAGTCATCTCATCTGGCTTGTACCAGTTTTCTAAAATGCGCAAACTGGTCCAGCTGTCAATCAGCCCGGCTGCACGGTAACTATTAATCCCAGGCAGTTTTACATAGACATCAATTACCATTTCTACACCCCAATCACAAGCGGTCTAAACTGCATGTTGACCAGGATATTCTCAACCCCAGACTTTGCTTGTACTTGTAGATAATTTTCCCCCTGTTTCAAAACAATAAAACGGCTATCCATTAACCGTTCATGCATGGCATTAAGCTTGTTATTGTTTTTGATTCGATAAGCGTATTTTTGACCGGCTACTGTTGATAGTTCAAAGCCATCTGCAACAGTGTACGTGCCATTAAAGCCAAAGAAGCTTTGGTCCAATACGTTGTAAATCTTAGGGTTGATTACCTCGCCTAAGAAGTTCATGTAAAAGACACACCCTACATCCACATCACCATCGTTTCTGATTTGCACGATCTCCCCGCTTTTCATGGTCGCAAACTCAAAGCTATCTGTAATGTCCAGCGGGAACTCAAACAGACTCTCTGATTTAGATAGCGGGATTAATGCATTATAAAAGCTTTCGTCTCTCCAGTATGGGTCTAAGGCTTTCAGATTAATTAAAAATGGCACATGATCTGGTCGCTGATCCGGCTCTCGGAAAGCCGGTGCATGCTCAATTTCAACATCAATGCTATACGCCTTTCCCCTTTCTCGATAAATGATTGTCCCTGCAACATCTCTTGAAAATAAAGTGACTAGCTTACGTCTAAAAAGAAGCCTGTCGTCCTCCGTTTCAGCAACAATCACTCCTTCTATGCTTAAGTCTCTTACACCATATCGTTCACCCGTTTTAATGGCCCCCTCAATGCCATATTGAGTTGCGGTCTTTATCTCGTTTTGCACGGCCTCCAGACCATCTACATTAGTTAATATAAAAGGCGGCTCCTTGCCAAAGGTGACCGCCTCTTTTTTCGTGTTGACATATTCAATCGTCCCAGCCATTTTTATACTCCTAGTGCTAACTGTTGCAAGCTAATCTTTGTCTGTCTGGCAATCTCTCTTTCAGTGAGCGGCTCAGGGGATTGATTGTAGTTATTAACCACAATTGAACGTCCTGCAGATGAGTCCAATGGCAGGCTTCTATTTGAGCCGTTCCAGCCAAAGTTAGCAGTCGCATCAAATCTACTTGTGAATTCCCCGCTAGCTGCGTCTTCTAAAAGCCCCATGGCCTTGCTGACCGGCTTCACATTGTCCTCAATGCCTCCGGCTAATCCCTCACTGATCATCTCGCCAATCCAGGCCATTTTTCTTGAGGGAGAATGAATCCCGAAAAAGCCCTTAATGCCATCCCAAATGCCACTAATCCAACCGGTGATCTTGTCCCATAACCAGGCTGCTGCGCCTTTAATGCCGTCCCAAAGGCCTCTTACGAGGTTTGCACCGACTTCAACGATTCGAGAAATGCCATCTTTCAAGGCACCAACAATACCCGTTATAATCTCAGGCATTGCTTTTACAATCTCAGAAATAATCAATGGAAGGTTTTTAATCAAGGCAATTAACAGATCAACACCGGCTTGAATGATTTTCCCAATGTTGCTCAAAAGCCCATTTACAATACCGGATATGATCTGTGGCAGGGCCCCTACAATGGTCGAGATAATCAGCGGTAAATTCTGAATCAAGGCAATTAACAGATCAACACCAGCTTGAATAAGTAGCGGAATAGCCTGTATGATTGCGGCTATAATCGAATTAATAATTTGAGGAAGAGCCGCAACAATGGTTGCTATAATCTCCGGCAACGCTTGTATCAAAGCCACGAATAACTCAATTCCGGCCTGAATGAGCAGCGGCAAGGCCTCCAGCAAACCGTCAAGTATAGTCTGTATGATTTGGGGCAATGCTTCAATAATAACCGGCAAAGCCTGTATGAGCCCTTGTACGAGTGCGTTTAATAGTTGAATACCGGCCTCTATGATCAAAGGAAGGTTCTCAACAATGCTAGTTACAACCGCTTGTATGATTCCTGGAAGTGCCTCAATCAAGAACGGCAAGGCCTCTGACAGTCCCTGAACAATCCCGGTTAAAAGCTGAGAGCCGGCCCCAATTAAAGCAGGCAGGTTAGAAACAATTACCTGAACCATATCTGATATGACTTTAGTTAATTGAGGTATCATGGTTGGCATGGCATTGGCAAAGCCTTGAATAATGACAATCAATGAGTTCATGCCAGCTTCAATCAATTGTGGCCCAGCGGTGGTCAGGGCTTGAACAATAGCTGTTGGAGCTTCTTTTGCTATGTTTTCTAGCATGGGCAAAGCGTTCTTTGCAAAGGTAACTGCTGAGTCAGCTAATCCTTGAATAGCCGATCCGATATTTCCTCCGCCTGACGTAATGCTTCCTAACAAGTTCTGATAAGAAGCCTTCATAGAAGCAAAGGACCCCGAAAAAGTTTCATTTGCCTCTTTTGCAGTCGTCCCGGTAATGCCCAGTTCGCCTTGGATTACGTTAATTGCACTGTAGACATCAGCTAGGTTGTTGATATCGTATTTAACGCCTGTCAGCTTCGTTGCGTCAGCCAAGAGTCGCTTCATCTCTGATTGCGTACCGCCATAGCCTAGCTTTAAGTTGTCAAGCATCGTATAGTTTTGCTTTGCAAATCCCTGATAGGCGTTTTGAATGTCCTGCATGGAGGTGCCCATCTTATTTGCGTTATCTGCCATGTCAATCATGGCCATATTAGCCACGTCCCCAGCTTTAGCGGTATCACCACCAACGGAACGAATCAGGCCGGCAGAAAAGCTTGTAACTTGCTCCATGTACTGGTTAGCAGATAGACCAGCCGTTTTATAGGCCTCATTTGCAAACTGCTTCATCTTGTCGGCTGACCCTTTATAAAGGGTCTCAATGCCACCCAGGGACTGCTCCAGATCAGCACCTTCACTTATGGACTGTTTTATGGCCTGGCCTATACCAGAAGCAATGACGAGGTCTTTTAGGCGGCTAACGAGGCTTTTCCCCGTTTTTTCACCGGCTTGGTTCCCCGCTTCTTCCGCCTCCGGCATAATGCCTTTACTGATTGCTCCGGAAATTCCTTTTGCCGACGGAATGACTTGCACATAGGCCTTGCCCAGCTCAATCGCCACTATCACTCACCCCCTCTCTCATGGCTTCAACGAGGCTCTTTCTCTTGGCCTCAAACTCGTCTGCAGTCATGAATTGTTCTGACTTTTTCGTCTGTTTAGTCCTGTCATCAAATAAAGACTTTGGTCGATTTTTACCCTTCTCAGCGTCTTTTGTCCGGCTCCATGCTATAAAATTCACAGCATCGAAGATGAGAGCCTGTAGAACACGGTCCGGGATGTTCAGGACCCTATCATTTCCTATCCTCACCCGTGCTGTATCCCTAAGCCCTGCCGCTAACGTAGCTACCGTTAGTAGCGGCAAGGCCCGGTAATCATAAACACCATAGGTTTCTGCCAAATCACAAATTAGGTCGTCTTCTTTGTTTTTGATGAGCCAGGCGAGGTGGGCGAGTTTTTTAGGTCTTTACCCCTAAAAATATCTTCCAGCTCAACTGAAAGAAGGTCCACGGGGACGATCCCATCATCCTTTCGCACATGGTCCAGCAAGGCTTTCTTTTGCTTGTCGCCAAATAGCTTAGTAATGACCTTTGGTAAATAGAGTGGATTGTCTTCCAAGTCTGACAGCTGCTCCAATAGCTCAAAGTCGTTTAGTGCTTCATCCTGAATTTCATAGGCAAATCCTGACCTTGTTGTGCCCTTAATCATTTACTGTCTCCTTATGCCTGTTTCTGGATGTACTCATAGTGGCTATTGCCTTTTTCGTCCGGTACAGCCTGAACCGTTGTTTCATACCCCACGGGCTCGCCATCCTTATACCCAACCTCGCCGATCTCTTTGACAGTTCCGTTTGGGATGACAATACGCTTTAAAACGTTTCCTTTCATAATCATGTCAATGACAAGGCTATGCGGCTTAAGTGGTGTAGCATTGGCTGATACGGTGATGCCGTTAGTCAAATCACCGGTTACATTTTCTGCACCGTACACCTCCCGCAAGACCTCCGTATTTAAAGCCTCAATTAAACTAAAGCCAAAAGTATCTTCTTTAGCCGTCTGCAAGACCAAAACGACATCACCACCCCAGGATTTAGTTGCTTCTGCTTCCGGTGAATTCGTGTTGGTCACTCCATCTTCTGAAATATAACCAAGGTTCTTGAAAGCCGGATCCAAGGCCTCTGTCGCATTTTTAGGGAGCGCCGTACCTATGGGGGCTGAAAAAATTGCACCACCTACTTTAGGCTTCCCAAAAGTAACATTGTCAGCATTTGCGAATGTTTTTGTTTCCGTTGTTCCACTCATTTTTTTTACTCCTTAATAGTGCGCAATCTCATAGACTGCCTGATATCGGTATTCTTTTCTTCTTAATAGTGGGAAATAATAATTTGAATTGAGCTTAACTCGGCCTATTTCAGGATGAGAACCAAGAGAAAACATAATTTCCTGAACTGCTTTATTCACCTGGACAGCCTCTGACATGGACACGCCATAAGATTGAGCCGTTATAAGTGAATGCGAGATAAAATTCTCAATGCTCCCACCCGTTTTTTGAATTAGAACAAAAGGCGGCTTCATACCTTCTGTCCGCTCAAAATACACCGGATATTTGCAATGCTCCTTAAAGAAGTCCTGCAAAATTAATTCAATCATCTTACCCCCTCAAGTTCTTTAACAAGGTGTTATTCTCGCTGTTATCCTTAATTGCTTCTCGACTGCTTGCCGAAATAGACACATTGGCTCTTCGTTGACCAACATAGGGGCTGACCTCATAGCCGTCTCCACAGCGAGCCGCTATGGCATCGCCAATTTGGTTCAAGCCGCCCCTCATCTCTTCGCCTTTCAAAAGCTGACTAACACCTTGACTGTTCAATTTAAATTTATTCATAGGCTTCAACCTTTATGTTTTTATTCCACGCTAAGGGCATCAGCTCTTCTTGCCCCTGCGTAACGATTCCGATTGTTCGCCATTGCCGGCCAAAAAATTCAACAACACGATTTTCCCAAATGTGATTGTCATCTTTAGGGATCCCCAATTGATAAACAGCCCTTTTGCCGGTCAATTCTAATTCTGTTGCCTGCCCCTCGCTTGACACGGGTGCAACAAGAACATTTCTAACCTCTACCGGTGTTTCGATATAAGTCGGCGCACCTAAAGCATCTAAGCCATCCTCTTGTTTTTCATAAAGCGTTACCGTTATTCCCTTGATCAATCCCATATAAATCAATCACCCCGTATCTCTGTCGCATTAGCCCAAGCCGAGCCAGTTCAGTACGCTTGATGAAAAGGCCACCACCAGGGACCAAGTAAGTGTTGCTTACGGAATAACCTAAAGCGGATTCAGTGGACTGCATAACCGGCTCTTTGTCAGTTGCAGTCATCAAGGTGCGGGCAATCACGTCAACCGCAACGGATTTTAAAACAGATGCAAATATTCCTGAATCTTCGGCCAATTGATCAAGGTCTTTGCCGACCTTTTGCGCTTCTAGCCTTAAACTATCTAAAACAACTGGAATCAAAGCTTTTACACGTTCCATCTCGTCAGGCTGGAGCGGCCGCCATAAGGCTGCCACATCATCTGCCGTGATCACATACTTAGCCATTGTTCAATTGCTCCTGCATAAGTTTGTACAGGTCTGCTTTCTTTGCTCTTGGGTTATAGGCCACACCAAATGCGTCCAGCTCCCTCATGATCTCTGCCTTGGACAGATCAGACGTGTCTGGGCTTTCATCCGTCCTATCTGCAAGGATATTAACCAGTTGTTCTGCTGGAGCAGGGGAACTGTCTTCGACGGTTTTTGATTTCAAATGCTTTCCCTTTTTGCTTTCTTCGTAGGAAACCCAGTCACCACCGCCAAAAGAAATGGGGGCCTCGACAACGGCCCCCGTCCTTTCATTAATTAATCGCATGTAGTGCCTCCTTAGCTGGTGGCCTTAACAACGGCAAAATGTTCAGGCACGAGAATGCCCCAACCGAGATAAGTCTCAGATCTCAGATAGATCTGATTGTAGTTTTTCAAATCTTTGCCGGAACCGTCCGGGTCGCCATACTTGATGATTTCAAGAGGGATATTCTTGGCATAGCCCCAGCGGAACATGTTAGCAAAGTCACCTACAATCGCACGATAGGTCTTACCGCTAGCAATAGTCGGATTTACGTCTGCTTTAAGGCCGTTTACAGTGCCGGGATTTGCACCCCAAGACAATTCCGGGAATTGCTTAACGCCATTCACCTTAAGTTTAGCCAAGGCTGTTGCCATGGTCGGGGCCATAGCCAGGCCAGTGACGGCACCGCCAGAACCCTGAACCAGGCCTACAGCGGTCTCAATGCAAGTGTCCGGATCGGCTTCTACAAAATCGACAAACTGCGTGACCTTTTTAGCAACGCAATTATCACCGATGACTGCTGAATCTGTGCCGGAACGAGGATTGATTCCGTGAATAGCCATCAGATCAAGGCCTCTAGCTAATTTCTTAGCGTAGCCATCATTGAATGCTTTCAAGACATCCAGTTTTGATTCCTCAGAGGCATACAAGAACTCATCAGAAATTCTTGCACCATACTCAACCTTAATCGGGACAATCGTCACAGGATCAATAGAGATACCGCCATGCCCTTTCTTCCCGTTTTCAGCTACGATGTCAATTTCAGAATCCATGGTAAAAGTGAACTCTTTTTGTCCATTGAAAGCCACGGGCTTGTTCTGGGCAAGCGTAGCAATTGAGCTCTTTCCCTGTACCTTGCTGATTAAATCAGTAACCAACTGCGGATCGAATAATTTTCCTTTGCTTAATACTTCTGCCATTTCTTAATCTCCTTCTACTGTTAATCCTTCTAATAGATTTCTGTACGCCCCTTCTTTTGAGTCAACCTGAATCGGCTCTGATGATTTCAAGGGCAATACCGGTTCCTTTGGTCCTTGGAAAATTTCAGCCAACTGCTGAGCATCGGCTTTCATACTCGCATCGTCGTCGCCCTGGATTCTTCCGGCTAGATTTAAAGGCAGACCACATTCAAGGGCTATTTTCTGTTTTTTCTCAGCTGTTTCATAGCCGCTGACCCTAGCCCTCAATTGTTCAATCTCTTTTAATCCTTTGTCGGCTTCTTCCAGACGGACCTGACTTTCTTCTCGCTCTGCTTTCAAAGCGTTCAGCTCCTGGTCTTTTTCGGCTATAAGGGCTTCATACTCGGTTTTTACCTTGTTCCTTTCCCTCTCTAGCCGGTCTTTGACCACTGCGTCCAATGCTTCTTGTGTTTCAATCGTCTTAAAGTTTTCCATATCCTATTCCTTTCCCATTTACCCGTGGTACGGTTAATTTATTAAAAAAGCAGGACCGCTAAGCCCTGCCATTTAATAGTAAATTCTTTGTTTTTTCTTTTCTTTTGCTTCCCTGCAAGCCCAGTGGGCCAGTATGCAAGCATCCATTAAAGAGATTTCCATATCGTCATATTGGCTTTTGTAGCCAAAACCACCACCGGTCCCAATTGGCCTTTTTTCACAATTAGATGCCACCTGCACCAATGACGGCTGTCCCATATGGCAAAGTGTCTTTTTGAAAATCGCTTGTTCCCACATGGAGTTTGCAACAATGACTTCTTTTACGGTTGGCAAAACCGGCTGGGCTAGACGTTCTGCCTTAATCTCATTGGCTAAGATGTCTTGTTTGCCCGCCCCGTCAATCAATACCATAGAAATATTCGTATTATGTAAAAAAGCTAATATCCAATCATTCCCATTCCTCACACTCTGGCAGTCAATCACTTCTACGAATACCCGACCGCTTAACGTTTTAACGGCAATGGCCATGGCAACATACATACCGTCACGGCTGTATTTGATGCCTACAAACAGCTTGCCTTTTAAACTTGGCAAGGCCTTGACTTGAAGGCGTTCCCACTCTTGTTTAGTGATAGCTGACTTCTGGTTATAGCTGATCCAGTGGCCAAGCCGCTGAATGTTGAAGTCAACTTCATCTTCGCCGATCTCATCTTCTATGTCTCTTTCTGTAAAAATGGTGCCAAGAGATGGGTTCGACTGATACCATGCTTTTACGTCATGAGGATCAGTCATATCTGAAACAGACCACTCAGCCCAAAAAGCATTCTTGGTTGTTCCGGACAAGGCTTTTTTTCTAAACCCAGTAAAAACAGTCCCGGAAGATAAAGGCGTAGGCGGTGTCCCGCACATGATTGTTTGCGGCCGTTTAGAGTCCGTTACAACGTACTTCAAGGTCGTTTCCTGGTCAGCTGTATATTCTTGTGCCTCATCTATTACTAAAAGATCAAAGCCTTCACCAAGGCCCCCGGTCGTTGTTCTTGTTCTAAACTCAACCCGGCCGCCTGTTTCTTCAATTTCAACTCGCTCTCTGCCGGTTGCCCGCAATGATTCATATTCAATACCTGCGGCATCCAGAACGGCACACAAGCGCTCCCAAGCCGCATGGCTAGTTGTGGTCCTATGAGCCGTATGGTTGATGCGCTCGCCTTTTAACAGTCCGTACATCTCACGGATGACAAGAATTTCATTCTTACCATTTCGGCGGGGTACAGAATAGCCGCATTTAGTATGTGTCCATAGCCCATCTTTATTAATGGCCAAGATCGGTTTTAGAAGATTCCTTTGCCACTCCATGACCTTACGGCAGGACTGTTCATAGATTTTAACTGCTTCATCTGCATCACTTTTTCTGTAGGCTTGTTTAATAGATCTGGTTGGGGTCTGATTGCCGAGTTTCTTTTTCGCCAAAACACATCCCCCTTTTTCCTTTAGCCGCTTTTTGAACGAGCGACCAAAGCGCCTATCAAAACAACTGCAAGGCCTAACAGGCAGCTGATCCACAAGGGGCTAAACACCCATAGCCAAGAGCAGCTAACAAGGCCTGAAAGCTTTAGAAAAGTAAAAAGCGCCACTAAAAAAACGACCAGCCAAAAGCCGCCGTTTGAAGATTGTTTTTTCATTTATTTGTTCCTTTGAGATACAAGAAAACCGCCACAACGGGCGGTCATAGTTTGTGTTGTTTTGCTAAAATTACAATTTTAAAATGTAATTGTATAAGAAATTTTTTTCTTCCTCTGTGAATTGGTCATGAAAAGAACTGGGACCGTCGTATTCTGTATCATGTAAAGTTTTTTCATACTCTTTCATGACATCAAAACCATATTTTTCACAAATTGCTTCATAAGTCATTTTAACTTTATTAATTCTATCCCTAAATCATTTTTTATTTTCTTTGAAAAATCCTCAAACGAGCTATATTTGCCATTATAATACTCTCCATATTCTAAATTGTAAAGCTGCGCAACCTTTATTTTATCCTTTATGCATTTACTAACATCATACTTATACATATCCCCGTTATGACAAGAAACCAGGCCGTATTTGTAGCCACGCTTGATGGCTGTGAATATATCTGAGTCGCTCGGTGGCGTGCTCCTTGCATGATTATGAATAGCAATGATATTGTTGCTATTCTTAACCATCTTATTCATTTCCTTCGTCATCTTTGCGGTATTTTCGACTTCGTACTGGTCTGACCTGCACACCTTTCCTGTTTCAGCGTCTATAAATGATAGATCTTCAAACTTTGTGCCACTTCGGTGTCTAAGCATTCTTCGTGACTCTTGTTTTATAGCTTTCGTTACATTTTTGCTTTCACCCAAACTTTCAATTTTTCGATCATAAGCATTTGAATAAATAACATTTCGATTGATTTGTGTATTTCGGTTGATCCCTTTATGGCTCTTCTCCCGTTCAACAAGCTTTTTTCTCCTGTCCTGTCGGGCCTGCTTTGCCGCCTTCTCCTTTTGCTCGGCCTTTCTTCGTCTTTTCTCCCGGTCGGCCTTCTGCTTCTTTCTTTGGTGCTCGTTCAGCTCCTCTTGCGCCCTTATATGCTCCACTGAACCGGCGTTCTTTTTGGTGTGCACATTCTGTCTTTTCCGTTTTCCGTCTGCCGGATCATAATCTACAGTGCACCGGCAATAGGAATGCCGCCTGTAAACATCCTTAGGCACCTTTGGATACTCATAAACACCAGAAACAGCCTTGCACCAATCACAACATGAGCCTGCCTCCGTCCGGGTAATGCTAGGCCTTAACCCAGCCTTATATTGCCGGTCTGCATTGGCCTTTATGTTCTCGTCAACAATCGACTGGCTATATTTTTTAACTGGCTCTTTCAATAGCCATTTGGCTTCGTCGTAGTCTTCCGCTTCTGACAACCGATTAACTAAGCCGTCAATCCGATCTTGATTGACCGGCACTTGAACCGGATCAATACCGATTTTTGCTTGTTCATTTAAGGACGCCTGAACATCAGCTGCAAAACCTGCCACAATCTCATGATCTTGTTTTAGTAGCGGATCAATAATTCTTCTGGCTATGTTGTAATACATGCGGCCATCAGGCAATTGATCTTTTTGAATGCCCTTAGAAAAAACATCCGCCAGAATTCCGCCAATTTCAATCGCTACAGCATTAGCATCTTCATAAGTTGCCTGTCCTGCTTGGAGTTTTTTTATCTTCTCTATGATGAGTTCAGAACTGGCCGTCTTCTCCTGAAACTCCTGTTCCAGCCTGGCCAGAAGTCTCGGCACTATATCCTTCTTCATTCGTGCCCATTCCTCCATTAATGCCGGTGAGGTCATCTAAGCCTGGCTTGTCTAAATAACCGGGTACTGCCTGATTAATCTTGAGAGCCGCATCACCAACGCCTGACAAGGCAGCTACATCCGGCTCAAATACCGGGTACCACTTAGGCGCAATCTCATAGAACTGCTGTCTTCTATACGGGTATTCATCCCGAACACAGCAAGCAGTGTATCCAACGTTTAAAAGGCCCGAGCCAAAACAGCGCTGTGCCTTTCTAGCCGCCACTCTCAAAGTCTCATGCCCGGCTTTGATCGCTTCTGCGGATGCCGGATTATCTGTAGCAAAACCTAAGTCGTCAAGTGTTAAACCCGTTTCACCGGCAAAGCCTGATGCCAGTGTCCTTAGTTGCTCCGTAAAAGGAGACATGGATGGCTGCGTGAATTGGCCTAATTGCGGCTTGTCTCCCTTTTCATCTGAAGTAAATTGAAGCATGGATGAGATGGTCGCCTTCCACTGTTCTAAAGGCTCTGCATCAGGCGAAAGCCCCACCACATACTTTTGCGGGAAAGAATAAAACTCAGCCGTTATGTCTGCCCGCTCTAATGTCCTTTTTGCGTGTTGTTGGAAATAAATAGCCGGCCTCGTGATACGGGACCGGCCAAAGGGACGAACAGCGTCCGGGCGGTGGATGATGGGGACCAGTAGTGGTGTGCCTGCCTCGTTTCTGATTTGCCTGAATGGCTTTTGTTCCTGGTATAGGTCTGTCCGGTTTGGCAAGAAATGAGCCTCTAGTTCTGGGTTCCCGGCCTTGTCTCTCTTTAAGACTGCATAGCCTTCTTTTAACAAACCAGTGATAGGATCAATCACGCCGGTAGCGTTTAGACCCTCTATGATCTGTAGCCGTGGAAAACCCTCATCATCCGGAGAAACATAGACAAAACAGCAAGAGCCGATCAAAGCCGACAAAATAGCTGAGTCAAAAAAAACATCGGGATTATTCATATTGAAAATCTCATTCATCCCTACGTCGTCATTTTCAAAATGCTTAAAAACTAAACGATCAGCCAAGCTATCAACTGCCTTTGCACACCAGCCTATAACCGCCCTGTATCTGGCCTGTATTTCAGGAGGTATAACAAAGCCTACGTATGGATCACGGTATTTAGCGTCATAATATTTGTAGCGCAAGCGCACCCGGTATTCATGTTGGCTTAGTTTTTGGCGCATGGCCTCTATGTTTGCTTCCATTGAGCACTCTCCTTATTGGCTGATCATGTTGACGTGAGAAAAAATGTACAGTGACGGCGTGAAGGTCTTTAGCCTCTATGGGGAGGGGGTTACCCCCCCTCCTTCCTATTGCTTATATGTATTAAGTAATTCATATGTTAATTACCGTTGTACTGGGACCAGTTCAGAGACTGCGGTAAGTTCCTATTACCAGTGACTGAGCTTGCTGTCTCATGAGCGGAGCCGTTGCCTTGGAGTAGCTTGTCCGATTTGTTTCTGTTGCAGGTCCAATGCGCTAGCTGTAGGTTGTTTATATCAGACGGATGCCCACCCTTTGACACTGGAATGATGTGATCTATGCATGGAGCCATTGGGTCACCATGCTTAAGGCTCATGTCAATTGGGCGCCCGCATATCCCGCAAGTGTTCGCTGTCCTTAAGAGGATGCGTTTGTTCTTCTCATAGGCTGCCCGGTGCGGGCCTGTCTTGTCTGGCCTTAACATATGCAGTCCTTCTATTCATACAAAAAGGCACCGCCATTGCTGGCAGCACCTTAATGTAGAGAGTATTAACCATGAAAAATCGCCTGTGGGCAAAACTTCACATTGACATAATAGCAGGGTTGATACTCACATTTCTTCCCTTTTTTTCCCATTTCTTCCCATTTCTTCCCATCTTTTGTTTTGGCTTATTTCAGAAAAGCTGTTAAGGGCTGCATCTTTCATTCTGTATATATGAGTGCTCGAATAATTGAACCTGTCCGCCAGCTGCTCCCACGACGGCTCGACTGGCGACATGTAGCGTTCGTATAGCAGATCAGACAATAACGGATCGTCCATCTGGTCCAGTAGCTCCAGCACTCTTGCCCGTCTATCAATGAGCTTGCATAGTGCTTCATCGTGCCGTCGTCTTGCTGCAAGTAGCTTGTCCCATTGCGCCCCATTGTCTGGTGTGTGCCCCTGCACTCTCTCTTTAGTCAGGTCAAGCCCTTTCGGCTCCATGGCCACTCTAATGCGTTCAGCCTCTTGTTCATACCGCTTGACGGATGCTTCCAGCGCCCGAACGCTCGCCAAATAATTCTCGACCTTGTTTAATTGGTATCTGTTCAACGCCATCAACAACAATCCGCCTTTCGCTTTGGTATAATTGCCCTATAATCTCTCTTTTGAAAGGGCTCGGCGGATCATCTGTCCGGCTCTTTTCTATTGCTCTTTTATCGTTATCTCCAGCCCAAGTACGTTGAGCATTCGATCGACTGTTTCTATGTTCGGTTTACCGCCCTTCAGGTAATTGTGATAACTCATCTCGGCTATTCCGCTTTTCCTTGCAAAGTCCTTTTTGGTGATTCCCTTCTCCTCTCTTGTGCTGTCAATCAGTCGCATGACCTTATTTGTCGTCATCATTTTTTTGCCGCCTCCTCATGCTCCCAATAAACGACGATTCGGATAATTTCAAGAATCACTTTCAGAGCAGTATTATTTCGCGAACTGCTGTCTCGATCGTACTGGTCTCTAAATGGAAAGAATCCATGCTCTAAACAACTGCCCATAAATTCAATGGATAAAAGCTCCTCTTTGTCCAGAATCTCTCCATATTCGTCAAGAGAATATTCAAAAGTTTTTTTCATGAGGTCATTGACACAATCTTCAGTGTATCTTTGATGTTTCCCTCTCAGGTAATACCGCCTCAAGTTATCGAGATACGTTAGTTTATCTTCATGTGTATAATCTCGGTTTGTTTCTTTCGTAAATTTCCCAAAACTCGTCTTGACTTGAGCCTCAAAATCTTCCGGCAAGTTCTCTGTGTCAATCGGGTCAATCCATGGCAGATATATCATCATCGTTATTTCCCTTTCTATTTGCCCTTTTAAGGCGTTTGAGTAGTCGGCAGTATCTTTTCCTGTCTTTTTCCACCAACGCCAAATCTGGGCTGTGTCGCCGTTGCTGATAGAGCTCAACAAGTCTTATCTAATTTCTTCTGCCTTGATGTAAATCCCTGTCGGTTCGGAATAAAACTTTTCTGTGATCTCAGAAGCGACCTGTGCATCATCTGCCCAATATCCGCAATGCGTCATCTCATCTTTTAAGAGCTTGACCATGTTGTCCGTATCAGGCTTTGTTATTTTGTAAATCGGAACTAATCCGGATAGTCCAGCTTTAGGCGGGAAGCACCATTTTGTAATCAGCCTAACAGCTCCGGTTAGCTCCTCTTTCGGCTTTGTTTTTATCAGGTGTGCTCTAAACAAAGACCTCGCCGCTTTAATGTTGTCCGACTCATAAAATACCGGCTTACCATTTTTAACAGTTACACGCTTCATCTGGTGAGTTGTCGTCGGTATTCTTTTTAGCGGAATAAAAAACTCAACCTTTCTCATTTCCTGCCTCCATATCAAAGACAGAGATTTGGTTATCGTTCATTTCCTGGATGATGATCTCATCTTGCCTCTTGCCAATAATAAAATCATTCAAGGCCGCTTCTTCTTTTATCTGCTTGATTTTGAGGTCCACTGTACATGATGCCTTAGAAAAAACATTAAGCGCTCGATCATAAGACCAGGTCTCCTCACGGTCTCCCACGTCATAACCTGACAAAGACAGTTTCAAAGTAATGACAGCTTCCTTGTCTTCGTCCATTCTTTCGATTGCATTTTCTATGCCTTGATTCAGTAGTGATGCAACCGGCTTAAATGTTTCTTTCTCCAAGTATTGGTGTTTTTTGTATTCGTACATGATAAGCTCCTTTTTTAATTCATATTTTTAATGTTTATAAATTTCAGGAAGTTTGCTTTAAGATTTTTACTTTCCCCGTGAGGAGGGGGGGCGTGAGCATACGCCCCCTCCTCCACGGGGTAGAAATCGTGAAGTTACCCGACCTATATATATATAAGGTGTTTGCATCCTTCGGAAGAAGCCTGAATTTTAAGGCATCATCTTCCCTGTGAGGAACTCTAAAAAATAAGGTTTCATCTTTGTGATGAACCCTAAAAATTGAGGTCTTTTCACTTGAGTGAAGAAGTCTGAATTTTAAGGCTTCATCATTTTTAAAGTTTAAGGTTCGCACCATAAATAACCCCATTGCTAATTTGATAGTCCTTGTAATCTTCTATACGACTTCTTAATGCTCTTTCAGTTATTCCAAACTGATCTGACATCTCTTTTATGGTCACACCCAATGATCCTGTAAAGCTAGTTAGTTCTTTAAACATATGATCAAAACTTTTCTTGTCCTCCTCTCGTTTTTTAGCAGCTCTTTTCTTCGCCTTTTCAGCACCTCTTTGTTGAGGTGTTTTTTCTTCTTCCGGCGTTAGATTTTTCAATAATCCCTTGTCGTCAACACGGTGTGTCGGGTAGTCAAAGTAGCAGTTTATTGGTGGGAACCCTGCAAACTCTCTTAATGTGCCCTCAATCCTCCAGGCTGTTGTCAGCTGATTAAAGCCGTATGCCGTGCGCTCTGCAGGATCAACATCAAGCTCGACCATGTCCAAGAGTGCGTCCGGGTCTCTGGCAAACACGCCTGAGCCGCTTGCCCTGTCCATTGAGCGCTTACCGCCTTGAAAGCCTTTGGAGTGGTGGTGACAGTAGATAACAGCCGTTTCTAGCTCTGTAGCGACTCGGTCAAAGTAGTTTGCGAATAAGGCCATATCCCTGGCGTTATTTTCGTCTCCGGTCAATACCTTATATATAGGGTCGATGATGACTGCACTGTAATTTTGGTCTCTGGCCCGCCTGATGAGTTTTCCTGCAAGCTTGTCCATGGGGACTGATTTCCCGCGCAAGTTCCAGATATAAAAGTTCCCCTGCAGGTCCTTGTAGCTAAGCTGTTCACGCTCTAAGATGTCATAGACTCTTGCCCAAACAGACCGCCTATCAAGCTCCAGATTGACATAGAGCACCTTGCCTTGTTTGCACGCTCGGCCTAGCCACTCTCTGCCTCTAGCAAGAGCAATACCAAGCTGCAAGAGTAAAAACGACTTACCTGCTTTACTTGGTCCGGCAATGAGCATTTTATGCCCTGCCCTGAGTATTCCGGATATGAGTTCAGGTGCTAGTTCAGGCCGCTTACCGTCTGCAGGTGGCAATTCAGGGTCGCCCAAGTCGTCATTTATTTCTTCTATAAAATCCTGCCACTCTTGAAAGCCCGGCTGACCGGTGTGCGTATCGATTAAAAACTGATACTGTCCGTCTCTTTTTAGCCCCGGCAAGCGTGAAAGCCTTGACGGGTTTTTATTAGCCTTGTCCAGCTTTAAGCCGTTCTTTTCGCAAATGCTGTAAAGGTAATTCACCCGTTGCCGATATTCTCGGTAGTCCAGTGCGTCAATTCTCACGATTGCGTGAATAGACTTATTGCCGCTATCGACAATGGCCACTGTGGGCAGTTCCAAGGATTTAATAATGCTAAGTTGCTTTTCCTTGTTATCTTCGTCTGATTCGATCAGAGCATATCGATAAGCCGTGATGTCTTTGTCTGTCACGCCTTTTCCATTTACAGGATTAAACCTCACCCAGCCACCGGCTTTAGGGTCGTAGTCCGCTAGTGCAGAACCGATGTCTTTATGCTTATGCAGCCGGCTGATGATTTCACCGGCGGTCATGTGAAAGCCTCGTCCGGACGGCTTATATCTGCCGTCCTCATCTTTAAAAGACTTTAAGACGACAGATACGGTCTCTTGTGGTTGATACAGGGCCTCAATGTACTTAACAATATCCTTCCAGCCCTCGTAACCTGCATCAGGCTGTTTGATTTCAGACGGTGCTAGAAACGCCGGATCAATGACTACACGCTCATCAGATATGACACTGTCCCAGGACAAAGCATAGTTGTTGTCCTCGAAGTCTGCTCCGAACTGTTGAGCCAATGCATAAAGCGTTCCGCCTGTTACTCCGCCTTTCTTTTGCGGGTCGAACCCGTCCCATTTCTTTTGGCACTCTCCTGCGTGGTAGCGCTCCGGGTCACGCCTTGACCATTCATCCCAAAGCCCGACCGGTAAACCGACATGCTGAATGGCCATGCCAACGGTTAACCAGCCGTTATAGTCCAGTTGGGCCGGATCAATGACATTTAACATGCCCTCATAGTCTGTCTTTCTCACGCTTTGCCGCCTCCTCAATTATTTTCATGTCTTTAGCTGCAGCAACATCCAGCCCGACAATTCTCCCGTTCTTTGTGTTTCCTATCTCTTTCTCAACAATCGATAAATAAGATGTATGAGTGGCTCTGTTCATTTCTGACACGTATTTGCCTAAAAACCTATAAGCAGCATCTACCGTTTTATAAACCCGTATCACACCATTTAGAGTGGTCCTGTTAGGTGTCGTGTCGCAGACTAAGTAAATGCGCTCTGTTGTAGCTTTTCCCATGATTAAGACCTCCCCTCCGGTTGATAAGTAGACGGAACAACACCGTTAGGCATTCTCCAGCCGTTTGCTGAAATACGGGCAATCAGCTTGCTTGCGTCCTCTTTGGTCCATTGCCCTACATGCCTAAAGCCCCGGCCTTCCAATAGGCGTATCTGCTTAGGTGTTGACATGTTGAGGTCTGATCTTTTCTTCAAACGATCGATTAAAGCTGTAGCCTTGCCCCTGCTCATTTCCTTATCGGCAAAGATTCCAAAGCGCTCTAAGGCCTTGACCTGCTTGTCTGTAGCGGCTTCAATTTCCCAACCAAAAGACGGTACGTAGTTGACTAGGTCTTCGTCCATGATTGAAAGCTCATACTGCAATGGATCGACCAAACGCCTTTTCTTTTTCCGCATCCGGTCTAATTCTTTGGCCAGTGCTTCTTCTCTTTGCTCAACAACATCTTGTTCAGCTTCGGAGACCAAGTCTTCAAGGTCTAAGGCCTCGCCGGCACTGTCTTCAATGAGCTTTTGAGCTTGTCCTACAACGTCTTCATCTTTTGCAATCAGTGAAGCCGGCCTGACCAAGTCATTTCGCTCGGTCATGTAAAGAAAATCCAATAGAAGCAGGTGCTCTTTACCTGGGTGTAGCCTGGTGCCACGTCCGACCATTTGAGAATATAGCGACCTGACCTTAGTCGGTCTTAAAACGACCACACAATCAACTGCAGGTGAGTCCCAGCCCTCGGTTAAAAGCATGGCATTGCAGATGACGTTGTAGCGGCCTTTGTCAAAGTCCTCTAAGACTTCCGCTCTGTCTTCTGAATTGCCGTTGACCTCAATGGCTTTAAAGCCTTTTTGATTTAATATCTCGGTAAACTTTTGAGACGTGCTGACCAAGGGAAGAAACACCACGGTCTTTCGATCTGCGCAGTATTGAGTCATCTCATTTGCTACAGCTTCCAAGTACGGCTCTATTGCCGCTCCAACTGCTCCTAGCTGATAATCCCCGGCGGTTGTTTTTACGCCTGTGATGTCAATTTCAAGCGGTACAGACAACGCCTTAATGGGTGATAAATATCCCTCTTTAATGGCTCTAACTAGACTGTATTCATAGGCTAGGCTTTCATAAAAGCTGCCTAAATTTTTCATATCCCCTCGGTCCGGAGTAGCCGTCACACCAAGGACTTTGGCTGTGCTGAAATAATTTAAAACTTTCTGATATGAGTCACTAATGCTGTGATGAGCTTCGTCGACGATAACAATGTCGAAATGATCAGGGCTGAATTGTTCCAGCCTTTTATCTCGCATGAGCGTTTGAACGCTACCAACTGTCACTTGAAAAAAGCTGTCCAATGAGCTTTCTTCTGCCTTTTCTATAGCAGATTTAAGGCCGAAACTTTTATATAGCTTGTCTTGCGCTTGTTCTAATAGTTCTCCTCGATGCGCTAATATTAGACATTTTTTGCCGGCCTTGACCTGGTTAGTAATGATTTGAGAAAAAACAATGGTCTTCCCTGCACCTGTGGGGAGGACAAGCAGGGTTTTGTCTACCCCGCTTGCCCACTCGTTTTCAACGGCTGCTACCGCCTCCACTTGATAGGGCCTTAATGAAATCATGTTACACCGTCCTTACCAACTCACATTGTGAGGCGTTGCAGGCGGCGCAAAGCTCTGTTGTTGCTGTTGCGGCTGTTGTTGCTGTGCCTGTGTTGGCTGTTGTTGTGGCTTTTGTGGTGCTAACCATCTTTTCACTCTGTTATTCGTCCGGTTCTCACCATTTTTATTGACATAGCTGTTTAGTTCTATCTCGGCAGAACCGGTGGAGCCGATGACCTTATCCCAGTTGGGTGTTAAAGGCTTACCTTCTTCTTTTTGTCCGATGCAGATAAAAAACTCGCTGATTTTCCATTCCATTTTTTTGTGCAATAGAAGCTGTTCACGTAGCTCAACTTCTGTTCCGGTCTTTTTGTCTTGTATGGATATTGTGAGTCTAGCCATGGGACAAGGAGGTATCTTTGCTCCACCGTCATAACGTTCTTTTTCCAGGTTGGTTACAGTGAACTGATAGTCCCCTTCATCAAGCAGGATGAAGGATGATTCTTCGCTGATCTCACTTCCCCAATCCAATACGCCGTCATCTTCTCCCATGGTGAATGGAAGGTCCGTTTCTGTGTCTTGTGCCTGATAGTAGCCGTTGTTTCCCTGTTGTGTCATTTCAAATCTCCCTTATCTTTCTATTACTGCTTTGCAGCAAATTGAGCGAATGCATCCCATTGCGCTATGATTGCGCCTTTTACAAAATCAGGGCTGTAGTTTTTAAACGGTGTTCCTTCCGGATAAATCCCTTTTGCCGTTACGGCCCTTTGTAGTTGTTCTAATGTGATGTTGTCTTTCTCCATCAGCTGTTGTAGCTCGCTCGGCACGTCCTGCAGGTCGCTGTCTTGCTGTGTAGCCTGTTCAGGTGGCTGTGCTTGTGTTTGTACCGGTTCAAGCTGAACAGGCTCTACGGTTGCTTGTGGCGCTTCCTGACTAGGCTGTTTCGTGTCGTAAATAAAAGGCGCTATGACCTGATAATCCAATGGATGTTCTCCAACCAGCCCCCAACGGTTTTTAGCCTCAAATGCAGGACGGTGTTCTGTGTACATAGTGCGCTCGCCGCCTGTTGCCTTACCCTTCCCGCTATTGTCTTTTCCGGTGATAAAGACCCTGTAATTTAAAAACAAGATCGCATCGGCCCATTCTTTAATGAGTGCTCCGGTCTTTTTTTCAAGCTTTAATTGCCATTTGTCGTATGTACCAACTAGCTCCGGCAACTCAAATTTAACGGCCTGAGCATGTGCCAAGATGACAACATTAATACCTAGTCCGATTAAGCCGGTTAGCGCATTTAGCATTTGCCCGTACTCATTTGCAAGCTCTACATATCCTGCCCCGTAACCGGGTTGGCTGATCGAGGTCCAGCGGTTCTTGTGGCATAAATAGTCCTTGCACAAGGTTTCTGCCCAATCAGCAGTGTCAATAACAAGTGTTGAGCATAATCCTGGATTATTTTTAACGTGCTGAATTTGGTCAATAAGTGCTTGCCAGGACAAAGGCTTGTCGAACCGTGCAACGTCTAAATGCGTGGTGCTGTCTTCCGTATCGATGAACAAGGGGTTGGGAAACTTAGATGCAAAGGTGCTTTTGCCAATCCCCTCCACTCCATAAATGACAACCTTCTGCGCTGTCTTTTTAACCCCACGAGATATTTGCATAGTTTTCCTCCTGCTTTTTCGTTTCTGCTGATTGCTTTATGATTTCGCCATCTTCAATGATGATTTGGCACTCATCCCCACCTGATACACGTGTACCGATTACTTGCAGCCCTTCTTCTTTTAGCCAATCGCTAAAAGCTGTAAGCGTATCAAGGTCTAATTGCTCCAGCTTGTCTAAAAGGACAAAGCCACATGATGGATTGATTGCCCGGGCAATAGCTGTGCCGACTTTTAGTTGATCCGATGAGCTCATTGCGTCCCACTTGTCACCGTTATAAGTCAGCTCACCATCTGTTACAGATAGGCCAGCAAGCGGAAGTTTGGCATCGTTTAAAAGACGTAGACGCTGTTCCCGGACATCTTCTATTTCGCTTGTAAGGTCGCCATATGCTTTGGACAGGTCTTCTGCTTCCAGATATGCTTCTTCTTTTCTTAAATTGGACCGGACCTGTTCATTGATACGCTCAATGTCTGCAATGGATTGCTCCAGCTCTGCAGTGCTTTCATCTTTAAGTTCTTCAACTGTCTTTTCTGCAGTTTCGATTTGCTTATCAAGCTTGGATAACTCGAGTCCGTTCTCCATGATCAAGCGCTCAAACTCTTTTAGCTTTTCAGCCAATTCAACGCCCTTAAACATCAGCTGTTCCCTGCTTGCCTTCAATTGGCCCAGATTGTCTCTTAGCCTTTGGTTCTCACCATTTTGAGCCAGTATTCTTTGCTGTTCATCAATGAGTTCTTTTATAGAAACCAAGTCTTTTGGCGTGTCCGGAAACTCTTGCAGCGTGTCGGCATAGCCTTTCTTTTGGTCACGCTCTCGGCCTTTAAACAGCCGCTCCTGCGCCAGTCGTTCTTCTTCTCGGTCTAGTTGTGCAATTTCATTTTCAAGGCCGATGACTCGTAGCAATGTTCTTGCCTTGTCTTTAGAATTCATTTCTAAGAACCGGGGCAGATTGATTGAGATTTCATTTACAAAGCTGTTTAAAAGCGTTTGCCCTGCTTTTTGTCCAGACGGGTCAACTACCGTCAAATTGCTGTTCTCGCCTTTTCGCTCAACAACCAGACCATTGTTTAATGTGATTTTTAAATGTGGTGGTAATACAGAGTCCCTGTTCTTTGGCTCAGACGGTTTATAGCGGTCTCCTGCCAGTGTCCAGGCTATAGCGTCTAGCACTGATGTTTTTCCCTGTCCGTTTTTCCCTCCGATAATCGTTAGACCGTCTTTTGTAGGCTCAAAGGCCACGGCTTTTACACGTTTAACGTTTTCAATCTCTAAGCTATTTATTTTTACCTGTTCCATGTGTTATAATCCTCCATGGGTCTTAATGAGGTCGCTGCTTATGAGCTATGCACCTCATAAGAGTTTAAAGGTCGGGCAATGTCCGGCCTTTTTACTCTGAAAAGACCTCGTTGACTTCAATGTCGTACTCTTTGCAATAAGCATTAAACATGCCACTCATCAGTCCTCGTTCCGGGGCGTTTAGAATTTCATTCAGCGTATATAATGTGCTGACAGCTGCATAAATTATTGCAGGCGACCTGCTTATTTCCTCAACAATTGCTTGCATGTCTTCTTTTCTTTTCATGCCTTTATTTCCTCGTCATTGTTTCCTACCGTCTGATTCCAATTGCTCTTTTTACGGCGTTTAATTAGCCTTTTCTGCCTCTCGACCGCCTCCTGTAATGCTCTGCGCTCCTCTAACCTTGTCCGTGCTTCGTCCCAGCTGACGATGATTAACCCACCTAAGGCTATGAGTACACCCAGCAAAACTGCGGCAAATAAAAATGCTATAGCGTTTATCATCTTGTTCTCCTTCTTATCTCGGCGTCCGTTGGGACGCTCCGCTCTAGTACACTTATTAGGTTCGTCCGGGTGATCCTGTACGGCTTGGTACTGACACAAAGCCTTTGATAGGGCTTTAAAAGCCTTGTCACCGTTACCCGGCTGCGATCTAAAAAGCTCATGATGTCGTCCGTGTCGATGATGTCGGGCAGGTCGTTATAGTTCATGTGCCCACCTCCCCGATCGTGCATCTAAGGCCAACCACTCTTAGCATCAAATCCACTCGATCAAAACTAGGTTTAACGCCGTTTAAATAGGTCGAGTAAGTGTTCTCGCCGAAGCCGCATTTTAGTGACATGTCTTTCTGCGATAAACCGAGCCGACTTCGCTCGCGGTCGATCAGCCTCATGACTTCGTTCGATGTCATCTGTTCCCTCCTTTCTTTTTCTTCTTGGCTCTTTTCTCCATTTCCGCTGTCGTTAAAGTCGTTAACCGCCACATCTGGGTGGATGGCTATCTCTAGTGATAGCAGCGCGCTGATGGCCCCCGACCCATCCCAAGACTGGTCAAGGCGGTAGTGCGTCACGCAGCGTATCTGGTTCCCGTCCAAGTAGAGCTGGTTGTCTTTTATGACTAAGCGCGGCAGCCCCGGTAGTTCCATCTCTTATCCCTCCTTTCTTGTCTGTTGGTTAGTTGTTGGCGGCCCAGCTACTTTTAATTTCTTCGAGCGGCGTTCGCTTTAGAAAACTAAGGCTGTATAGCTGCCGCCCGTTCGGCGATATAAACTGCCACCCAGTGGATTGTCTAAAGAAGTTTGCGAACAACCAGTCTGCTGTCCCTCGGGGTAGTTCTTGGTAGAGGTTGCGGCTGTTAATCTCATCTAAAAGTGCTTGCGTTGGTATGTCCTTTAGTTCCATCTCTTATCCCTCCTTTCTTTCTTGTCTTTTGGTTAGTTAGTGTCTTTTGGCCTGGGCGGTATTGGTAAATGGACTGGATAACTTGCCAGCGCATCCGCCTGTATATTGAGCCCGGTCAACATCCGGTCCACGTAGGCCGGCATTGAGTTACTCATGTACCAGTACAGGAACGCCGGTGTCATCGGCCCGTCCGGCTTCGCCTCAATCACGGCATACATGCTTTTGGCTTCCCCGCCCG
>CAMXYS010000003.1 GCA_947253135.1 uncultured Clostridia bacterium
GTCACTTCCTGCAGGGGTTTTTCCTGAAAAAGTCTTTTCAATACACATACAAGCTTATTTTTTTTATCCGCTTTTAAATTATAAAAGGTGTTTTTTGGCATACTTTCCTCCTAAAGTGACACCATGTCACACAAAAAAGGATAAGTGACAGGGTGTCACCTGTCAAGTCGGATATTTGACCACTTATCCCTCTCAAAGGACCACTTGTTGTAAATGGCTGGAAATGTCCTGTGAGCCTTTTTACAATGTAGGCGTAAAGGAGGCGAGGGGATGAAAATTGAAGTCCAGGTAGATGAAATATATCCGGAGTTAAAAGTTATCGTCCAGACTAATAAAATGACCGATGAAGTTGAAACCCTTGTGCGCAAACTCTCTACGGAGGACGTTCAGCTCATCGCCGGTTTCAAAGACGAGAGCGTGGTGGTTTTAGATCCGTCCGAGATCTATCGCATTTTTGCTCAATCAGGCAAGGTGCTGGCCGAAACAGATCACGGTACCTACCACTTGCGCCTGCGTCTGTACGAAGTGGAAGAGTTACTTAACAAGTGGACCTTTGTTCGCATATCCAACTCGGACATGATCAATTTAAATAAAGTTAAGCGCTTTGATTTTAGCTTTACGGGCACAATTTATGTTCAACTTTCAAACGGAAAGGAAGTCTACGCTTCAAGACGATATGTCGCAAAAATTAAGGAATTATTAGGATTGAGGGGGTCAAAAAAATGAGGAAAAAACTTATCCGCTTGGGACTTTCAGGCTTTCCCATCGGCATTGCAATCGGCTACGTCATCACCCTGATTATTTCCCTTTGTATAGGCGACGGTTTGTACTATTCGGTCAGACCGGAACTCATTAGGACAATGGGGAGTGAGTTAAAGGCGGTGTTGCTTCAAACCCTGCTATGTGGCGTCATCGGCTCGGGCTTTTCGATGGCCACAGTCGTATGGCATATGGACGCCTGGAGCCTGGCCAAACAAAGTGTCGTCTACTTTGCCATTGCCTGTGTTGTGATGTTTCCCCTGGCCTATGTTGCCAACTGGATGCAGCATTCACTTGCAGGTGTGCTGCTTTATGTAGGCATCTTTGTGGCGATCTTTCTAGTGATCTGGATCTCACAGTATCTAGTATGGAAAAGAAAGATCGCTAAGATGAACGAAAGCGTGCGCTGAGACGGGTAAGTGGCCGACGCACGAGGACACCCGGCCTGGGTTGTGTTGCTTGCTCTAAATAAATGCAGTCCGCCAGACTTGATTTTCCTTTAAGCAAGTTGTACAGGGTCGGGTCTTATCTAGGATCGCTTTAATTGGTTAGTTCGTTAGGCTCAGTATTCCGCGCTCAAATAAGGATTAATAATTAACAAAAATAAAAACAAATGTCACAAAAAGAACTAAAAATGTTTAAAAGGATAGGGTACGCTAATTATAGTGGCAACACGGAAAATATAAACAGGCACTGAAAAGTGAATACATAGGAGGAACTTATGGCCAACGAAAAATTATTAGAAAAATTGAATACACAATACAATTTTGAAATTGAGTCTGCCTTCGTATATAAGGGCATGTCGCTTTGGGCAAAAAAAGAAAACTGGCCCGGAGTTGCCAACTTTTTGGAACAACAGGCGCTTGAAGAATTGTCCCATGCCGAGCGGATCGAGCACTACCTGTTAGATATGGATTATGATATGACGGTAACAGCTGTGCCTGCGCCGAAGACGGATTATAAAAGCGTGCTGGAAGTCTTCAAAGCGTGCTTCGAGCATGAGCAACAGGTGACCGCCAATTTTATGGAGATCATGAAGGACGCAAAAGCTTCCAATGACTACAGGACTGAAATCCAGGTCCACTGGTTTTTGGCCGAGCAAGTTGAAGAAGAGGCTAGCTTCAAGAATATCATCGCGATCTTGGAGAGAGTTCAGGATTCAATCGCAGGTCTCCTGCAGTTGGATGCACAATTGGCACAAAGAAAGCATACAGCTTCGGGCACGGAGGCCTAAGGCTGAGGATTGCGCATAGTTGAGAGCAAGGTAAAGGAGGGGAAGTCGGTTCCCCTCCTTTTTTGTCTTTAGCAGCTGGATTTTAGGCTTTTACGCTTAAGGGCGGGCAGAGGATTTCCCCGTTTCTGCTGGGGACCGTCCAAACCGGACCAGGTCAGGCTAAATTTTAGGGCCGGTGAAATTGGGCAAGGTAGGCTTTAGGGCCGGTGAACTTGGGCAAGCGCAGACTTTAAAGTTTTGAGCAAGCGGTGTCGATCCGCTTGGCAAGCCGGCCTTGCGCAGATGAGAAGAAGAGAAGGCCTCTAGTATAAGATCCAGTCAAGGTCTTCCATCGGGATGCTTGTATGACAAAAACGACATACTTGCATGCCGGCCTGTTCAGTCATCTGGTGGCTGCCACAATTTCGACAGGTAAATTGGTCGGGTAAGTAGAGTACCGGAGTTAAGGTTCCATATGTCCTGGCCAACCGCAGGGAGACCTTTTTATGTCTATCTTTGAGCTCAACATGGCCCGGCCTGCCTTTTAGGAACAAGGCGTCCAATTTTCCGCAGCATTCGATGACTTCTAAATCGCCTTGTTGCTCATAACTGCAAAAATTCAAGCGTAGCACATTGCGACAAATGACACCGGTCGCTCCCCGGTCGTCCTCCTGGCTTGGACACAAAATCTCGGGCTGCATGGCCAGCAAATTATTTAAACGGAGGGTAAAAACTTCTTCAGAAAAATTGGGGTCGTGACTTCTGATCTTCTTTTTTACGCCTTGGTGAGCAAAAAAGTCTCTTAATCCTTTGGCCAAGGCGAAGAAAAAAAGAGCGGTTACGAAGATAGCCACGACTGTAGAAATGTAGAGGCTTGCAGATTGCCATTGCTGTTGGCTGATGGTTCCACTCACCTGCAAAATAGCCAAGATCAGGGCGGGGACCAGAATGAAGCAGATAAAGCGCAGATTGCGGAGGGGTTGCTCGATGAAGAACTTGGTCATCACATACCGGTAAGCTTCTGCCCGGTACCGGGTCCGGCAAAAAGGGCAGAGGTAATTTTCTCCCTCTACTTGCATGGAGGCCCCGCAGTTCATGCAGTGGGGCGGGTTCTTCTCGCTATAGGACAAGTTCTGATTGCTTTTAATGACCGTGCTTTCGATAAAGGCATTTTTAATCTTCCGGCGGTAGCATTTTTTATTTTGAGCGTCTCGGTAGCTTTCCTTAACTTTCGCCTTGGAAACAGAGAAAATCGCATTCACTTTGCCATCTGAATATTTCCGGGCAGCTGTCTGTTCCTCCTGGGATCGGTCCGGCTGAATATCCATCTGCTTGTGCAAGCCGAAGGCCTGGAGCGTCTCCAGTTCCCTGCGAAAGCGTTCTGTTTGCGAAAAACTGGCGTATTTTTTCATCTCCTCGACGCTGTTTGCCTCATACATTCTCTGTAGGATGGGTATATATTGCAAGTGATCGAATTCCCTGATGATGTCTGTGTATGCCATCTTTGTCCTCCAGACTGTGTGATATAAGAACAGAATTCTTAATTATTATAGCGAGACAAGCAGGATATGTTTCCGGGTCTCTACTTTAAACGGCCGCTTAACTATAAATTTTTAGAAAACGGTAACCACGGTAACCTTGGAAAACTACAACAAAAATTTAATAACAGGGAGTAACGGCTGGCCCTTGCCACTGCCCACCGGCCTGCTAAATGCGACCTGATTTTTTATTCTCCTAAAAGAAGCAATCCTCAAGACCTTTAGAGGCTTTTTTTGCGATAATTTTTTGCGATAAATTATAATCAAAAATATTTACAATCACAGTGTATAATTGGATCAGTAGAGCAGATTTTATCTAAGATAGCGACAAAAAAAGGACTGCACTGAAGCAGTCCTGAACGCACACACTGTGCAGTTGGTCAAGCCAACGATTTGGGTTTACCTTTATTTGAACGCGTAACGTAATTTCATAGGGGTCTTACGTAACTACACCGTGATCCTACAACAAAAAAGGAGGACTTGTCAAGATGGGGCAAAAGGATTTCTATTTAGGCCTGGATATTGGAACAGATTCTGTGGGCTATGCCGTCACAGACGAACAATACAATTTGTTGAAGTTTAGCGGTGATGCCGCCTGGGGAGTTCACCTCTTTGATGAGGCGGAGCTGAGTCAAGAGCGAAGGGCCTTTAGGGTTGCCCGCCGCCGTTTGGATCGGAGAAAGCAGCGCGTGATGCTGCTTCAAGAACTCTTTGCTCCGGCTATCCGAGCTGTCGACGCCGACTTTTATAAGCGCCTGCAGGCGAGTGACTTGTTCAGAGATGAAGCGGGCGACCGGTTCCCTATTTTTAATGATGTAGACTATACCGACCGGGACTACTACAAGGCCTATCCGACGATCCACCACCTCATCTGCGACCTGATGGCAGACGAGACCGCCCACGATGTGAGGCTGGTTTACTTGGCCTGTGCCTGGTTAGTCTCTAACCGGGGGCATTTTTTAAGTAATCTTGATAAAGAAAATATTTCAGCCTTAAAAAACTTTGATAAGGTCTACAGTGAATTTGAACACTTTTTTACGGATAACGGTTACGCTTATCCCTGGGCAGAGGCAGATCGCCGGACCATCGGTGAGATACTCAAAAAGAAGACAACGGTGACCGCCAAGAACAAGGAGTTGACACTTGCCTTTACCGGCGGGGGCATGGCACCAAAAGAAGCAAGTGAGGACTTTCCCTTTGGCCAGAGGGCCATTATCAAACTGCTGGCCGGCGGCACAGCGCAATTAAAAGAACTGTTTGATCAGGAAGCTTATGCGGAATTCGGGGCGGTTTCACTGAACTTTGATGATGACAAACTGGAGGAGATTGCTGGAAACCTGGGTGATGACTTTGCCCTTATAACAGCATTGCGGCAGGTCTTTGACTGGTCCGTGCTGGTTGAAGCCATCGGCGATGCAGCCAGCATTTCTGAAGCGAAGGTGGAAACTTACAGGCAGCACAAGGCAGATTTAGCCATATTGAAGCGGATCATTAAAAACTACCGCCCGGAAAAATACGACGAGGTTTTTAGAGAAATAGGAAAGGCTAATTATGCCGCATACGCCTATCATTCAAATAAGAAGGCCGACGCCAAGTTTAAAAAGGTAGACCGGGAGGCTTTTTCCAAGTTTATCACCGGCATTGTCAAAGACATCACGCCGAAAGCAGAAGACGAAGAGATCTTGGCGGATATGCGCAATAGGTTGGACTTGCGCACTTTTCTGCCGAAGCAAAAAAATACCGATAACCGGGTTATTCCTCATCAGTTATATCAATATGAGCTCCATGAGATTTTGAAAAATGCAGAGGGCTACCTCCCTTTCCTCACTGAAAAAGATGAGAGCGGACTGAGTGTTTCCGATAAAATACGGTCGATTTTTGCCTTTAAAATCCCCTATTTTGTGGGCCCATTAAATGAAAAATCCGATCATGCCTGGATCGTTAGAAAGGCGGGGAAGATTTACCCCTGGAATTTTGAGGACATAGTCGACTTAGATGCCAGTGAAGAAGGCTTCATCAGGCGGATGACGAACCAATGTACTTATCTGCCCGGGGAACCGGTCTTGCCTAAGGACTCCCTGTTGTACCATAAATTTACGGTGCTAAATGAGATCAACAATCTTTCTATACATGGCGAGCGAATCTCGGTTGAGCTTAAGCAACAGATTTATTCAGATCTGTTCTTGAATAAGAAAAAAGTGACTCGTAAAAGATTGCGCGAGTATCTCATAGTCAATGGGGTGGTTGAAAAGGATGATACCGATGCAATAACAGGGATCGATGAAGAGATTAAATCTAACCTCCTTCCTCAAATCAGCTTCAGAAGATTGCTGGATGAGGGGACCTTGAGCGAGGAGGATGTAGAAAAAATTATAGAGCGCTCCACCTTCTCGGATGACAAGACGCGTTTAAAAAAATGGTTGGCCCGGGAGTATCCTCAACTGAACTCCAAGGATGTCGACTATATCCGCTCCTTGAGATTAAGAGATTTCGGCCGCCTGTCGCAAGCTTTTTTGGAGGGTATCATAGCGGCTGACCGATCGACCGGAGAGGCCTTCACGATTATCTCGGCCCTGTGGAATACGCAGAAGAACCTGATGGAACTCTTGTCGGATCAATTTACTTTTGCGGAGACGATTGAGCGCTTCCGAGAAGATTACTATCGTGAGCACCCGGTCAGTTTATCAGAACGCATGGATGAAATGTATTTATCCAATTCAGTTAAGCGCTCGGTTTTTAGGACGCTGGACATCGTCAAAGATGTGAAAAAAGCTTTCGGTGCACCTAAAAAAATTTTTGTTGAGGTGACGCGTGGAGGCTCTCCCGACCAAAAGGGCAAGCGGACAAAGTCTAGAAGTCAGCAGTTGAGGGAGTTATATGACAAGTGCAGAGATGAAGACCTGCCGTTACTAAAACAGCAGCTGGAGGCGATGGGAGATGCGGCTGACAGCAAGCTACAAAGTGAAAAATTATTTTTGTACTATTTGCAGCTGGGGAAATCAGCCTACAGTGACAAGCGCATTCCCTTGGAGGCCCTCGCCAGTAAGGCCTATGACATTGACCATATTTATCCGCAGGCCTTTGTTAAAGATGACAGCATCATTAACAACAAGGTGTTAGTGTTGTCAGAAGAAAACGGTGCGAAGAGCAACAACTATCCGATACAGGGCAGTATTCGCCACCACATGCAGGGCTTCTGGTCGTACTTGCAGGAGGTGGGCCTGATGAGCAAGGAAAAATACAAGCGCCTGACCAGGTCTACCCCCTTTACTGAAGAAGAACGCTACGGCTTTATTAATAGGCAGTTGACTTCAACTTCGCAATCGACTAAGGCGGTGGCCACCCTGCTAAAAGAACACCTGCCTGAGACGGAAATTGTTTATTGCAAGGCCCGTCTGGTCACAGACTTCCGTCAGGCCTTTGACCTGTTTAAATCGAGGCAGTATAACGACTTACATCATGCCGTCGATGCCTACCTGAATATCGTGACCGGCAACGTCTACAATATGAGATTCACTAAAAATTTCAATGTGCATAGCCAATATAGCATCAAGACGGAGACCGTTTTTACCCGCCCGGTGACCTACAAAAGTCAGACGATTTGGGATGGAATCGATATGTTGGCCAAGGTGAAATCAATTGCCAACAAAAATACAGCGCATATTACTAAATACGCCTTTATGAAAAAGGGCGGCTTCTTTGACCAGCTGCCGGTCCGGGCGGCGGATGGACTCATTCCGCGTAAAAAACACCTGCCTACTCAAAAATACGGTGGGTACAATAAACCCGGTGTGATGTTCTTTATTCCGGTCAAGTATCAGCTGGGGAAGAAGTCCGAGCTCTTCATCCTGCCGGTGGAGCTGCTCTGCGGTAAAAGATTTTTGGCTGACCCTGAATTTGCACAAGCTTATGCAGTTAAGCGGCTCGAAAGAATATTAAAAAAACCGGTGGATCAAATTAGTTTTCCTCTGGGGATGAGGCCTTGGAAGGTGAATACTGTGCTTGCTCTGGACGGCTTCAAGTACTGCATTACCGGCAGTTCAAATGGTGGTACGCGTTTAATTTTGCAACCGATGATGTCCTTTTCCTCGGCTCCCTATTGGGCATTTTATCTGAAAAAACTGGAGGTTTTTGTAGAGAAGAATGCCAACAATCCGCAGCATGTTTATGATGAGGCATATGACAAGGTAAATTGTGAGGATAACCTCAAGCTCTATGATTTATATTGCCAAAAACTCACTTCTACCATTTACAGTAAGCGCATTAATTCCCCCTTAGATATACTGTTGCAGGGGAGAGAGAAATTTAGTGGTTTGGACATCAAACAACAGGCACAGGCCCTGCTCAACATCCACCAGGTCTTTGGCCGCATTGCCGGAGGCTGTGACCTCACACTGGTCGGCGGCAAAAAGGGATCTGCTGCAACTTCAGCCAGTTCTGCAATTTCAAATTTGGGGAAAAGGTATCAGGATGTCAGGGTCTGGGATACATCCCCATCCGGGCTGTGGTCCAAGCGGTCCCCAAACCTGCTGGACCTGCTATGAGTTGGCGGACGGTGATTGTTTCGAGCCGGGCCAAGCTTGATTACAAGATGGGTTATATGGTGGTGCGCGCGCTTGAGACCAAGCGCGTGCTGCTTGATGAGGTCGCTATCCTGGTAGTCGAGAATCCGGCCATTTCCATCACCGGATGTCTGATTGAGGCTTTAATTCAAAAGAAAATAAAGGTCATCTTTTGTGATTCCAAGCGGAATCCTGCAGCTGAATTGGTTGCCCATCACGGGAGTCACGACTGTTCTGCTAAAATCAGGACACAGGTGGCTTGGCGCCAGGAGACCAAGGACACAATCTGGCGTGAAATCGTCAGTGAAAAAATCAGACTGCAGGCTGACTTCTTATCGGAACAGGGACATGGTAAGGAGGCAGAACTTCTACGGTCCTACATCGGTCAGGTCGAGTTTCTGGATGCTTCCAACCGAGAAGGCCATGCGGCCAAGGTATACTTCAATGCACTTTTTGGGATGGACTTCACCCGAACGGCGGACAATGCCACCAACGCTGCCTTAAATTACGGTTACAGCCTGGTATTGTCCGCATTCAACAGAGAAATTGTCGCCAACGGCTATTTGACCCAGCTCGGGCTCTTCCATTCCAATATGTTTAATTACTTTAACTTGGGGAGTGACCTGATGGAGCCCTTCAGAATTCTTGTTGACAGGCAGGTCTACAAGATGCATCCTGCCTACTTTGACAAAGAAGAAAAGCGGACCCTCTGGGAGTTCTTAGAAAGCCATGTAAAGGTCGACGGCCTGCGGCAGTCGATCTTGAATGCCATTAAAATTTATACGAGAAGTGTTTTGGACGCCATTAACGAGGAAGACCTGTCTTTAATTAGATTTTACGAGTTGGATTAGGACAACTTTATGAGTTATAGGTTTATGCGGATACTTGTATTTTTTGACTTACCCATGGAAACAGCAGAGCACAAGAGAACTTATCGCAATTTTCGCAAGTTGTTGATCAAAAATGGTTTTATCATGATGCAAAAATCGGTCTACTGCAAGTTGATGACCACCCCGACTGTAGAAAATTCTGTCAGACACCTGATTAGGCAGAACAAGCCTTCGGCCGGTATCGTCCAGATTTTGACGGTGACAGAGAAACAGTTTTCTAAAATGGAGTTTGTCGTTGGGGAAAATAAGAGTGATGTGGTGGACAGTGATCGGAGGTTGATCATCCTATGAAGTTTGTTTATCCGGCCATCAACCATGTTTTTGATACAGACTGCGACCGGGTCCTCAGCATAGTCATTGAAAATCAAGGGCTCCTATATGAATTGCTGTGTGACGTGAAGCAGCAGATTGAAGGGAAGACGGGCAGGAGTGTCGTGTCCATCGATGGAGCAATTCAGCCCATGGATAAGACCGTGGAGCTGCTGTACGACTACTTTCCCTTCATCCTCAATAAAAAGTCGCTGTTAAATAAGACGGCTACCTTGTTAGAAAAGTCCATTCTTGAAGGTGAACACTATCAGGAAGGCCTGGAATTACTGAGTGCGGTTGAAAGTTTTTTTCTTAAGGCTTCCTTTTCCTTTAGTAATAATATAAATTTTTCTAAAATCAGTGTTTCCTCACTGATTAAGGCGTGTGGCCTTGAATTTGTTGAGGATTATGATTCCCTGGGCGAGAAAATCATTGACTATTTCGAACTGGTTTCAGAGCTGGAGGGCAATAAGCTATTTATTTTATACAACCTTCGCTGCGTCATGTCGGACTCGGAAACACGTGCCTTCCTCCATACGGTGCTGACGCATGGATATAATGTTGTGATGCTTGAAAGTGCGATTCATCCGCTTCTGGCATTGGAGCAACGCTTTATTGTCGATGTGGATCTCTGTGAAATATCTGATTAATCATGAGTTTTAGGGGGCGTGAAAGCGGCTTTGCAAGTGATTGGTTGAAGGGTTCGGCTTTTTGCTGTGGGTTATTGCTTAATTTGGGGTTTGAGAGTAATGTAATTTCATAGGGGTCTCAAACTCCCCTTCCTCTCTATGATTGAACTATAAGTTTGAGAGTAATGTAATTTCATAGGGGTCTCAAACCGTGGTGCTGCTTCAAGGGAAGGTCACCAGGTTTGAGAGTAATGTAATTTCATAGGGGTCTCAAACCGGTCGGTCACGTTTTGTGGCTTTTCTCATGTTTGAGAGTAATGTAATTTCATAGGGGTCTCAAACTCGTCAGCAAGAAGTGGTTCAGCGGCTAGCGTTTGAGAGTAATGTAATTTCATAGGGGTCTCAAACTTGCATGTTGCAGTCTGTAAAACGCCCACGGTTTGAGAGTAATGTAATTTCATAGGGGTCTCAAACAATCACTGTACAATAATATCAAGAGGTTAGGTTTGAGAGTAATGTAATTTCATAGGGGTCTCAAACGTAGTCGCTGACGGCAGCCCTTTTTTATTAGTTTGAGAGTAATGTAATTTCATAGAGGTCTCAAATCAAAGAGAGATAGAAGGGTGTCGGATCAAGGGAACGTATAAAAGTGCAAGAGAAATTGGGCCAGCCTTAAAAAGAACAGACAGCTAAGGTCTGGAAAAGGCGAGCTAGGCTAGTTAAATTAAGAGTAGAGAATAAGCTTCAAAAATATCGTCAGACAGTAGATAGATGGCAAAAAATAACAGAAATAGCTACAGTAGCATATAAAAAGAAAGTGTCAAAAGCAGGCCCTCACTATCGGAAAAACTTGGGGGGAGCTCATTGGTTAATGACTAAAGTTTCTAGTCTAATCGCTACATGGCCGATATTTTTTTAAAAGAGGAAAATACAGAAAAACGCTTGTCCCATTTTCAATTTTAAAATGTCGTTTTATTACCATGCTGTATTGAAGCAAAAAGTAGCCTGTGATAAGGCTACTTTTTTGCGGTTTGTGCAAAAGAGATCAGCTGTCCCAGTTTGTATAGCCATCTAGCTCTAGTTTCAGCTTTCCTCTTGTTCGCCTTTTGATGGTAGTCGGAAGGTGCCGCCCCGCACATAAACAATGGCTCCGGTGGACCGAGCAAACTTAACCCCTTCGGTCAGAGTGGCCTCTAGGTTTTTGCCAAGCCTTTTATAACCAAGGACGCGCGAAGCCTCCCGAACCAAATCCTCCTGGGACAATTCCTCCTGTTCCTGCAAGACATAGACGATGGCATTGCACAACTCCTGGATGCAGATCTCATCGATCAACCGCTCATTGGCAACCCGGAGCCCATAGTAGGCCTTCGGATCCTGATCTGGCGCCCAGCAAAAGACAATTCCTTTTCTCCTAGTTGTCTTAATTTTAGCGGCCCTGATTGCTCGCTCGGTCGCCTCGGATACGGCAGCACTCTTATTAACACCGAAAGAGGCCATCAATTTTCGGATTAACAAGTCGCGTAAAATAAGAGCTTCTGCCTCCAAAATAGCTATGGCCTGCTGACCAATGAGTTCCCTGTTTTCAGGCAAAACATATTCGGAAGCACTCAATGGCTGTTCTGCATCGTCCGCATATGTATAGGGAACGGGTTCTATGAGATTTTGTGTAGCTAGCGATTTTGGCATCGCGTCTTTACCTGCCTCGGTCACTGCAGTTTTGCTTGCACAGGCAGTACCCTTGTCGGCACCAGTCCCCGCCGTATCTGTCTCTAGTTCTATATCGCCGGCCGGTTTCATATTGACACTGTCACTTGTTTTTACCATATCCGCTTCAGCTACTTGAGATGAAGCATTAAAGGCTTCAGCATCAATTTCAACTTCCGGCTGAGCTAGCTCAGCTTCTGCTTTCAGTTCTGAAGCTTCATCAACAGGCGTATCCACCGTGTCATCTGGTCTTGTTTGGGAAACTTGATGGTCTGCATCATGGTCAACGTCTATTTTTGCTGCATTGCCGTCGAGGTCCGCATACACCTCTTTTGCGTCGCCGGCAGCATTGGTCTCAGGAAGCCCGGCACCGGTTACCCGGACAGCCTCACCAACATTTTCCCCGGCCTCACTTACGCCCGGCTGTGATACCGGATTCACAGGCGGCTCCACCTTGCCCACAGCAGCCGTATCCGCGGGCGATGAAACCACAATGCGCACTTCCTTTTCCGCCCGTTCTCCGGCTTGGTCTTCCTCCATCACCTCTACAGACTGTCGCTCCAGTTCTTCCCGCAGGGCCTTTGCCTGCGATGCCTGGTCTGCCACTGCCTTTTGGTGAGCCTCCTCGGCCGCTCTTGCCGCCTCATGCCTTTGCTTGGATGCTTCTTTTAATGTTTCGAGCCGCGTCAACAAACGATTGAGCACCCGATCGCGGTTATCCCACCAATCAATGGTCCAAATCCTGCGGAGTTCCCAACCCAGGTGTTGCAGAACACCTATCTGGGCCACCTCCCGGTCTCTGGTGTTTTCCGTCTGCCGGTAGCCTTCTCCATCTAAGAGAATACCCATCAAATACTGATCGTCATTGTAGGGGTCGACTACGGCCAGGTCCACCCGAAAATCAGAACGCCCAACCATAGGGATGCATTGGAAGCCGGCCTCTTTTAGAGCACAGCAGATGCTATTTAAGATGCCGGATGTCACCTGCACATCGGCATCTTGTATAGGCTCATGAGTTTCTGGTGGCAACCGATGTCCTTCAGCAAAATGCAGGAAATCTTTAAATGCCACCAGCCCGTCCGGTGAATTCTCTGTCACCCTAATGTCCGTGGAATAAAGACTGGTGAAGACGGTCATCGTCACACGCGCTCGGGAAAAAGCAACGTTTAAGCGCTTACCACCGCCGACCTGGTTGATGGGACCAAAGTTCATTGAAACGCGTCCCTGCTCATCCGGCCCATACCCGATTGAAAAGAGAATGACATCCCGTTCATCGCCCTGAACATTCTCCAGGTTTTTTACAAAGATGGGGTCGTCAGTATTGCTGGCCCAGGCATCCAGGGATGGGTCCTCCTGAAACTGCTTTGCCAGTAGGTTTTCGATCAGAATCTGTTGTTTTACGTTGAAGGTCACGACGCCAATCGATTGTCCCTTTAAGTCATCATCGTGAAACCGACGAACAATTTCTGCAACAATGGCTTCGGCCTCTTTCACATTGGTACTGTTCTTGTAAACCCCTTCTACATGAACCGCAGTCACATGCCGCTCACGGTCATTGGCAGACGGGAACGTATACATCTTGTTATCGTAAAAGGTGCGGTTGCTAAAGGCGATTAGACTCTCATGCTGACTCCGATAATGCCACTGCAGGTGCTGTGACGGTATGCCAAGCGCCAAGGCATCGTCCAAAATGCTATCCAAATCATCAAGCGCCAAGTCCTCGACATTGGGGCCGCTTCCCGCAAAGAAAGAGGTTGGTGGCATTTGCTTCGGATCGCCTACAATCACAGCATTTTTAGCTCTGGCCAGTGCCCCAACGGCCTTACAAGTCGGAAGCTGCGAGGCCTCATCAAAAATGACGACATCGAACAGGTCATTCTTTTGGGCCAAATACTGAGCCACAGAATTGGGGCTCATGAGCATACAGGGACACAGGATGGGAAGAAGGTTGGCAATGCGATCGAACAAAGTTCGGATCGATATACCGCGTGCATGGCTTCCAATTGCTTTCCGCAGGAGGCTGAGCTCCATGCCCATCTCCGGTGATGTCCAAGAGGAGGGGACGCGGGAGGCCAGCTGGTAAAAAATTTCATGCTTGGTCAATTGTAGCAAGCGGTCGTCCAGTTGCTTAAATTGTTGCACAGACTCATTAAAGGTCATGCCGGAAAAGCGGCTGAGGATGTCGTCTGAACCGATGATCTCGTTAATCAGGGCGCGATAAAAACCTTTTTTATAGGCGGATGGAAGCATCGTGGCTGCCAGGCCGTTTTCATAGGCCTCAATCGCAGGCTGCAATCCTACATCCGCACAAGCCTCCCGGACTTGGCTGTAGAGCCCCCAATTCTTTAGGGCCGCAGGTTCATCTCTCAAGTATTGGCAAAAAGCGGTGTCCGCCTCAATCCAATTTACCTCATCATCTTCAATTCGGCGGCCCAGTTGCTCATTCAATTGGGCTTCTGCTGACCGGGCTTGTTGGTATTGAGCCTGGTAATTCTCAAAAATAGAGGCAACCTTCGGATTTGTATTTAAAGTTTGGATGGCCTCCGGGCCGCCGGGGAAATCTGCCGTCCGTTGGCGGTAATGGGCGACCTCCTCTAGAGCCTCCTTAAAGGTTGCTGCCGTCGGGAACGCTTCCAGCACCGGCTTGGCACTTGCGGGAAGGGCGTCTGCCATGTCTTGCAGCTTTCTTTTCTGCTCCTGAAAGACGATAATGTCCTGCAGGTAAAGAGGAATGGACTCAAAGGTGATCGGTAATTTAGCATAGGCTTGAATATCTGCCACGACCGCGGTCATGGCGGCTGTTTTGCCAAAAAACTTTTTGCTCGCCGCCTCGTGCTTGGTCAAATACCGTGACATGTCCCGGTCTAAAAAAGCGACCTCCCAGGTCTCAAGTGCTTTTTGTTCCTGCCGGCTAACCTCCTGAGCCTTTTGGTAGTAGGCCTGGAGTTCTTCGCGGTAACGGTCAATGGCATGGAGCAGGGGCGGCTCTTCTTGTTTTTGTGCTTCATAGAGTAGCACGAGCTGTTCCAGATCGGCATAATTGCTTCGCTTCTCGGGTTTGTCTACATGTAACAATTGTGCGGCCTCGGTTGCCGCTGCTTGAAGACTTTGGAGTGCCTCGATATATTGTTGGGATATATTCCTTACGGCCATCCTTAAATCTGCCCCATAAACCTTTATCTTGAGATGTTTAAGTGGATGGCTTTTTATGTCACCGAGGGCTTCACCTGCTGCTGTCAATTGACCTAGGAGTGAGAGGTGACGTTGTATCTGGGAGCGCGATAACTGCCCTACGGCAAAACTATCAAAGTGTATTTCTTCCGCCTCGTTGCGTACACTCTCATATAGGTCCACCAATTCTCTCAAACTATAACCGCCCCTGTGAACGGCATGCAGGTGTTTGGCATAGCCATCCAGCCTTGCCTTTTGTTCCAGTGTCTGTTTGTGCAGCTCGTCATATTCCGCTCGATGGTCCGGATGTCGGATGTCCAGAGCCTTCTCTAATTGAGAGAGCACCTGTTTTTTATTGGCCTTGTCTAAATGGACTTCCAGACAGAAATCGCCCACGCCCAGAGCAGAAAGGCGACGTTGCACAACGGAGAGAGCCGCCATCTTTTCTGCCACAAAAAGGACGCGCTTGCCCTGTGCCATCAGGTTTGCCACCATGCCTGTAATCGTTTGAGACTTTCCGGTTCCGGGTGGCCCGTGGAGGACGAAGGTAGACCCGCCGGCAGCCATTTCGATGGCCTTAAGCTGGGTTGCATCAACCGTAATCGGCAAATACAGGGGGGTGCTTGAGTCTTTTTCCTCTGCTGGTGTGTTGGGCTCTGAAAGATCCCAATCCACATACCCCTTCATTAAGCTGCGCACCACCTTGCTGTTGTCCAGCAAGTCACCGGCGGTATGCAGGTCATTCCACATGGCAAATTGAGCAAAACTGAAGTTTCCGATGACACAAGATTCAATGACATCCCAGCCTTTTAAGGTGTAGAGTGCCCCCCGAACCAGCGAAAAAGTTCGTTTGATATCGATGCCGTATTCGTCAACCGGCAGAGGATCCAAGCCGGCGATGTCGAGATGGTAGTTTTGCTTTAACATCTCCAATAAGGTCATATTAAAATGCGGCTCTTCATCTCTGGCATGTAAAGAATAGCCTTGGTTAGCCGACTTGCGAATGATTTCGATTGGTAGAAGGATGAGGGGGGCATAGCTCGGCTTGCTGCTGTCCGGCTCAGAAAACCAGCGCAGCAGGCCAATGGCTAAATACAGGCTGCTAACGCCGTTTTCCTGCTGGGAAGACCTGGCTGCCCGGTAAATGGTAGTCAACTCTCGGTCTAACTGCTTTGCTCCGCTAAATGTATACAGGCGGTGGCTGCGAAATTCCTGGCGGAATTTTTCACCGTAGTCAAAATCTTGACCGGCCGGCCACTGGGTCAGTTCAAAAATCCCCCGCTCTCGGATGGCGTCCAGCAGCCAGTTAGCCGGCTGACTCTCCTTACCGTTTTCATCAACTGTTAAGTAGGTGAGGCCTGTAATCCAATCGGCTGCAGGCAGTAGGTGAAAAGCTTGCCCGTCTGCCAGAGCATCTTCCAACTCATCCACGTGGCTGGACATAATCGGCATCACGGAGGCATTCAGCGGCAAGTTCAGCAGCATGTTGCGCTGACTCAAATCCAGGAGTTTGCTCTCCCAAAGCTCTCTTTTAGTGGTGATTTTTTTGGGGGTGGCAGATGCGGTTTGGACGAGCGATAGCCCCAGGTTTGTCGGCGCCGCTGTCAAATCGCCCTCTTGCTTTTCTTCCACCTCTATTTGATAGATGCCACCCTCGCGGATACGAGATGCAAGCGGCCGAATGTTATGCTTACGTGCCAACTCCACATCAATGGCGTAATTAAAGTCTGTTTCATTTAATAAATGAGTCTGTTTGGCCAATGCTTCTGCTGCTTCAAAGTTAATCTCCTTACCGGAGCACATGGCCGTGCACTCGACGAAGGTCATCTCGTCTGCACCATTGTCGATGCGACTCGTCAATTCTTTAAGATTGTCTAGAATAATGTCACTATTAATTTGCTCTTCCAGCGACCGCTCCCTTAACCATACACCGGCAAAAATGTGGCCCTGCATCATTACGAGAATCGGATGTAAGCCCATGGCCTCCAGGCAGGCAGTATAAAGCAATGTCAAGTCCATGCACGTTCCTAGGCGCTGCTCCAAAATGGTCTCCGGGGTACGAATTCTTTGCCCTGCGACTGAGAAACTGGTCGGCGGTTCCGCGTAGACGATATTCTTTTTTTGAATAGCCGCATAGGCTGCCGCTGCCAGATCTCGGACACGGTTGGGATCCTTGCGTTGATAACCTTCTAAAGAGGTCGGTTTGCCCCATTGTTCCAAGCGGTTGGCGGCCTCGCGCAACAGAGCTGGAATGGCCGGATGGTTCGGGAGCACAAAGGCCGTCAACAAATCCCTGTAACTTGAACCTCCCTGCCATTGGTCATAGGCCAGCACCGTCATCTGAGCCTGGCAGGTGCACAAAACCGCCTCACCACGACAGAGCTCTACTGTAACCGCAACGGTTACCATTTCTGTTAAATCCGCCAGATTTTGTCCGTGAATCGTCAGCTTGGGATCTTCCAGCAAAACCGGTTTCCCGGAAGGAACTGCCGGCAGAGGCATCTCATAGGACTCAAAAAAATCAAAGTCCGAATGGATGCGGAGGGATAAGCCTTCTGCAGGGTCTCCCGTTCGATTTAAAAGGCGTATGTCACGAATGGGGCGGATGTTGTTTTGGTAAAAGGCATAGTTGAAGGTATCCATCTTGCCCACAGCCATCTGGAAGTCGGCATGATCGTCTTCCGAAACGTGTCCGGACGTCAGCAGGGATAGGGGGGCTTCGATTTTGACTAACTTGCCATCCGCTCCATCGTCCAGGTTGGCCACGCAGATGAGGTCTTTGTCTTCCGGCTCAAAGATTTGGATGCTCACCTGTTCGCCTAAGCTTTTACCAAAATCCTGGTAGGGCTGATTGAGTAATGTTCCATAAAAGCAGTGGTCACCAAGACCGGTTAGGCGAACCCAACAGACTTCAGGTTTCAGGTCATCTGCAACAAAAAGCACTTGAATATCGTCCGGAAATTGTGGCGAACGAAGGTGGTCTAAAAAATCTAAGCTGCGGCTTTTTTCCAAATCTACCGGAGAATCGTATTTCTTTAATTTCTCAATTCGAGGGGCAAATTGTTTCTGAAAGCGAGGTTCCAGTTTTTTGAAGCAAAGGAAGGGTAGGTCTTCAACCTCTCCGATGTGGATTGTAATCCGTCGTCCCTCGTAAGGCTCTCTAAAATAAAAGCTCTTCGGCGTCTCTTTACCTGTGCCTAGAACCTCTAACATTAAGCCCTTTTCCGTGTCAATATAGCCATAAAAAATGCCATGCGAGGCCTTTTCTATACCCGGACAATTTTTTAATTTGTTGCGGAGTTTATCATTTAATTCCAAGGCGCATATGGTGTGATAGAAGGCTCTGAAGCCGGTCTCATTGAATGTTGTCATGCCTGTCCCCCTACGCTTGGTTTACATATAGACTTAGTAGATTTGATGTCTTATCGGGATGACGGTGCGGTTTGAAACATGGGCGGCCTTGGCCGAAGCTGCTGCCTCCAAGCTAACATCCTTATAAAATGTGCACGCTTGTTTGTTTTTAGTCGCTCCGCTGATTTTATTAATAAATATGCCTACATTATAGGCCATGTGCACAATTTCGTCAGGTTTTAAAACCAGAGTCCGGACCGCAAGAATAAATTGCAAGCTTGTGGGAAGTGTTGAGTGCCGGGTTTACCCTCTTGTTCGTCTTGCAAAGGCAGCCTTGGGCGAGAGAACGGGCCCTTGTCACTGCCCCAGCGGGCTGATAACTGCGGCCTGATTTTTTATCCTGCTAAAAGAAGTAATCTTCAAGACCTTCAGAGACTTTTTTTGATATTCTAATCTGTAGATTTATGTCAGAAGTTTTGCCGGCTACTTGCTGCCGTTCGTTTATAAAAAGAAAATCTATAACTAGGTCATCCGGTGAGTTCGCGGTGCCTAGGTGAAAGGAAAAAGCAATGGGGTCCAAAATTAAATTGTGGTTTATCAATCAAAAAAACTTGGTTAAAATGTCGAAATTTATCCTTTTAACGGTGTCATTACTTTTAATCACCTGGCTTTTTGACCATCGATATCCTGTTTTACGATCTTACATACCCGATCAGATGCTCTTGTCGGTTGATGTTTCGGTTAATTTTTTATCTAATATATCCGGTGTCTTTTTGACCATCAGCATTTTTTCTTTTACGACCATCGTTACTGTGCTCAATAAATACAGCAGCAGTATCACACCGAGGATGGTTCAAAGCTTTATTGATAAAACCGACGTACTGGGCCTGTACGGCATATTTGTCAGTGGCTTTTTTTACTCGGTCATTAGCATTGTCATGCTTCAAGGACTCAGTTCAGACCAACACGTCGTGACGGGCAGTTTTGGAATTGCTTATGCCATTATTGCCATGATTGCCTTTGTTGTGTTTTCTAAACAGGTGCTGGATAATCTTAAAATCTCTAACATTATTGAAAGCGTCTACAATGACTGCGACCCGCTCATTGACAGAGCCGTTGAGCTTAGAAAAAAAGCCAAGCGTTATGAGGATGATCAACCGGCTACGGAGCTCACCATCTTAGCAGGAGAGACAGGTTATCTTTTTGAAATTAAGGCGGATGAGATTCTTAGTGACCTGGAGGGCATTAAAACCGAGTTGACCATTACCAAAAGAATTGGTGAATATGCCACCGCGGAGGAGGCCCTGGGCCTTTTAAGGATATTCGGGCAGGAGACTATGGCCGATGAAGAGAAGGAGGCCTTGCAGAAACAGATTAGTTCGGCCCTGGTCATCAATATGTATAAAAACAACGAAGACGACTACCACCACGAGTTGATTAAGCTGACCGAGATTGCCTGCATGGCCTTGAGTCCGGGGACGAATGACCCCAATACAGCCGTTGTATGTATCGATAAAATCTCTTCTTTGTTGGGAAAATTGCTGTCTACGGACCATCAATTCATTGTCTTGAGAGAGACGGAGGACACGAAAATTATTTACCAGAATTACTCTGTTGAAAATGAACTGTACCTCGTCTTTAGCCAGATCGTTACTTACTCGGCTGGTGATCCCCTGGTCTCTAAAGCCATTTTACAGGGCCTATACATGATTTACATGCTGGCCGGAATGAGCGCCAAGGCGGCGGTGAAAAAATATTTTGACTCCTCTTACGACCTCATAACGGCTAACTTCAATCACCCGGTGCACCTTGACCGGTTTGAACAGATTAGAAAAAACATCGAAGAGCACATCAGTCTTAAAGATGAGCATGTTCTAGCATAGAGGCGTTTTACAATGATCGGTCAATCATTGAATCTGATGGTAGACCTGTATGGCTGCCCGAATCGTTGTCTGCACTGTTGGTTGGGCCACATGCCCAACCGCAGAATGGACGCAGATGCAGATGCCTTCATCGTCGACTATTTTGCTCCCTTTTTTGATAGCATTGCCTTTTATAGTTGGGTCAGAGAACCGGATTATTGTGATGATTATGTCGATAGATGGAGGCGAGACAATCTGATCTCAAAAAACACACTCCCCAGGCGCTTTGAATTGGCTAGTTTCTATCGAATGGTCCGGGATGAGCAATATATCCCGTTTCTAAAATCCGTTGGTGTTAAAAAGGTACAGTTGACCCTTTTTGGGCTACAGGACACACAAGATCGGTATGTGGGACGCAGGGGGGCATTTGCAGAAGTCATACAAGCCACTGATTTGTTGATGGATGCTGAGATTATGCCGCGTTGGCAATGCTTCATCAATGAGGAGAACAGGCGGGAACTTGTCCAAGTGCTGCACCTGGCCCAACATATCTGGCAAAAGCGCTGCTCTGAATGTGAGTTTATTGTGCACGAAGGAACTTGTGAGGGTGAAAATCGTAAGCTTTATCCCATTCGCATTCAAAAACAACATATTCCGGAAGAATTGCATCCCTATTATCTTAATTTTGACGAGGTCTTAACAGAGCAAGAATGTTGTGAGCGCCTGCAAACTGATTCTTCTTCTCCATCTTTTCCGCAGGGTGAGGAGATCACCCTATATGTGTCTAACAGATATGACGTCTACTATAACTTTACGAATATGAGTGCTCCCTGGATCATCGGCAATTTAAAAAAGAGGAGCCAACTGTTCTCATATCTCGGATTCTCCAGCAAAATTCTTTTGCACTCAATCAGGCCAAGACCTGCAGCTGGTCAGGCTTAGTTAAGCACTATGGTGATTTTACATCGACTAAGGTATTTTGCCTGGACGATTTTAAACTGTACCTGTTTAATCATTTTTTAGAGGTATAAAAGGCAGTTTTGGTGTTTGCTGTTTAGAGACTGATGCCAGCGGGAGACGTGTCTCTTTTTATTGAAGAGGCGAAACCATATGGGCTACAATACTGGTAAGAGAGGAGGGGATTGGATATGACGACATCTGAACTGGTTAAAAAACTCTGCCAACAGCAAGGCCTTTCTTTTTCTGAGTTGGCCAGGCGAATTGGTCAGACCCGGCAAAACTTGTATAAAAAGATGAAAAGAGAAACCTTGACGCTAGAGGAATTGAAGGAGATTGCGAATGCTGTAGGGGCCACTTTTGAACAGTCTTTTACACTCTTGGATGGTACCCGGCTGAAGATCAACAACTGAATTGCTTTCGACAAGGATGATGGGGATGAAGATCGTACATGTTTTAGACCTATATGATGAATCTAAAAATGGTGTGGCGACTGCTACTCAAAGAAATGTTAAAGCTTTGAAGTGCATGGGGCATGAGGTAGTGGTGGTTTCAACCGGAGAGCCGGGTGAGGGCAAGGTGATGGTGGATGAATTCAAACTTCCTTTGTTTCAGCACCTGGTGGACCAGCAGGGTTTTGCCTTTGCCAAGGCAGACTTGCCGGCATTTTATGATGCCTTTTTAGGTGCGGATATTATCCATTTTCATCTGCCGACGCCCTTTTGCATTCAGGGTGAAAAAATTGCCCGGCAAATGCATATCCCCACGGTGGCCTCTTTTCACATCGAGCCTCAGAACATCACTTATACGCTTCGCCTGGGACGGGACAAGCGGTTGAATGAGTTTATCTACGACCGGTTTGAAAACCGTTTCTACGACAAATTTAACTACATTCATTGCCCCAGCGAGATGATGGCAGAAGAGTTAAGAAAACGCCACTATCGGGCAGAACTGCGGGTGATTTCTAACGGGGTAAATGACATTTTCAAACCGCTGCCACAAGCAGAAAAACCGGTAGCTGACGGAAATTTTCAAATTTTAATGGTCGGCCGTCTGTCGCGTGAAAAAAGACAGGACTTATTGCTTGAGGCGGTTTTAAAAAGCAAATACAAGGATCAGATCCAACTGCTCTTTGCCGGACAGGGACCGGAACAAAGACGCCTGGAAAAATTAGCTGAGGATTTGCCCAACCAGACATCTTTTAAGTTTTATAGCCAACCGGACCTGGCTGAGTTGATGCATCAGGTTGATTTGTACATCCATGCGGCCGATATTGAGGTGGAGGGCATTTCCTGCCTGGAGGCTTTGGCATCAGGCTTGGTGCCGGTTATTTCCGACTCAAAATTGTCGGCAACGAAAGATTTTGCCTTACATGAACAGTCTTTGTTTGAAGCCGGCAATGCTGTTGATTTGGCCAAAAAAATTGATTACTGGATCGAGCATCCTCAGGAGCGGGCAGTATTCAGTCAGAAATATGCTGACCTGGGTATCCGCATGAGTGTTGCCGATACATCCCGTCAGCTGGAACAGCTGTATAAGGATGCCATTGCTAAGCATCAAAAATCCGGTTATCCAAAACCACCCGAAACCAAGTCGAAGCGGTTTAAGTTGATCAGTCGGAAAAAAATCAAACTGCGCAGAAAAAGAAGTCACCTCACTAGACAAATAGCGGATATTTTATGGTTTCCACTTAAGCTGGTCGTCCTTTTGTTGGGTTGGATTCTGCTTTACCTGTTGCACGGATTTAGGGTTGTTGATCGAAAAAACCTTAAGCCTTTAGACGGCAGGGGAGCGGTCAGCATCTCAAATCATATTCTTTCTCTGGATTGTCTCATGGTCTGGCTGGCCCTATTCCCCAACATCCCCCGCTTTGTTTCCCTGGCATCAAATTTAGATTTGCCGCTTGCAGGAGGTATCTTAAAATTAGCCGGGACAATTCCGACTCCGACTGAACTGGTGGGGGGCAAGGCCTTTGTTCAAACTGTTGAACAAGAACTGGGGGCAGATGGCATTGTGCACTTTTATCCGGAGGGCATTCTGCTGAATGATTACGACGGGCTTCGTGAATTTAAAAACGGCGCCTTTCACATGGCAATCAAGGCGGATAAACCGGTTATACCGATGGCTATCCGTAAAGTTAAAAGAGACGTGGAGAAAAGGCGTTTGCTCCTGGGCAAAAAGTGCTATGTGCTGGTGGTTGGCGAACCCATTATGCCGGATGCCCGCCTGGAGCAAAGAAAGCGCATAGCAGATTTAAGAGATCGGTCTTATTCAGCTGTTAAACATTTGTTGAATGATCCGTTGACCCTGTCCAGAGCGTTTTATACCCTGGATTTTGCCCGCCTCTTTGCGCTTGTCCTCATCATCCGGAAAGTGCTCAGTCACTTTTTTTAAGTTTGCTACAAGCGAAATGAAAGGGACAGCAGACAAGGATAAGTCTGTGATAGGGTGGTCCGTCATGGATGCTCAAAAGCTGTACGCATATGAAGCGGTTCTCCACGAGTCATAGGAGAATGGCGGGACTTATGTGACCTTCCCCTCCCCCGGGATGTTAGAAAATAATGTGGCAAAGGCCGTACTCAAGAATGTGGCAAAGGCCGTACTCAAGCTGGATAACCTGTTGATCGCCAGGATTAATGCGCTGCTGACCTTTACCGATTATTATCGTGAGCGCTGGGATAGGGAGCCGGATGAAAAACTGTTGAAGACGATTGCCAACAAAATGGTCTGGAACCTTTGGCAGATAGATGACCTAAAGTATACAGTCCCCTTTGGGAAAACCTATATAGAGCATATGTAGATCTCCATGTTTGAGGCCGGTCTGGAAGATATCTTTGATTTGCGATAAAGCTTAATTGCAGATTGATGTTGGCTTGAGGGAGTATGCAGCTTAGAAGTTACCAATCATCTGATTGTGAAGAGCTGGCAGACTTGTTCTATCAGACTGTTCATAGCGTCTGACCCTGCCCTGTGATTCTGTGATTTTGTCTCCGTTGGGCTACTGGTTGGATCTTTTTGTGAATTTGTAATATGAGTAATCGGATGATAAAATCAGCAAGTAGGGAATGATGTCTCCCCCCGGATCAGACCGAAACCGCTTTTTCAAGCTGATGACTTCTACGACTTGTTTAGTAGAGGTTTCAGCTTTTTTTATGTTAAAAGTGAAAGGGTGGAGACCATGTTGACCTCATTGGCACTTATCATAATTGTTGGTTTGTTTTTCTCGGGCTTGTGTAAAAAAGTACAGTTACCGGCTGCTTGTGAGCTGTTGGGCTGTGTCTTTTTTGCCTCGATCATCTTGGGCCTTTCCCGCCTTGAGAGTGCCTTGCTGGGATCCGTGATAGCCGCTGTTTCTCCTGCTGTTGTGGTCCCACGGATGACGGCCCTGATTGAAAGGAAATATGGTACGGATAAGGGGATCCCGCAGCTGATTTTGGCGGGAGCCTCCTGCGATGATGTCTTTGTCATCGTCTTGTTTACCAGCTTCTTAGCCATGGCTCAAGGCAGCTCTGTTCAGGTTGTCGGACTACTCAAAATTCCAGTCTCTATCCTTACAGGTATTTTAATCGGACTGATCACAGGTTATCTCTTATCCCTTTTGTTTGAGGTCGCTTATCGCAGGGGGCAGCACATCCGAAACAGCCTCAAGGTCATTTTAATTTTAGGGACTGCCTTTCTCCTCATGGCTGTGGAAGACCTGGCCTTAGGCTTTTATTCCGGCTTGTTGGCCGTGCTCAGCATGGCTGTCATGCTGAAAGCCAAAAGCAGCCAATTTGTCGCCGGAAGACTTTCAGAAAAGCTTGGCAAAATTTGGTTGGCTGCTGAGGTGGTTTTGTTTGTCTTAGTAGGGGCTGCCGTCGATGTCAGCTACAGCTTACAGGCAGGCCTGCCTGCTATCGGGCTGATCCTTTTGGCGTTGGCCTGCCTTGTGGCCAGACGATCCTGTCTTTGGCTGTCTTGTCCATCCTCATCACAGCGCCATTGGGTGCCTTTGCCATCGACCGGACCTATCCGGTTACTCTGAGAGCAGCGGGAGAAGTGAATTGATGGGTTGAAGACCTTAATTGCCGGTGCTGTCCATTCAAAAATGCCTTATAGTCCGCTTAAAGGCCGCCTTTTTCAAAAAACAAACCGAGATCAACAGAACGGATGTCAAGATGTACAATAGAATGCACAATACATTCTAGAAAGTTGAGGAGATATTTATGGAGTTTAACAAAGTAGTCATATTAGGTGGCGGTGTCTTAGGCTCACAGATTGCTTTAATGTGTGCCTATACCGGCCATGACACGACCATCTGGTTACGCAGTGAAGGGTCAATCGGAAGAACAGAACCGAAGGTTGAGCGTTACAGCCAATTGATGTTGGAAGATTTGAACAAGGCTCGTAGCCTCTTGGACAATCCTATGGGAGCTTACCTCTATCCGCGCGGCCTGATCCGTGACTGGTCCGGGGCTGATGAGTGTGAAATCGACCGCCTACTGGTTGAAGCTAAACGAAATTTCTCCGAGAAGTTGCACCTGGAGCTGGATTTAGAAAAAGCCCTAGCCGGCGCAGATATTGTAATTGAGTCGATGGCTGAGAATCCTCAGGCCAAGATTGAAATGTATCAGAAGATCCGTGACTTGCTGGATGAAAAGACCATCCTCTGCACAAATTCTTCAACCCTACTGCCTTCAACATTTGCCGAAGAGACAGGGCGTCCGGAAAAATATATGGCTTTGCACTTTGCCAACGAAATTTGGAAGCACAATACGGCTGAAGTCATGGGGCATTCAGGGACTGACAGTCAAGTCTACGAGACAGTAGTCCGCTTTGCCAATGAGATCAACATGGTGCCGATCAAACTCTACAAGGAGCAGCCGGCTTATGTCCTAAACTCACTGTTGGTTCCCCTGCTTGATGCAGCGCAAATGCTTTGGGGCAAGGGTGTATCTGATGTCGAAACCATCGATCTGACTTGGCGATTGGCCACCGGCGCGCCAGCTGGCCCTTTCCAAATCATGGACGTAGTCGGCCTTGAGACGGTTTATAACATCCGCATGATGCAACCAGATGTCAATGATCCAAAATCTTTAAATCACAAGATTATGATGTTGCTCAAAGAAAAAATCGACCGGGGGGAAACCGGTGTCAATGTCGGCAAGGGCTTTTATGACTACACGGAGGGATCTAAGTAAGGGACATCTGATATAAGATTTCCCTTTCAAGAGGAGCTGCTCGACATAGGCGACAGCTCCTTTTTGTTTTGCCTGAAAGATCTAGCAAGCTCTTTTTGTTAACAAAATCGTCTAAAAAGAATTCATGAAAGATATTGAACGATGTTCAGAAAGTTGCTAGGATAGTAAAAGCTTCAAAAAATGAACACTGTTCAGATTGGCTGAAGGAGGTTTTTCTTGAGTTTAAAACAGGGCAAAAAAGCGAAGGAAGATAAAATTATGGAAGTTGCCGTTGCCTCCTTTCGGAATAAGGGCATCGAAGAGACCTCGATCAGAGACATTATGGACGGGACTGACTTTGGCTTAGGCACTTTCTACCTATATTTTAAAGATAAAAAAGATTTAGAAGAGAAGATTGTCTCCGATTTTGTTGTTGATTTATTCCACGAGGCGGAGGGCCGTTGCGAAAGTAGTTCTAACGTCGACCGTTATATTTCTTTTATCAATTACATCATTACTGATCTGGAAAAAGCCCCCATGGAGCTGAATTTGATCTTGAGAAACCTCAACTGGGCTCTATACGGCAAGATCGAGAGTGATGTTCGATTTAAGGAGACAGACACAGCTTTAAAGTTTGTTTTGAATAAAAATGCTTCCCTATTTCCGGGAGAATATTCAGAAGCTGAGCAGCTGTTTATTTTGTACTTGATGATGCAACTGGTCCTCTCGACTTGTAAGTCGGCTCTGCAGCCCGATTCACCTCTGACGATTGAACAGATGAAGGCTGTTTTGTTAAAGATTGTCAACAGCTTTTTAGAGAGTGTGAGGGAGTAGGCTATGAAGAAATCTGCCAATTTTATTTGCCGTCACCCTCGGCTGGTCCTGGTTGTCATGACCTTGTTGCTGATTCCATCTTTCATTGGTTACCGCCACACAAATGTCAACTACGACATTCTGACTTACCTGCCTCAGGACCTGAAGTCGACAAAAGGCCAGGCCATCTTGGACGAGGATTTCAAAAATGCGGCCACCGGCATGCTCGTCTTGGAGGGGTCAGACCGTGAAGCAGAAGCGCTCAGGCAGGAAATCCTCAAGTTCGACGGTGTTGAAGATGTGATTTCCAAGAGCTCCGTCGTCGGCAGCATGGTGCCGAAAGAACTCTTGCCGGATGATCTGCAGGACGTCTTCTACGGAAATGATTCAACTTTGATGCTGGTCAAATTCAAGAATTCTTCCTCTTCCTTTCAGACGATGACCACCATTGAGCAGATCAAGGATTTACAGTCCGGTAACCAATACTTGAGCGGTATATCCGCCTTGGTTAAGGACACAAAGGACGTCATTGATAAGGAAACCCCGATTTACGTAGCTCTGGCAGTCATTCTGGCCCTGATCATGTTGTCTTTAACCAACGAGTCGACGGTGATTCCCTTTGTTTTTCTCCTGACCATCGGCTATGCCATCACCTATAATTTTGGCACGAATGTGTTTTTGGGAGAAATTTCCTACATCACCAAGGCAATTGCGGCCACTTTGCAGCTGGCCGTTACCATGGACTATTCCATCTTTCTTTACCATCGCTATGTAGAGGAAAAGCAGTTCACGGACAACATCAATGAGGCCATGGCGATTGCTATCCACAGGACGGTTTCCGCCCTGTTTGCCTCATCGCTCACCACCTTTGCCGGCTTTGGCACCCTGATCCTGATGCAACTGGGGCTGGGCAAGGATATCGGTCTGGTCATGAGTAAGGGTGTTGTGATCGGCCTGCTGACGACCGTCATCGTGTTGCCCCCCTTCCTTTTGGTCACGGAGAAACTGGTTAACCGCTATAATCATAAGGTTTTGTTACCTTCTTTTCACCGCTTGTCTGATTTTAACATCCGACACAAACGGACTATATTTGCGGTCTTTCTGTTGCTCTTTGTTCCGGCCGTCTTCGGATCCTTAAATACCGAGGTCTACTACAATCTGGACCGGTCTTTGCCGCCTGACCTGGATTCGATTGTAGCCTTGAACAAGTTAAAAGAAGATTACAACATGGCTACTAACCACTTCGTCGTCGTCAAAGATGACCTCTCCAACACAGAGCTGACGAACCTCATTGCTGATCTTGAGGATGTCGACGGCATCAATTCGGTGGTGAGTGACCAGTCCTTGACGGGGCTGGGTCTCCCGTCAGACTTCATGCCGGATAAACTGAGGGAAAACTTTTCTGCGGCCGGCTATAAGTTGCTGATGGTTAATTCAGAGTACCAGACCGCTTCTGACGAGGTGAGTCATCAGATTGCTGAAATGAGGGCGATTATTGACCACTATGACAAGGAGGGGTATCTGACGGGTGAGGCGGTTTTGACAGACGATCTGACGGTAATTTCAGACCATGACTTCAAATTAGTCAGCCTGGTATCGACTGCAATTGTCTTTTTAATCATAGCCTTGGTCTACAAATCTTTTGCCCTCCCGGTCGTCCTGATCGCAGCCATCGAGTTGGCCATCCAGATCAATATGGGCATTCCCTACTACTTGAATCAGACCATCCCCTTTGTCACCTCCATCATTATTGGGGTGGTGCAACTGGGCTCAACCATTGACTATTCGATCTTACTGACGGACCGATTCCTGGCTGAATACAAGCTGCGGGGCGAAGTGGAGCCGGCCCTACAGATTGCGACGCGAGAGACTTCTAAATCCATCGTGAGTTCCGCCCTTTCCTTCATGGCGGCGACAGTTGGCGTTGGTCTCTTCTCCAGGATTGAGATCGTATCCACCATCTGTTTGTTCCTGGCGCGCGGGGCGGTTATCAGCATGGTCGTCATCATCTTGTTCCTGCCGGCCATCATCTCGGTTTGTTTTCCCTTTATCGAAAAGACGACTGCCGGATTGAAGAGGAGGAAATCTAAGCACAATGAGAACTACGCCTGATTAGAACGTGCACAACATCGAGCGGATGGCCGACGTCATCAGACAAGCAACACCTGATGTTTAGTCAGTATAAATGTTGCGGGAAGATCTAACCCAGGAGGGTCAAAATGAAAAAAGAATGGAAAAAAATGTTAACCCTTGGCCTCGTAGCAACTCTGGTAGTTGCCAATGTCTTTCCGACCAAGGCGGTTGTGATTAACAAGAGTGAAACAGTTTACCGGGTCAAAGAGGGCGATGACATTACCGACCAGGTCGTCTCGGTTTGGCTGAATTCAGATGAGCCGATTAAAGGCAAGGACCAGACCAACTTGCAGGAGATTAAAGATCTGAGGACGGACGAGGCCATAGCCACACATGACGGATACATCGACTGGCAGGAGGAAACGCACGACATCTACTACCAGGGTCAAAGTGATAAGGAGGTTCCTGTTGAGGTCAAGGTTGAGTACTACCTGGATGGAGAGAAGACGAGCAACCGGGAGCTGGCGGGTCAATCCGGGCACTTGAAGCTGGTCTTGTCAGCTGAAAATAAAAATTTCAGCGAGCAAAACATCGCCGGTCGAAAGACCAAGGTCTATGCTCCTTACGTGGTGGTCAGCGCCATGAATTTTAACGATGAGATGGCCACGGACGTCAAGGCACCGGATTCGAAGGTGGTCAAGGACGGCAAGAATGAACTCGTCACCACGCTTCTACTGCCCGGCATGCGGGAGAATTTTCAAAATATCTTCTCCGAAGACAAATTAGCCGACTTTAAGAGTCAGGCGATTATTGAGATGGAGGTTAAAGATTACGAGCCGATTGAGTCCTACGTGTTGATCTCCAATGAGCTCTTTCAGAATGAGGCCAATCTCGCATCACTGGATGACCTACAAGCGGGCATAGCCGGACTGGTGGACAATGGTCAGTTGTTGGTGGAGGCCTCCGGCAAATTGGCTGATGCTCAAAAACAACTGGGAGCAGGCATTGAGGAACTGAGCGACGGCACGGACAAGCTCCAGGCAGGTACACAGCTTTTGTATGATCAGTCCGGCCTCCTGGCAGATAAGGCAGGGGAGGCGCTTGGACAGCTGGAGCAAATCCCGGGCTATGCCGGCGAGTTGGCCAGGGGAGGTGCCGGTCTGGCGGCCGGTTTGGATTCTTACACTAATGGCGTAGGCCGACTTGCCGTCAGCGCGGAAAAATTGGAAGAGGGAGCGGAGACCATGGCCGGGAGTAGCCGAGAACTGGCCTCCGGTTTAGCTCGATTGAAAGAAGGAACCGGTCAGTTGCGGGCCGGCACGGCGCAACTGAGTGGGTTGGGTGCAGCCCAGGCCGCTTTGCTGGAACAAGGCCAGGCTTTGAAGTCGGGGACGGCAGCCCTGGCGAGCGGCGCCCAAGGACTGAAGGAGGGTGTGGAGCAAGCGGCCGGATCTGTTCAGCAGCTGTCTGACGGCAATGGTGCCTTTAATGCACAGCTACAAGGCCTAAACGATCGAGTTCAGGCCCTCACCATACCGGATGTCAGCGGATTGGCCACTTTGGATGTGAGTGAACAGCTGACCACGATTGGAGACGGGGCCCAGACTTTAGCCGACAATACAGCGGATTTGCAGCAGGTGGTCGGCAGCCTGTCGATTGTGGCTGAAAGCCTCGAGGCTAAGGGGCTGTCAGAAGAGGCCGGGACGGTTCGGGGAGCGATTCAATCTCTGGGGGCGACGGCTCAGCAGGTGGGACAAACTGGGCAGGTCATCGGCCAGGCGGCACAGCAGACCGGTGAGCGCTTGGCACCTTTGAGTGATTTGAATGACAGTCTGGGTCAGTTGGGCCCCCTGGAGCAATTGAAGCCGGGCATGCAGGAACTGGCAGAAGCGGGTGAGCGGATTGATAATAACCTCCAACAGGTGCCGGATCGCTTGGCTGAATTGAAACAGGGAGCCGGTCGACTCGCCTGGGGAGCTGCTTTCTTGGATTCAGCCGTCGGTACCGGGCTGGAAGCTTTGCAGGATCAGGTTGACCTGGAGGCTCTAGCCCGTTTGGGCACGGCTGTAGCAGACTTGGACGACGCCACCGGCCGTTTGCAGACAGGCTCTAAGCGTTTGAGTGAGGGTGCTGGACAAAGTCAAGCTGGTACTCGGGCTTTAGCAGTTGCACTAGAGGAATTGGATCGGTATTCGGCAGACTTAAATGGGGGAGCTAACAGCCTATCTGCCGGCTTACAAGAATTTGAGGCCAGGTCACAGCAGTTAGGTCAGCTCTCTCAGATCCAAGACCGGGGTATTGCACCGCTTCGCGCCGGTATTTCTGAGCTGAATAAAGGTGCCGGCAAGCTGAACACAGGTGCCGCCCGCCTGCAGGATGGTAGCCGGGAGATGAGCGAAGGCAGCGCCGAGTTTGCCGCCAAGATGGCTGAATATAAAGAGAAAGGCCTGGACCGGCTGGATGAAAAGACGGGCTCTCTGCTGGAGGCTAAGGATGTTTTAGATAAAATGCTGGACCTGGCCCGGGAGGACGCTTCCTTCAGTGGCAGCGGCAGGGGCTTTAATGCACAGTATAGGATTATTGAAAAAATAAAATAAATCGGTCGAAACAGCGCTCTGATTTTCTTGAGAGCAGAAGACCATATTTTTGTAAAGAGAGGGGTTGGTGCCTTGGATATGACCGGCTCCTCTTGCTATTTTGAAAAGCTCAAATGCTGCTCAGTTTCAGATCGTGCTGGGTGAGCTCTTGCTTAGAGCAAGTATCTTTTGACCGATCATCCACCTGTGACAAAATAGCAAACTGGGCATTTATCTGCCTTCGCCTGTATTTTAGTCTCACTTTCCGAACTGCCTTCATCGCTATCTTCTCACACGGCTGTGATAGTGATCACCGGTTGCCTTTTCTTTATGAAAATCGTGGATCAGGTTAAGGTAAATTTACACAAAGATTCACTTTGTGTAAAAACTACATTTGCTCTCAAATTTTGACGGCAGATCGACAGAAACCTTTACATCTCCTAAATGTATAGCTTAATGATAAATATTTTTTTAAGCTTTTACTATAATGAACATGACACTTTGCAGAAACCTTAAAAAAGAGGCTGAAGCGAAGGAAAACAACCCATTCGGGAAGTGGATGTCATCGTCTCTCTACACGAGTATGAGGGTAGTGGGACGGTAAATCAGACAGCATGGCCCTGCAATTGGCAGAGTCACAGCACAGAAAGAGAGAGAAAAAATGGTATTTTACAAATGCGATGAGTGTGGCAACTTTATTACATTCTTGGGAGAAAAGGCAGCTACGCCGGCTTGTTGTGGTCAGCCCATGAAAGAGGTCGTTCCCAATACGACAGATGCGGCTCAGGAAAAGCACGTTCCGGTAGTCGCAATCGACGGTAATAAGGTCCGTGTCCGCGTTGGCTCGGTAGACCACCCCATGGAGGAAAAGCACTATATCACCTTTATTCTTTTAGAAACAAACCAGGGCTTCCAGAAAAAAGATCTGCATCCGGGCGAAGAACCCTGCGCTGAATTTGTCTTAGCAGAGGGTGAAAAAGCAGTCGCCGCTTATGAATACTGTAACCTGCACGGTTTTTGGAAGGCTGATTGCTGACTGGGATTCCAGTAGCGATCACCCGGCTCTTAAATGAGCGTGCGTGATCTTTTGTGGGCACTTAACCCTGTGTTGGAGCCGAGTTTTGCTAGCCTCTTCTACGGGCGGCGAAACTCTTTGGCCTGGCAGAGGGTTTTATCTTCATCACGAAGTCTAGCCCCGGCCTGATTTGAAAGAGGTCAGATTAGATGTATATATTGGCCTTGGAAGTTGCCTTGTCTTTGCCCTATGCTCGCTCTCTCAAAGCCAAGCGGGCCGTCCGCCAATCTTTGCTGACCAAGCTGGCCAGACAATTTTCCCTAAGTGCCCGCGAAACAGACTGGCAAGAGGTCAGTCAAGAGCTCGTCGTGTCGGCTGCCTTTGTTTGTCTGACACAGGCAGAAGGAGGGGGACTATGCCCGGCGGATTGAGGACTTTGTCTACCGTTTTTCCTTGGATGAAGCCTGTGAAGTGCAAAACATAGATTGGGATGTCATTGAACAGTTTACTGCTAGAAAAATAGAAGATGGGCAAGCTAGCTTGCCCATCTCCTATTTTGATTATTTTAACTTTTGGAAATAGGTTTTAATTCTTCTCTCATCTAGCCTCGGTTGCGCCTACCTCTAAACAGATTGACAATTGCCAGCAAAATAACTGCACCGATAACAGCAACTAAAAGACTCCAAACATTAAAACCCGTGACGCCTTGTCCACCGATTAAGTTAAGGACGAGGCCGCCGATCAGACCGCCAACAATACCGACAACAATGTTGGCAACAGCCCCCATCGAGGCGTCATTGCCAGTCAAGCGACTAGCGATCCAGCCAGCCAAAGCGCCGATGATTAACCAACCGATAAAGCCCATTACATGCCTCTTTTCTTTTTTTAGATTTTTGTTAAACTCTCTTCTGTAATCTTAAGAAATAGTATCATTAGATAGTAGAAATGTATGACTAAATTAAGAAGATTAATTGTTAATTAACAAACGGTCTTCGCCAGAGTAGACTTGTGGCAGAGGTAAGTCAAATGGGGGAAGCAAGAATTATCGTTAACCCGATTGCGGGCAATGAGAAGGGTCTGATTTATGCCGGTCAATTGGCCAGCAGATTAGCGCAAGATTTTGCACTGGTCAGTCTGGTTAAGACAGCGGTTGGAGAGGGGGCTGCTCCACCTGCCCGGCAAGCAGCAGAGGCGGGGGTGGAAGCTCTTTTTGTAATCGGCGGCGACGGAACAGTCAATGAGGCTATAGAGGGCCTTGTGCAGGCGCAAGTTGACCAGCTTCCTGTTTTCGGTGTCATTCCTTCCGGCACCTTTAACGGAGTCTCCCGTATTTTGAATTTCCCTCCGCGCCCTCAAGATGCGATCAGGCGGTTGGATTTGAAGCGGACGGAACCATTAGATATCGGCCTTTGCAATCGCCGCGCCTTCAGTTTTATCTTCTCGATCGGCGATATACCGGAGTCAATTCACAACGTGTCGGCAGCTGATAAAGCCAGCTTTGGTATGTGGGCCTACTTATCCAGTGTGGTCCGCACATCTACCAAGAACAATAGCTATCAGCTGGACTTAGATATTGATGGAAAAAAGGTCAGCGGTCTTTACAGCCATTTGGTCATCCTCTTGTCCGCCACTTTAAACAATCTGAATATTGTGGGAGTTGAAGCGGCTAAGGACGACGGTTGGTTTCATATTTTTCTTTTAAAGGAATCCAATTTTTGGGAAAAGTTTTCTGTTTTAAAAGACCTCTTATTAAGTAATGCTGCTGAACATAGGCAAGTTGAATACTATAGGGGAAAGCAGGTGCGGATTAGCTCTCCGGATGATCTTGTCGAGACAGATGTCGAGGGAGAGCGCGGGGATGATCTGCCTGTTGAGTTAAAAGTTTTGCCCTCATACCTGACAGCCTACACTTTGGCGAAGAAAAGGGGAGATCAGCCGGGATTGGAAAAAAAAGGATAAAACTTTTAATTTGTTTGACCAAGAAAAAATTGTCGACAAAAAAACGAAGACACCGTATTATAATCATAGTGTAAATTGTTCAGTTTTACTACAAATAGCCTTTCCATAAAAGAGGGTGATGGTAGTGAACTGCAACTGACAGTAACCTGGTGAGAAAGCAAGGGAGACGGAAAATGAAAAAGCTAAAAGTCGGTATTATCGGCGTCGGCCGCCTTGGTCATGAGCATGCACGCAACATCGCCAATGCAGTTGCCACCACTGAGCTGGTGGCTATCTGTGACGGCAACGAGAGTCGGGCGCAGGAAGTAGCAAAAGAGTTAGGTGTTACAGCTGTTTATAGTGATCCGGCAGATTTATGTGCGGATCCGAATGTAGAAGCAGTTGTCATTGTGACAAATACTGATTCTCATGTCGCTATGATTAAATTGGCCATGGAAGCAGGCAAGCACGTCTTCTGCGAAAAGCCTCTAGCCGGTACGGTCGAGGAGTGCAAGGAAGCGGAAAAAATCATCGAGGCCCATCCAAACCAAATTTTTATGTTGGGTTTTATGCGCCGTTTCGATTACTCCTACCAGTTGGCCAAACAGAAAATTGACAATGGCGATATCGGTGACATTGTTTTGGTTCGTTGCTACTCGCAAGACCCGATCGCTATTATTGAGGGGACACTGGAGTATGCGCCCCGGTCCGGTGGTCAATTCATTGACATGTCGATTCACGACATAGATTTGATCCGTTGGCTGACCGGCTCTGAGCCGAAAGACCTGTGGGCGATCGGTGGCTGCTATGAATTTAAACAATACAAGGACTGGGATGACGGTGACAACGTGTCCTGCTTGATGCAGTGCGAAAATGATGCCATGGCCTTCTTTTATGCCGGCCGGGCGGCTGCGCATGGTTCTCATGTCGAGACAGAAATTATAGGCACCCGCGGCATGCTGCGGATCGGTGGTGTCCCGACGGATTCATTGATGCAGATCTACAGCGAGCATGGCGTCTGCCAGGAATGCTACCAAGACTTCGTTACACGTTGGCACGGGGCTTACATCAATATAGTGGAGCACTTTGCTGACTGTGTCTTGAATAATCAGGCTGCTACCCCCAATGTTTATGACGGCACACTTTCGACCAAGATTGCCTTTAAGTGCAAAGAGTCCTTCTTGAAGAATGAAAAGTTGACAGTGGATTAAGTCGGCTCATTGAAAATTAATTAATAAAAACCAAAACATATGGCAAAACACACAAAAATCGGTATATTTATACCGATTTTTGTGTGTTTTTAAACAATACTATGCTACTATAAAAATAGAGGCAGGGAAATACAGATAGAAAGGAAGGGACAAGATGACAATTATCACCGTCAGCCGAGAGTTTGGAAGTGGTGGTAGGGAGTTTGCCAAAAGTCTGGCCGAAGAATTGCAGTTTACTTATTACGACAAGGAGATTATCCGGGCGGTGGCAGAGGAAATGAATTTAGATCCGGGCTATATCGATTCTGTAATGGAGCACATGCCCGGTATCGGCTTAATTCCTTTAAATATCGGCCGTTCCTTTGCAGCCACGGCTTTGGATGCCCAGACCCATTATTTTGACAATGACAGGGTCTATGGTGAACAAACTAAGGTGATTCATGAATTGAGTCAAAGAGGTCCATGTGTCTTTGTCGGTCGTTGCTCCGACTACATTTTGCGTGACCGCAACGTCTTGCGTATTTTTGTCTATGCGGATATGCCCGCCAAGGTTGCGCGTTGCCGTGAGCGCAGTGCAGAAAATGAAAACTTTACGGACCGCCTCCTGGCTAAAAAAATCAAAGATGTGGACTCCAACCGGATGCGCTACTATCAATATTTTACTGACCAAAAGTGGGGCAACCCGCTCAATTATGATCTTTGCCTGAACACGTCCGGTAAAGATATTAAGACCTTGGCCAAAACGGTTGCTGTTTTAGTAAAAGAGCGGGAAAAACTGCAGGGATAGAAACCGAGGTCAATCAAGAACTGCTTGTTGTCCCTCCCTTAAGGCGGCAAAACGCTTGTGGATCAAACCTGCTAAAAGGGCTGCTACAACCAAAGAGATGATGTCTTTTATGATAAAGGGGAAGGAACCGGTCGCAGCAGCTGACAAAAGACTTATATGGGCTTGTCGACCTAGCCAGAGAACGCCTATACAATGGCAACAAAAGAGACCTGACAAACTCAGTATACTTGCAGCTGTGACAAGTGGGATGCCGGTAGCCCGGACAAGCGGTTTGTGAGCGGTAGAAGAGCTGGACTGCCGGTTGGGGTGATCTGCTCCAACTGTAGAAGTGGCCGCCGGGTAGCGGTGGCGGTTTAGAATTTGTCCCGCCAGACTTAAGAGGAGGGCCATGGGGAGAAAACCCAATAAATAGCCACCGGTAGGGCCGGCGAGGCGGGCAAAACCGCCTTGGAAACCGGCAAAGACGGGCAGTCCGGCTGATCCCAGCAGCAGGTAGACCAGGACACAATAGAAAGCCTGTCCGGGGGTCAGTGTCCAGGCGAGCAGGGCAATCGCAAAGGTTTGCAGAGAAAGAGGGACGCTGCCGGGCAGAGGAATTGAAATTTGAGAACAGACTACTAAAACCGCTGTCATAACGCCAATACGACTAATCGCCTGCAACCGTTGACGGCGGTTTTTGCTCTGTTTGTTTATTTTCTTTTTTTGTTTTTTATCGCTTTGACTCATTTTCAACCCTCTTATTGCTTATCTTTTATTTGCTTGTAAAAGGCATTGTCGTGTAAGCTGGCTTCGCCACAGCTGATGCTCTGCTTGCGTCCAAGCACATCTTCCACTTCCAGGGAAAAGTCCCGGCCGATACCGGTGACTCGGGCGCGAAAGCTTTGCCCACCACTTGTAATTTTGACTGTCTTGCCAGTCAATAACGAGCGCTTGCAGTAGGCAGAATGAAGCTCTTCAGATGAATTTTGATCGACAAGTTTAATCAACCTGTTTAAAATGTCGGCGACCAACCGGTTCTTGTAGTCAGGCCAAGGCCTTGGCTTTGCTTTGGCAGTGGGATTAGCTTGCTTCCAAATGCTGCCTGCTATGTCACTGAGGTCAGGGGGAAACCCATTGACAGGCTCTTCCAGATTCAGGCCGATGCCAATTACAACAAAGGACGGTGTTCCGCTTTCTAAATCTAATTCCGCCTCCGTGAGGATACCGCCTACTTTTTTGCCGGCCATATATAGGTCGTTAACCCACTTGATTTGACAATCAGCATGCGTGCAATCTTCAATCGCCAGGGCAGTGGCCACGGCTGCTATTGCCGGCCAAGCGGCTAAGGGCAGAGCAGCAGCCTCTTGGCTGACGCTCTGCCGGGCCCCGGGTCGGAGTAAGAGACTAAAATAGAGGCCGGTTTCCGGGGGGGAAAAATAGCTGCGCCCCAAGCGGCCACGTCCGGCGGATTGGCTGCGCGCTAGGATGACTAATCCGTCGTCAGCTCCTTCACGAGCTATTTTTTTTAAGGTGTTATTGGTTGAGGGCAGACAGTCATATAGAATAATTTTAAAATGCTCGGGATCATTTAAGTGCAAATTAATGCCGGTCTCGCTGAGTGGCGTTGCGACTTGTTTGAGGCGATAGCCACGTCCGGTTACAGATTCGACCGGATAGCCGGTTTGTAGTAGCGCTTGAACAGCCTGCCAAACTGCATTGCGGCTGACAAAAATTGAGTCGGCCAGCCGGGCGCCGGAAATCCAATCTCCATCTGCTTGCAAAAGGGCCTTTAAGACAGCTTCTTTAGTTGACAAAGACACAAAGTCCTCCTTGTTTTTATACACAAGAGTCAGTTTAAGACAGCAAGGATAATTGTCAATGCTGGAGAATTAAAAAGGTGACAATTTAAAAAGGTCCTTTACTGATAAAAATCATCAAAGCGAGCTTGTAATCTCTTTTCGGACAGCAAAAAGGCCAGGAACAGGACACAGCCCTTGGCGATACTGCTGACACTAATAGCCCACCAAATTCCGTTTAGACCCAAGCTTCCTGCGCTGAGTAGGAGAGCGAGCGGAATCCGCAAGGCTGTCAGCAAGGTGCAAAAAAGAGCGGGGATACCGGTAGCCCCATAGCCGGAGAAAGCACCAACTGTCGTCAGTTCGACGCACATGAAAATTTGTGAGAAGGCAATAATTATGAAGTAATGAGTACCGACAGATCGGGTGACGGAATCTTGGACAAAAAGGCCGATCAGCTGCCCCGGGAAGAGCAGCAGGAGTAGTGTGCTGATTCCGCCAATTAAAACAGTGAAGGCCAGAGCTACTCGGTAAGCGTGGCGAGCTCTTTGCCGGTGGCCGGCCCCGATATTTTGCCCGATGACGGCATTGATGCCGCTGCTGATCCCTTCTGCCGACAGCCAGGAGCTGTCTCTTATACACATCTGACGCTGCCGACGAT
>CAMXYS010000004.1 GCA_947253135.1 uncultured Clostridia bacterium
GTAGGTCTGTCGCCGACTTTTTTTTTGATGTAAATCCTGCTCTGCCTCTGCCAACTCCTTTTCCAGGTCCGGGATCAAGCCCTTGTCGCCTCTGATCGAGCGGAGGCGCTGTCGCTCTTTTTCGATTCGTTGTAGAGCCTCGGCCGCAGGGACCCCCATTTCCCCCCGGTCTGCTCTCAGACTAGCTGACTGTGCAGACTGGTCGGTCGACACTTCAGGCTGCCAAAAACGAGATAAAAAGCGCCCCTTTGTGTTTTTATGGTCACGGCCGGCAGCGGGGCTCATCTCGCCTTCAACCGCCAAGGACAAACTTCGAAAAACCTCTGCCTCAAGGCCGGTCAAATAGGCGCCGGGCAGCTGACCTTTAGCCAAGGCCACCTCTTTCCCTGTGCTTAAATCCCACAACCGCAGTCGATCTTCGCGCGGTCTTTGCCCAAAATATCCTTCTAAGCGGTAGCTGCGCCCCCACCGCCCGCAAAACACCTCCATCTGCCCACCGGCAGGAGCTCCGTTCCAAGGCAAATAACGCGACCGCCTTGACTGTTTGCCGGTGCCGCGCCCCAAGCCATAAAACAAGGCAAAAATAAATTCTGCCAGAGTCGTCTTGCCACCACCGTTGGGCATAACAAGCAGCACCTGCGCAGGTATCTGCGTCAAGGACAGGTCCTGTAAGTTGCCAAAAGCAGTAATATGGAGTGCTGTTATCCGCATGTGCTCCTACTCCCCTCGCAAAAAGCTCAACCCGCACGCTGCAACAGCCCGGTGTTCAGCTGCCGTCAGCTTTTTACGGGCAGCGACACGGGCGACCGCTTCAAGGTATTTTTGTTCCCGGGCAGTCAAGGAAGTATCTTCCCTCTCTCCCGGGCAAGTTGCACTTGCCGGCGGCGGCACAAACATTTCATGTTCCGGTGTGGTTAACATTTCGCTTGAAGCGGACAGCGCTGCAGTTGAGCGGTCTGCCGAGACCGGCTCCTTCACCAAAGCAGCAGGCTCTATCCACCTGCCCGGGCGCCCGCCCTTATCTGCAGCAACTCTTAAGCGTTCCAGCCTAATACCTTGCCGACTCAAACGGGCACCAATTCGGCGCACCGCCTCCTCATTCAAAGAAAATCCGACCGGTACCAACTCCAGTTCGTAATAGTCTGCCGGGCGTCCGGGCAAACGTTGCCGTAAGTCTGCTGCTAACCGGTCTGCCAGGTCCGCTGGGCCACCCCCAACCTCGCCCGTTCCAATTTCCGACGGCAGGCGGACCCGACACTTGACACGGTGGTAGGCATAGGGCGACAAAGGTAAAAAAACAGCCTTGATTTCTCCAGGAGAAAAGTTGACCTCATAGACACCACGGGGCCCCTCATCACCAAAATGAAAGGGAATGGGGCTGCCGCTGTAAGCGTACCAGGTATCGCCGGCCCTGTTTGGGGCCGCCGATGGCCGATGAATATGCCCCAAGGCCAGGTAGTCTAAACCCGAGTTTTTAATATCTTCAAGGGTTAAGGGGTTGTAGCAGGAGCTCCCACTATTGAGATCAGCATGCGCCAACCCGATGTCCCAGTACCGGTCACCGGCCACCCGTTCTTCTTGCTTGCGCGCCAAGCCCGGCCCGGCCAAAATAGCTTCTGTCTGAACTGATTCGTTAAAACCTGTACACCAAAGCCGCACCCGACCGCCCCGCCAACTGACCTGTTCTGTTCCAGCACAGACCAATAAGTCAGTTTCTCGACGGATCTCTTCCCAGGGAGAAGCCGGACACAAGGGGTCATGATTTCCCGCCACTGCCACCATAGGAATTTCATGGTAGTGTTTTAGTAGCTGAATAACTGCCTTTAAGTCTGCCGTTTTAAGGAGGTCTGCCTCCAGGATGTCTCCCGCCAGCAAAAGCAAGTCCGCCTGCCGGTGACGAGCAGCCTCCAAAACCAACTGCAAGGCCAACAAGGTGTCGTTGGCTCGGTCTGCCGGCAGGGGGGCACCTAAGTGCAAATCTGCACAATGTATGATCTTCAGACTGGTCTTGTTCTCCACCTTACTCGAACCTCATTTCTTCTTACAAAAACCGCCCCGTCCACAAGCTGGGACTAGGGCGGCTTTGTTTTATAAAATACGGTCGTCTTACGGCTGCACTGTCTGAGAGCCGGGGTCTTTGATCATATATGCAGTGCCTCCGTTGTATTCCACTACATACCAAGTGCTGCCGATTCCGTCGACCGCTTCACCTTGCACTTCGTCGACAATCTTTATAGTCCCCCCGCTGGACAACAGCCCAATCCGGCCGTATGAAGTTCCCGGTCCACTGCGGATGACATAAGAAGCATTAACCGTGACACTGCCTGCTGCTATGACAGACGAGCTGGGCAGTTGTGAAGCGGCAGTAGACGGGGTCAGGCTGGTTGATGGCCTGGTGTAAGTAGGTGAGGCCGACGGCAAGGTCATTTGAGTCGTCATCTCAGTCGGCCTGGTTTGGGTCAACTCAGCCGCTGAACCGGTGACAGTAGGAGATTCTTGCCGTAGCGGCGGGTCGCTCAATAAGTTGCGCACCACAAAAATAATACCAATCACGACGGCGACCGCCACAACGCCTAAAGCAACTGTCAAAATAACCTGACCGCTTCTGTTTTTATTAGTCTTTTTGCGGTAAGGCTCGGGATCGTAGTCATCGTAAACCGGGTCCTCATAATAGGCGTCTGCCCCACCATATTGATCGCCGGCAAAGTCGTCCGGATAGCCGCTACCGTAAACGGGCGGTTGCCCGGGCCTTCCCGGCGACCTGTCACCTCTAGCATAGGGCTGAGCCCCTGCCACCGACCGGTAGGGCGGCGCGGGAGTATAATCAGCATAGGGATTATTCGACTGCGGTATTCGACCACTGTCGGCCGCACCCCCTGTTCCCCGTTGAGCGCCCTGCTCTTCTAAAGAATGATAAAAATTCCCACCTTCCGGCGGAGCATACGCTGACCGCAGGCGATCTTCGTTCGGTCCGACCGGTGTTGCTTGCGCCCCCGCTCCCGCAGCTTGTTCCGGATTGGCCGGCCAAGTTTGAGGAGCGGCCGGCAAGCGCGTACCGCACTGGCTGCAAAACTGAGCCTGTTCTTGATTATTAAAATGACACTTTGGACACAACACGGGCCCTGCCTCCTTATGGTTCACCCTATAATTGCTGTCATTTTATCACATCCACCGCGGTGTGTAGTATACTAATGCCATTGAACCGGCTGTCTGATCTACCATCCCGACAAAACGGAGCTTTACATGTCCATTATTACTTTTTCTCGCCAGGCAGGCAGCTATGGGCGCGAAATCGCCCACCTGGTCGCCGGACGCTTGGGCCTCCCCCTCTATGATCGGGCCGCCCTCTTAGACCGCTATATAGCCAGCGATATTGACGACCACACTTACAATATGTTGCTTGATAGCCACCGTTTCTACGACAATATTTTTCGGGATAATTTAACCTATAAGGATTACATCAAACAGTGCTTTTTAAAGCTCTCCGAAGAGGAAGACTGCGTCATTTTAGGCTTCGGTTCCAGGCATTTTTTGGAAGAAGCCAAGGACTGCGTCCACTTCCGCATCACCGGCTCTTTTGACATCAGGGTTGATCGGGTGGCCCGTCAGCGCCGTATTCCCAGGGAAGCGGCCGAGGACTATGTCAACATGCGAGACCGCCGCTTCCAACGTTTTATCTCGTCCCTGTTTGCCGTGGACTCCAATCAACCGGCCCTATATGACAGTGTTTTTAACACGGACAACATCTCACCGGATGCCTGTTGCGACGCCATATACGCCATCATCAGCGACATGCAGGTACGCCGTCACTTGGCTGCCAACCACAGCTTTGACAGCGGCGACTTTATTATGGATGATATTCCGGACCTCAAAAATCCGACTGAAATTGAATTTGCCAACCTCTTAAACCGCTACCAAGTTGAGTGGCGCTACGAGCCCAAAGAATACCCGGTGGAATGGGATGAAAACGGTCAAGTGATCACTGCCTTCCGCCCCGACTTTTATCTGACTAAATTTAACTTGTATCTGGAACTGACCACCATGGAGCAAAAATATGTTGCCCGCAAAAACAAAAAGGCCAGGCTAGCAAAAGAGCTTTACGGCATTAATGTAAAGATCGTCTACCGCCGCGATTTTAAAGCTGCTATGGCCCATACTGCCGAAGATCTGACTGAACAGCTGCGGGCGGTTGAAACCTTGCCGACTCCCAAAAAAATCCCGATTGGAGAATAAGATGTCCAAAGACAAGTCACCCAACACCATTCTGTATTCTGCTGCCGACATCCAACAGAGAATCAAGGAATTAGGAGCGGCGATCACAGCTGACTATATGGGACAAAATCGGCCACTCGCCCTGATCGGCATGTTGAAGGGGTCGCTCTATTTGATGGCCGACCTCTCCCGCCAGATCGGCCTGCCCCACCGCTATGATTTTACCGCCATCGGCTCCACCGGCAACCGTAACGATACCGGCATCATCCGTATATCCAGGCCGATTGGATTGGATATTAGAGAGGCCAATGTTCTGGTTTTAGAGGAGATCATCCGCACCGGTTTGACCACCAACCTGATGGTTGAATACCTCCACAGTCTTCATCCCCATAGCTTAAATATCTGTACTCTGTTTTACAATCCGGAGCAGACCCTGCTACCTCTGCCGATTAAATATGTGGGCTTTGAGGTAGGCTACGAGCGCTTGGTCGGCTATGGCATCGATTCCAAAGAAGATGGTCGCTACTGGAAAGACGTCTATCGGCTGGACGAAAATACCCGTTTTACCTCACCGGGGGACCCACTTTTTTAGTCCTGCAACGATAGGCTCTTGCAAGCACCGGGCAATTTCAAGCTGTATAGCCGCCACGATAGCGGTTATTGCTGTAAAAGGCTACAAAAAACCGGTCTGACAATTGACCGGTCGGTGAATAAAAAAACGCTCCAGCGAACCCATTAGCCTCATTTTCATCCTGTCTTCCTACGCGAAATAGCTATACTTCACTCTTAAATCTCATCGTTTTTGCTTTTCAATTGTCTAACGAACTAACCAATGACCATCCCTAGTCACTTCTTTGCTGATCTTTCTATAACCTGTCTTAACATCGTTCAACTGCCTTTTAGGCCTCATCAAACATCCGCTCTTTGAATCCTTCCTCTCTTTGCCGGGTACCTTCTGAAGCCTTTATGGGGTCTTCAACCGGTCCTGCTTAAGGATGTTTAACCAAAAATCCTTCTTTGTGAAACCTATAGGCTTTATAAGCAAGTGAATTGACAGGTGGCGTGTGTTCCTACTGTGTATCTCATCATCATTTTCTTAAACTTCACTTGCGATTGTCTCACTCTGTGTTGTCCAGTCGATTCGATTTTCAGTGGCCACTACCGTTCCTATTTATTTCTGGGGCACTTGGCGCTCTGCCATTATCTGCCTCTACCTTTGCGGTCGACGTCCTCTGAACTGAGTTTACATCTGTTGCAGACCCCTGAAATCGGTCTCACGGATTCAGAATCGGATATATGTTTATCATTCAGATCCTTTAGCGTGGTTGTCCATCATTCAATTTTCAAAGCCGATTAACTAATAAGCATTTAATCGTTCGGTATACAACTCCACCGGATTTACTATCCAGCTTCGTCGTGATTTCACTCCCGCTCAGCCTGCTCTCCGACGTCATGTCAGTTGAATCAGATTTTGCGGTCGGTCGACTGTTGATGACTGAAGTCCCAATCAGTATTCCCTGGAGCTTGTCTACAGTATAGGAGGCCTTGTTTTGTTTGTCAATAAAGAGCCTGTTTTATTTTATTTATTTGTGCACATCAACAAATTATAGGGTTGTTTTTGTGCTACCCTGCCAAACAGCAAGCTGGCAGACCAGCTTAATCTTCCATTCCCAGGGTGACTAACATCTTTAGCTCTTGGCTCAACCGGCGCATTAAGTCCGTTTCTTCCGGGATCCGGTCGGCAGAAATCATCGCCTTGGCCAACTTCAATCGCTCGGTGAAAGCGGCTTCGGCCTGAGGCGGCAAGCCTACCGTCTCGGCTAACACCTCGGTCTGTTGAACCGTCTGGCGCAATTCCATAAAGGCACCAATCAGCTCATGTTCTAAATTGACATCATAAATCAAGTGGGCCAGCGTCCAGTGTAGATTTTGATCTGTGGCCATAGCTTTTAAGGCTTCTCCCCCCAGACCCTCGGCTGCCATCTCTTTTAACAAAGCAGTACACTCCGCCCGGTCAAAACCGGCTAACCAATATAATTGACGGGTAGGCGTTAGAGCCTCTTGTGGCAGGAGGAAGTCATCCGGCTGCAAGGCCAGACCCAACTGCTCGGCTAAACCCGAAAGCTCACCCATTAACCTACCCGCATCTGCCGGCCTCGGCAGAATAAGCTCAACTCCGCGGTGGTTAAAAAAGGCTGCGGCATTCACCCGGTCAGCCTCTTGTTCCTCGCCCGTACCGGCATAAAAAAGCACACATTTTTCGACATTACTGATAATCGCCACAGGGCCAACCGCCTCTCTCTTTAACAACTGCCATAATGCCCTTCATTATAGCCATAATCAGGGGACGAAAACAAAAGTATAAGCGGGACCCCCGCCAGGAAAACGATAGCGGGAACTGCCCCTATTAAAATGTTTAGACTAAAGGAAAGAGAATAATAAAGGACGTGCCGCGCCCGGGTTCACTGTCTATTTGAATGCTGCCGTCATACAAACTGACGATGTGCTTAACAATTGACAGGCCTAGACCTGTGCCTTCAATTTCACGGGAACGAGACTTGTTCACCCGGTAAAAACGTTCAAAAATCCGCTCCTGTTCCTCGTAGGGGATGCCCATGCCGGTGTCACTGACCGCCAGTTCCAGGCGGTTGCGAATCACGTTGCCGCTCAAGCGCACCTCCCCGCCATCTACATTGTATTTAACCGCATTGGATAAGAGGTTGGAAAAAAGTTGATCCATCCGCACTTCGTCGGCTGCAAAAGTCAAATCCTCAGCCAAGCCGTTGTCTATGCGCAAATGTTTCGCCTCAATTTGCGGCTCCAAACCGGCCAGAATCACCTCCGCCAGCTGCCTTAACTTGATCGGGCGCCGCGGTTTGTGACGTTCACCACTCTGCTCAATTTCAGACAAATTCAACAAATCATTGATTAAAGATTTCAGCCGGTCAGTTTCGATGCTCATAATTTCATAAAACTGGCTTCGCGTCTCTTCATCTCGCGGAGCAGCCATCAGAAGTTCCAAGTAACCCTGAATCGATGTCAGTGGCGTTTTTAGCTCGTGGGTAACATTGGAAACAAATTCAGACCGAATCGTTTCGAGGTAGCGAATATGAGTCACATCACTGATCACATACAACATACCCCGGTCCTCTTGAACCAATGGCAGCGGTGAAGCTGTGACTTGCAATGTGCGGGAAACAGGGTAAGTTATGGTAAAATCAACCGTCAATTTTTCTGAATTGGGCAAGGACGAGTTGGCCGGGGCCTCAGCTGCATCCGTTTCGTCAGCCGATAAAAGCTCTGCCCGAACAGCCCGGTCCTTGGCCACCTTGTGTTCAAATTCCCTTTGTAATTCCGCTAAACGGGCATAATTTGAGCCCAGGGAAGACAAGTAGCGAGCCGGCAGGGGAGCACCTAGAAGCTCTGCAGCCCGGTCCGTTAAGGTAATAATGCGACCGTCCTCAACAGTTGCAATCACTCCGTCTTGCAAGTTTTCTAAAACACTTTGGACGCGCCGGTTGTTGGCCTGTAAGAGGCGGTTACTCTGACGCAACTGCTCATCTAAATTGTCAATCTGCCGGTCGGCTTCTGCCAGTGGATCACCCTGATAGCGGATCAGACGACGGTTTAAGAAGTAGCTCACACTAAGCGAGATACCGACGCCGACCAGGATGGCCGGCACAGCCACAGCGGAAAAGCGTTCGGGGCCGCCCCCGTCTCCACCTTCATAAAACAAATAGACTAAACACAAAACAACCAGCAACCCCATCAGGGTTGCTGTCGCTCCGTTGATGATATTAAGCCAGCCCTGCCGGCGTCGGGTTACTTTCCGCTTCAAGTTAAAATACTCCGCTGTCCTATTACAGCCCGTGCGCCTCCTCGGCCGGGGCCGGTCTGATCTGCCGGCCCCCGCTTGGTCCCGCTGCCGGATATTTAATCTGCCTCTTCCTCCGGCAAGTGCTCGGCAAAGCAATAACCGACTCCGCGGATCGTTTGAATGTAATGAGGATTGCTCGGGTCGTCTTCTATCTTTTGCCTCAAATAGCGGACGTGGACATCCACTGTTCTCGTATCACCATAATAATTGGTCTGCCACACCCGGTCCAGTAACATTTCGCGAGAAAAAACCTGACCTCGGCTCTGAATCAAGGCATGGAGGAGATCAAACTCCCGCATGGTTAAATCAATGCCGGTGCCGTCCTTGGTTACCTTCCGCCGTCTAGGGTCGACCGACAGCCGCCCTGCTGTCACAGCATCACTCTCCTGCTGCTCATTAAAACTTCTGCGCCGCAACAAGGCCCGAACTCTGGCGGCCAATTCTTTAACGCCGAAGGGTTTGGTAATATAGTCGTCGGCTCCGACTTCAAGACCTACAACCCGGTCCACCTCATCTGTCTTAGCCGTCAGCATGATAATCGGAATTGAGCGCGTGGCATCATTGCTGCGCAGGTAGCGGGTCAGTCCAATACCATCCATCTCCGGCATCATCCAATCTAGTATGACAGCGTCCGGCATGCGGCGTTTCATGGCGTCAATCAGCTCCTGCGCCCCCGCAAAAGCCTCGCTTTCCATATCTGCATCTCGCAAGGCCAATACAGCCAACTGTCGGATACCCGGCTCGTCATCCACTACATATATCAGAGGCATTTAACCCCTCCCTCCTGCTTTTTATGAGCTTTGTTTATGCTTTGCCATCCACCAGGTTAGCGCCTAGGTTGCGGTGCTCACCGGTAGCCAGATAAATCGCCCATTCAGCGATATTAGTCGCATGGTCGGCCATCCGCTCCAGGTATTTAGCAATAAACATATAGTCGGTTGCCGCAGCTACTAAGGCCTGGTCATCTTTCAAGATTTCAGTCATTTCAATAACCACGCGGGAGAACAAGGCGTCCACTTCATCGTCTGCTTCGCGCACTTCTTTAGCCAAATCTTGATCGACCCGCAAAAAGCTGTCGATGGCCCGCGCAAACATATCTTTGGAGCGATCAAACATGCTGCTAATCGCCTGTGGCACTTGTAACTTCTTTAATTCCGGATAGGTTAAAACAATTTCACAAATGTCGGCACATTGGTCGGCGACCCGCTCAATGTCCGTCACCATCTTCAGGGTTCCGGTAATCCCCCTCAGGTCACTGGCCAAAGGCTGTTGCAGGGCGATTAAGTTGACACATTGCTGCTCCAGCGTATTTTGTGCTGCATTGATCTTATAATCTTTTTCATGGATGTCTCTAGCTTCTTCTATGTCATAATTTTGCAAAGCCGCCTTGGTGCGACCGATGATATCCTCTACCCGGGCGCCCAAGCTGGCAATGTCACTGTGCATCCTGTCCAGTTCTTGGTCAAATACTTTTCTGGTCATCTTCTTTTCCTCTTCTTTACTGGTGAAGTAATAAGTCGGTGGGTTATTTTGCAAGCGATGCTTCCATCAAGGCAAAAACCTATTTGCAGATGCGGCAGTCGCCCCCGAAGGAAGCCGGCCAAAGCACAGCCAGCCACTGGCCGATTCGGCCGCTCGAATCAGCCAAAACGGCCGCTCACATAGCGTTCAGTGCGCTCGTCCGCCGGGTTGTTGAGGATTTTGACGGTATCGTCATACTCAATCATTTCGCCTAGCAAGAAGAAGGCGGTGCGATCAGCCACCCGGCCGGCCTGCTGCATGTTGTGCGTCACTATAATTATAGTGTAATCCTTCTTTAAATCATTCATCAGATCTTCAATTTTCAGAGTAGAAATCGGGTCCAAGGCCGACGTCGGCTCGTCCATCAGCAGTACTTCCGGCTCGATCGCCAAGGCCCTGGCCAGGCACAAGCGCTGTTGCTGCCCACCGGACAGACCCAAGGCGCTCTTTTTAAGACGGTCTTTAACCTCGTCCCACAAGGCCGCCCCCTGCAGGCTTTTTTCTACAATTTCGTCTAACTCCTGGCGATGTTTAATCCCGTGAGTCCTCGGCCCATAAGCAATATTGTCGTAAATGCTCATGGGAAAAGGGTTGGCCTTTTGGAACACCATACCGACCTTTTTCCGCAGCAAGTTAATATCGACATTAGGGTCGTAGATGTCTTGCTGGTCAACTAAGACTTTACCCTCAATCCGGCAGCCGTCGACGAGATCATTCATCCGATTGATCGTTTTCAAACAAGTTGACTTACCACAGCCGGAAGGTCCGATCATAGCCGTCACTTCATTCCGGGGGAAGGCCATATTGACGGACTTCAGAGCCTGGAACTCACCGTAATAGAGGTCCAGGTCTTGCAGGTCAACAATAGGATCTTCAATTTGAAGCTGGTTGACCGGCGCTCTCCGGCCCGCTTCATTCTGGCCGAACAAGTCGGCCTGATTTGTCTCTGTGCGCACACTTTTATTTTCTTGGCTCATAACGCATTAACCTTTCTTCAACAAGTTGGATGTCAAGCTGGCCAGTCGATTGAGAATAAACACGACAATCAGCAAAACGGCTGCTGTGGCAAAGGCCTGGTCCATATCTTTACCGACGCTAAACAAGGAGTAGAGGTGCAGGGTCAAAGAGCGACCGGACTGCAGAACATGCGAGAAAACGCCGGTCGGCATGGAGTAGGCCATACCCAGGGTAAAGATGAGGGCAGCCGATTCACCCACCACACGCCCCATGGCCAGGATAATGGCTGTCAAAATACCGGGCATAGCAGAAGGGAGAATGATATTGAAAATAACCCGCAAACGGCCGGCTCCCAAGGCCAAGGCCCCCTCTTGGTAGGACATAGGAACAGATAAGACCGCCTCCTCCGAAGTCCGGACAATGGTCGGCAAGACCATCATCGTCATCGTCAGGGCACCGGACAAAATCGAGTAGCCGAAGCCCAGTGTTTCAGAGAACAAAACCGAGCCGACCAGGCCGAAAATGATCGAAGGAATACCGGCCAAAACTTCTGTCGTAAAGCGGATCATTCGCACCAGACGTCCTTGCTTGGCATATTGCGTCAGGTAGACGGCCGTCGCCAAGCCGATCGGAGTGGCAATCAAAAGTGTGATGATGACCATGTAAACCGTATTGATGATCATGGGGAGGATACCCTGCTGATCACCGCGGACGGAATACGGGTCAGTCAAAAACTTCCAGCTGATATTCGGGAGCCCGTTTATCAGGACAAACAATAATATATAAACTAAGATTACAACCGTCAGCAGCGTGCACAGGCCAATCAGACCACTCATAACCGCTGCGCTGCGCTTGGAGCGGGACGAGGCACGGTTAACCAGATCCTCACTGAAAAACCGCTTGCGGAAACCTTTATTAGGCTTTTCCATCGATCTGCACTCCTTTCTTTGACAACCACATAAAGATGATGTTGACGATCATGATGAAGACGAAGAGCACCAGGCCGATACCGAACAAAGAGTCGCGGTGCAAGCCGGACGCATAAGACATCTCCATAACAATACCGACCGTCATAGGACGAACAGAGCCTAGGAGGTTGGGCATATTAGGCGAGTTGCCGGCCACCATGATGATCGCCATCGTCTCACCGATCGAACGGCCGACACCCAAAATAACACCGGACAAGATCGCTGACCTGGCCGCCGGCAAAACCACTGTAAAAATCGTCCTGATTTTAGAAGCACCCATAGCCAAGGAAGCCTCGCGATACATATCCGGAACTGCCTTCAGGCCGGTCTCACAGGTGGTGATAATGGTCGGCAAGATCATAATCGCCAGCACAATGGTAGCTGTCAGCATGGTGTCTCCGGAAGGAAGATTAAAGGCTCTCTTGATAAAAGGTGAAATGATTTGCATGGCAAAGAAGCCGTAGATAACTGAAGGTATACCGGCCAGGAGTTCAACTGCCGGACGGACAATTTTAACCAACCACTTAGGTGCCAATTCGGCCAGAAAAACAGCCGTCAAGATTCCCACAGGCACTCCGATCAAGACAGAAAGGAAGGTACAGCACAGGGAGGTCAAAATCATGGGCAGAATACCAAACTGGGGATTGGTGCTGTCTGTCGGCGCCCAGGTTGTGCCGAAGAGGAACTTCAACGGTCCGATTTCGACAATAGCCGGCATCCCGATCACAATCATGTAGAGAGTGATCACTAAGACGGAGGCAATCGCAATACAGGAAGAGATTAAGAAGAGTCGCTTGGCCAGAGACTCGCCGCCGGACAACCAGTAAATAATGATGGCTGTCGTAAATAGCAGCAGGATACTGATGTAATAGTAAGGTGTAAAGGAAAGATAGGTACGGCTGACGCTGCGCTCTATGCCGGCTGCGGCCAGGGCGGGATTGATGACACCGCCAACAGCAATACCGGACACAACATAGGAGACCAGCCCGGCCAGGCCCAGTATTGAAGCAATATTATAAAGTCTTCTGAGGGTTATGATGACAGCGGCCGCCAGCAGGGCCAACATCAGACCGCCGGCGACCTTTGCCGCCGTCGGATAATATACGGGCACACCGGCCACACTGATGTCGCCGGTCATCATTTTTAAAAGTGAAGGTTGGTATAAGGCATCGCCCACCGTCAACTTAAACATCGGCACAACTGCTGCTATCGCGACTAGGGCGACCGCTACCAAAAGCAAGAGTATATGACGGAAGTTCAGTTGATGCGAGTCATCCTTTTTCATTAGGTCGATATCGCCGCTGAGGCGGCGACTCACTGCATCACCCATGATGAAATCCTTTCTGCTATGACAGATGAATACCCGACGGAAGAATCCTACCGCCGGGTACCGTTCCATCTTTTAGTCAGCTGTTTCGGTTACAGACCACACGGCATACTTGATGAGGTGATCCTGTGTACAGGCCAAGCTGTTATTTAGCAGCGAAGTAGCCCATTTCTTCAATAACCTTAATGGCGTCATCGCTGGCGGCAAACTCGAAGAAGGCCTTGGCGAGTTCGCTCTCTTCACCACTGGTGATGGACAGGAAAGGACGTGCCAAGGTGTAGCTGCCGTCACCCACTGTCGCTTCGCTCGGCTCGACATCGTCAACTGCTAAGCAGTGTACATTTTCGTCAGCAGAACCCAAGGAGATGTAGCCGATGGCATTGGCATTGCCCTGGACCGTATTCTTGACGATACCGGTCTCGTTGGCATCCTGGCTGGCCTTTACCTTGTCTTCAATGTCGAGAAGCTCTTCGAAAGCACCGCGCGTGCCGGAACCGGCTTCACGCTGGATCACTACGATTTCGCCGGCATCGCCGCCCAGGTCAGCCCAGTCGGTGATTTCACCGGTGAAAACTTTGACGAGATCTTCGGTGGAGATGGACTTAACTTTGTTCTCCTTGTTGACCACAACACCGATGCCGTCGGTAGCCAGAGTGTGGACATTCAAGGTGTCGTCTTTTTCTTCATCTTTCAGGTTGCGGCTGAGGTTACCGATCTCGGTTACACCCTTGGTAACATTCTCGTAACCGGTAGTAGAACCGCCACCCTGGACGTCAATTTTGACACCGGGGTTGATTTTGATGAACTCTTCTGCCAAAGCTTCAAACAGGGGCTGTACAGAGGTGGAACCGGAAACAGACAGTTCACCGGACAGGTCGCCACCCGTTGCCGGAGCGGCTGCTTTCGCTGCCGAGGCTGCAGCAGTTGTGTCAGCCGGAGCTGCTGTGGTTGCTGCTGTGGTTCCGCTATCCTTGCCACCGCAAGAGGCCAAGAGCGCCAAGCTCATCATGCCGGCAACACCAAATGCCAATAATTTTTTTGCTAACTTCATTTCTTCCTCCAAGTTGTTGTTCTCAAGTTTTGTGATATCTGTGCGTGAAAGCACGTCCAACGTAAACAGCCTCAATTGTAGAGAGCTATTGTTAAAGGAGAATTAAATCAAGTTTAAAAGCATTTTAGAATGGAAGGAGGGGCGGGGTATGCTGCAAAAAAAGCAAGGGGGACAATCAGAAAGATGTCCCCCTTAAAATAAATCGCTGTGTTAGCTGGTCCTACTGAGATTGGTCGAGGAAGACAAGCCTAATCGGATATTTGAAGGCGATAACAGATCGCCTCTGAAAATGCTTGCTGACGGTCTTGCTTTTTAAGTTTAAAGTCGTGTGCGATTAGCATGTCTTTTGACAAGCTCCAGAGATCTAGTGGGTACTAAAAGAGTCTCTGGAACTCTTTTTTATCTAGTTTACGATAATTTTAATCGCTAATTCAGAGACAGACAAGTCGGCGTGTCGCCTCGTAAAAAAAGTCACTGAAACTACCTACGTCGCCCGTTAAATAAAAGTCACTAAACTAAAGCTCAGAAAGTGAGGTTTAGTTCAATGACTAGACAGGAGACAGAGGGACGGTATACTGTTAAATATGAGCAATATTACCCACAATTTATTTCTAGAAAAGATACGGTCGTTGCAGGCTGGTTACACAATCATTTTTGGGGAAATTATAATACCCCTGCTTGGTGAGAGATCACGCCTATGACCATGACTGCCTTTTACTTCATTAGCACCTTATATTATTGTCTGGCAGCCCTTGTTTACCAGTTATTAAAGCACAAGCACAAGCAAAAAGATCGTATACTCTTCTTAAACATCGGGATTTTAGCAGGCATGGTCCTGCTGAATCTTTATTACGTCATCACCTACTACATTAAAGAATATGCTCAGGAGAGAAAGCTCCCGGTCGACAGCTGGGACAAAATAGTCAGCCTCGCTATCTTCATCAGCACGATTGTCATCTTAATAATTTACCGTTGGACACAGAGAGTGAAAAAGCCTACTCACCTCTACTATTACCCTGTTGTTGTTTTAGGCCTTGCTATTCTCCTAACGGGTATATTTGTAGCCAATTTATTCACAACTTAACTTCAATCGGTGTTTTTGGCTTATTGCGAAGAACCACAACTTCTAGATTTTTATTGCCTTGAGAAGTCCCTTGGTCATCATTTAGCCGAGGGACTTTTCGATAAGCCTTACAGATTCTGATTATTCACCTTATGCTTTTGCCTAACGCCACGTATAATCAGCACCACCGCAGTGACCAACCACAAGAGAAGGGCCATTATCAACAAGGCCAAATAGCCATTGTCTAAAAGCCTCGTCCAGTCAGAGGCATGACCGGCCCCATCCAAGAGGAGGACTTGGGTCATCCAGACCAGGCCCATGGCCCCAATCAGGAAAAAATTGGCCACTGCACCGGCAACTGCCAAGGGGGTGACCCGCCTTTCTTTTATTAGGATAAAGAGGCTTGTGATGAGGATGGCTACAAAAATTAAGCAGACGGCGTAGAAGCTTTTTTCGCCCTGAATCAGGACTTCTCTAACGAGGTTATCCATATGGCTGTCTTTTGCCTTGAAAATGTAGCCCGTGAACTGGGTGTAGGTGCCGAACAAGTTTACAAGGCTTTTACGGATAAAAGCGACATCCTGTATGGATACATCGTACCTGGATATGATGTCCTCCACACGCAAGGGCGGACATACATTGTCAATGACCTGCTGGATGTAATGAAGGAAAAGGGTGTGTCCGTATGATCCTTTAGCTAGATTTTATTATGACCTGTCGAAGCGAACGGGACTTAACAGATTATGACCTGGTTATTGGCGGCGTTGCTAACGACCGGGTGTTTAATACAGTGGAGTTGTTCTTTGACGGTCTGATTGATAAACAAGAAGCCATTAAGCGTTTACGTTTTGAAAAGCCAAATTTACAGCTCTGCTTCCGTACAGCAAGAGCCTTGGCCTTACTAACATTTGAAAGAAGTGAAACGATATGAGGGCGAATCCCACTTTACTGCAAAGAAAATACACACGTGTAATCAAGTGTTTTGCCTTGCAACAACAGATTCCCTTATCAGCAGCACTCGATTTGTTCTACCGCTCTGATCTTTACTGGCTCATGCGAGAGGGTGTATCCGATCTGCACTGTATGAGTGAAGAATATCTGGCCGAAGAACTGCGACAAGAATATGCTAAGGCGGCCAAGACCAAGAAACCACGGTCCACGGATCAAAACAATCCTAACAGCCGCCCCACCCCACTACACCAGGGGGCACTCTTTTTCTGCCCATCGCTAGGCTAATCTCCCCCTTCAAACCGCCAACCAGTTAGGCTACAATACTGATGACTAAGCCGCTAAACGGCCCTGCGAGGTTTGCCATGAAAATTTCCGTATTGTTACCTTTTTTCAATGAGGAAAAACAAATCCCCCTTACCCTAGAGGCTGTTGAACAGGCTCTCATCGACCTGCCGACAAAATTGAAACAAAAACCGGAAAATTTAAGCTACGAAATAATCTGCATTGACGACGGATCATCCGACCGGACCGGCTCTGTTCTAGCAACAGAAGCCGCTAAACGCCCCGGCCTGAAAATCCTTTACTTTTCCAGAAACTTTGGCAAGGAAGCTGCTATCTGCGCCGGCTTGGATGCCGTTTCCGGTGACTGTGCCATCCTCATGGACGGCGACCTCCAGCATCCGCCCTCCTACTTTCCGACCATGGTCAACTTGTGGCAACAAGGTTATGAGGTGGTCGAAGGCGTCAAGCAGGAGCGCCAAAACGAGAGCCGATTTTCGCGCTGGGCGGCTAACCTTTTTTATGGTCTTTTCCACCGTCTGGGCGGACTTGAGCTGAAAAATGCTTCTGACTTTAAACTCCTCGATAAAAAGGTCGTAATGGCCTGGCAAACTTTAAATGAAAGAGAAACCTTTTTCCGGGGTCTCTCCGCCTGGCTTGGTTTTAAACGCACCAGCTTTGAATTTGAGGTTGCTGACCGGACCGTCGGTCAAGGCAAGTGGAAATTAAAAAATCTGCTTAAACTCAGCATCACGGCTATCACTTCTTTTTCGGCCAGACCCCTCCACCTAATCGCCGGTCTGGGTCTTATTTGTCTTGTCGGGAGCTTTATTCTGATGATCCAAACCCTGGTCCGCTTTTTTATGGGGCGGGCAGCCGGCGGTTTTACCACCGTCATCCTGTTACAACTGCTGATTGGTGGGGCCATTATGCTGAGCCTGGGACTGATCGGCATCTACCTTGGCCGCATCTACGATGAGATCAAGGGGCGGCCTCGTTATCTAATCAGAGATGTAAGAGAGTCGGCCGCAGACGGGCAAGTGACGAGCGCGGGCCAAGCGGGACTCGGGCTAACAAGCGGGCAAGTGGATCGATCTGAAGTTATCTCTCCTTCTTCTGACGGTCCGGACTAACGGCCCGGAGCCAGGCCCACTAAATCGCCAAAGTCCGTCTCCGCCCTAAACAAGCTCAGGCCCGGTTTGTAGCTGCCATGATAGTCACTGCCACCGGTTTTTAAGAGGCCTAACCGGTCTCCTGCCGCTGCCACCTGTGGCCAAATCTCAGCCGGCGTCTCACCATGAACAACCTCCACCCCCAACAGACCTAGCGCCTGTAATTCTACCAGCCGGTCAAGCGGCACCGCCGACTTATAAGGATGGGCCAAGACCGGGACACCACCGGCCTCTAAAATCGATGCCAAGGCCTCCTCAATCGGCGACCGGTGCCGCTCCACATAGCCCGGTTTTCCCTCGCCCAGCAACTGGTCAAAGACTTCCGCGACAGAAGCAAAATAGCCCCGGTCTACAAACAGGCGGGCCAGGTGGGGACGCCCCCCGTTTTTCCCACCTGCCGCCTGCCTTAATTCTCCGGCTGTAACCGGAAAACCTAGCTTCGTCAAATGTTGACACATCCTGACATTGCGCTCAGCCCGGGCCGCCGCCTGCTCTTCTAAATAGGGGCGGATAGCAGCCTCACCACCCAAAGGAAAATAAGCTAAAAGATGAACTTCTTTGGCAAAAGCCGTCACACTTAACTCCACTCCCGGAATCAGGCGAGGGACCGGTTTATCCCACCTGGTCGCTTCGACCTCTAAGGCCTTGGCAAAATCAGCTAAACCTGACAGGGTGTCGTGGTCTGTTAAGGCTACCGTTTTTAAGCCGGCAGCAACCACTTTTGCGGCCAGAACTGGTGGCCGGTCACTCCCATCCGAGGCCGTGCTATGAAAATGTAAGTCAAAGGCTCCCTCTGCCAGCCTGCTGGCCAGTAACCGAAGACCCTGGTCTCTATCTCCTTTTGCCATTTTTATCTGCCTTCTTTTGCTCTGTATCCAACCTGTTCAAATTTGATCTAAGCATCATCTAACCTCCCCATTATAAAAAAGGCCCCGCTAAAATGCAGGGCCCCAAAACAGGATATCCTTTTTATTGTTCTATGTCTCAACTTAAAGAAGTCTCACTTTAAGTAGGTTTAGTCCGCTTGTCGGGCGGCAATGACCTTTTCGGCAACAACCGACGGAGCCGGCTCATAACGACAAAATTCAATTGTGTACCAACCGCGCCCCTGGGTCATGGCCCGCAAGTCAGTGGCATAGCGCCCCATCTCAGACGTCGGCACCTCCGCCTCAATCACATTCATCTCACCCTTGTGCTCTATGCCTAGGATCCGCCCGCGGCGTTGGGACAAGTCGCCCATAATATCACCCATGTCGTTGTCCGGCACATGGACCTCCACCTTGCTGAAAGGTTCGAGCAAAATCGGGTCAGCCTGGGGAATGCCGTTGCGGTAGGCCAGGCGGGCAGCCGATTTGAAGGCCATTTCTGAAGAATCAACATCGTGGTAAGAGCCGTCGACCAAGGTTGCCTTCAAACCCACCATAGGGAAACCGGCTAAAACACCTTCCTGGATAGCCTCCTCCAAGCCCTTTTCCACCGCCGGGAAGTAGGACTTGGGCACCGCCCCGCCAAACACCTTTTCTTCAAAGACCAGACCATCTGCATCACAGGGCTCAAACTCAATCCAAACATCACCATACTGGCCATGTCCGCCGGTTTGCTTCTTGTACTTACCCTGAATTTTGATCTTCTTGCGGATCGTCTCCCGGTAGGGGACACGAGGCTCTGACAAGACCGCCTCCACCTTGTATTTATTCTTCAGCTTGGAGCACAAGACATCCAGCTGTAATTCACCCAAACCGGATAAAATCAGCTGCTTGGTCTCAGCATTATTTTCTAATTTAAAGGTAGGATCTTCGTCTGCCAGCTTATTTAAGCCGCTGACGATCTTTTCTTCCTCACCCTTGACGACCGGAGTAATAGCTCGACCCAAGGATGGCTCCGGGAAGACGATGCGGGTCAGGCGAACCGGTTTGTCCCGGTTAGACAGAGTGTCACCTGTCTTGGTCACATCCAGCTTGGTGATGGCACCGATATCGCCGGGGGCGATATAGTCACAGGGAGTTTGCTCCTTGCCGATGACCGTACTCAAACCGCTGATGCGCTCATCTTGATCACGGTCGAAATTGTAGACTGTGCTGCCGTTCTTTAATTTACCGGAATAAATTCGCACCAGACTGATCCGGCCGACAAAGGGGTCAGCAATCGTCTTAAAAACAAAGGCGGCCAAAGGACCTTCCGGATCCGGGAGCAATTGCAAGGGCTCGCCGTTTGCCGTAATGGCACTGACCGGCTTATGTTCAGAAGAAGGCGGCATATAGCGCCTGATGTTATCCATCAAGAAACGGACGCCCTTGTTATCGGTGGCCGAACCGAGGAAGACGGGGATAATGTGGCCGCCCTTAATCCGCTCGGTCAAACCTTGGCGGATTTCAGCCGTTGTAAAGGCATCCTCAGCAAAATAACGCTCCAAAAATTCATCACTGCTCTCAGCAATCTGCTCGATGATGGCATCGTACATAAAGACGACATTGTCGTGCATCTCAGCCGGAATGTCACAGGCCTCCGCCTCACCGGCCGCATTAAAGCGATAGCCCTTCAATTCGACCACATTCACAAAACCGACAAACTGCTCATTTTCAATAATCGGCAGCTGAATCGCCGTGGCACTGCGGCCGACATGCGTTCTGATCTCCGCCAGCGTTTTATTAAAATCAGCGTTGGGGTCGTCCATCTTGTTGACAAAAAAGCTGTAGGGCAAGCCCTGTGTCTCAGCAAAGCGGACTGATTTTTCCACACCGACCGTTACACCGGAACGGCCGCTGACATTGATGACAGCCGTATCGGCTACCCTCAGCCCCTGCATAACCTCGCCCATAAAGTCAAAGTCACCCGGTGTATCGATCACATTAAAGACCACATCCCCATATACACAGCTGGCAACACTGGTGTTGATGCTGATATGGCGGCGCTGTTCTTCCGGATCAAAATCCATAACGGCGCTGCCGTCTTTGGACTTGCCCAGTCTTTTAATGGCACCGGCGTTATATAAAATCGCCTCCGCCAATGAAGTTTTCCCCGAGCCGCTGTGCCCGAGGATCGCCACATTACGAATTTGCGATGCAGGATAGTTTTTCATATCCGTTCCCCCAATCTTTCTGATGTTGCGTGATACGTTCACCGCCTATTTTACTATTCATCTTGCATAAAATCCATATTTTTTATTTCTATATTTAGTTCACTTGTCACAAACAGACTTTATTGTTATTAGAAAATCTTGATTTTGACTGATTTGGGGAAAGAAAAATGGAAAGTTGCTTGAATTGCTTAAAGGCACACCACCACGACCGGATATCGTTTAGGCCTTGCTAGTGGCTTGCTTGTGTAAATCTCTTTCTCTTTTATAAAAGCCCTGAAACGCTCTGTTCCAGGGCTTTTTAATTGTGCTGCTACCGATTTAATAGCCCGCATTAGATTTATTTTTTAAATTTCAGATTGCAGGCAAGGCATACATTCCGATTAAGTCGCTGAACTTGACCGCAGGCAGAACATTTGCCTTTATCCTCATCTTGTGGAATTAATCTTGCTGTTCCGCTCTCAGCCGGTAACGGGCCGGGCTCTTTGCCTTCACCTTGAGACTCAGGCTGGCCTTCTTCTTTAGGGGCAGATTTTACCGGGGCTATTGTTTCTGCAAGGTTTGTTGCCGAGGTTATTGTTTCTGCAAGGCTTGTCGACTTGCCATCAGACCCTAAGGAAAAAAGTGCCAACTCTTTGGCCGCAGAGGCATCCGCGGCAATCGCAGCAAGAGCAGACAAGACAGAGCTTATAAAATAAGTTAGTGCAACAATTATTAAACTCGAAACAAGCGCAGTCGCAAAAACGAGTCCATTAAAAGAGCGCTCAAGTGTAAACCGTATGCCCCGCTTAACACCGGGCTCCCCGCAGTTTGCCAAACCGACGACTTCTGGCGTATAATGACCACTGTTCTAATTTGCAGTTTGCAAGTTAGCTAACGCCTCGGTGGCCTAATGGATAAGGCAACAGTTTCCGGAGCTGTTGATACGGGTTCGATTCCTGTCCGGGGTAGGACAAAAAGCCTTGAAACTTAGCCGTTTCAGGGCTTTTTCTTATGATTTAACCGCCTTTTTCGACAGTGGATGGCCGGCTGTAAAAGCACCAGACACAACAGGCAGTCGGAGCAAGAATGGACTTCATTATGACTAACAATCAAATAAGAGAACACCGGTATATCCAACAATTAATGGACTTTATTGACCGGTCGCCTTGTATGTATCAAGCCATTGAGCAAGCTACAGCAAGGCTCGCTGCGGCCGGCTTTACTGCCTTAGACCCGGCTGTCCCCTGGCAGCCGGAGCCCGGCCAAGGCTATTATCTGACCCCCGGAGACAGCGCCTTAATTGCCTTTTATCCGGCGGCTTCTCCAAGCGCCCCCCTTCGCCTGATCGGCACACACAGCGACTCGCCCGCCCTTAAAATAAAAGACCGGCCCTGCTTTAAAAGAGAAGGGACTATGCAAATCAATGTTGAACCCTATGGCGGCTTGATTATGCGCAGTTGGCTGGACCGCCCTCTAGGCTTGGCGGGTCGACTGGTCATCGCTCGCAACGGGCACCCTGAGTGCATCAACATAGCCATTGAAGAAGATCTTTTTGTCATCCCCAGCCTCGCCATCCATATGGATCGGGCGGTCAACCAAGAAGGCGGAATTGCCGCCCAAAATGCCTTGATCCCCATCTATGACTTGGCCGGCGCAGGCAGTGGCGATGGCAGTCCGGCAGCGGATCAGCTCTTTGCCGATTTGGCTGATCGCCTGGAACTGAAGGTGGACGACATCATCGGTCATGACTTATTTTTATTCCCCCGCGAACAGGCCTGCCTGGTCGGGCGAAGTCAGGACCTTTTGTCAGCGCCTCGTATCGATAACTTGGCCATGGTTGACGCCGCTCTGACCGCCTTGCTGAACACATCACTTCAATCAAGTGAAGGTAAACCGGCTGCACCTGACTGCCACCGGGTTGTCGTCGTCACCGATTGTGAAGAAATCGGCAGCAGCACCCGCACCGGGGCCGACAGCATGACCGTGCACAATATACTCAAGCGAATTTGCCTCAGTTTAGGTGGCTCGGAGGAGGCGTTTTGGCAGTCGCTGGCCCGCGGCTTCCTCCTCTCCTGTGATGCCGCCCACGCCGTCCATCCCGCTTTTTCGGATGTCGCCGACCCAACCAACCGCCCCCGCTTAAATCAGGGGCCCGTTATCAAAACAGCCGCTGCCCGTAGTTATGCCACCGACGGTTACAGTGCTGCCGTTGTCCGGCTGCTGGCCCGGACTGCCCGGGTTCCCCTGCAAACCTTTCACAATCACTCCGACCGGCGTGGTGGCAGTACTATCGGACCCTTGGCAGAACGCTGGTTGACCTTGCCCGGAGCCGACATCGGCAATCCGCTCTTGGCCATGCACGCAGTCCGCGAACTGGCCGGCACAAAGGACCACCTGTGGATGATCCGCCTGCTGACAACTTTTTTTGCCGACTCGACCGCTCTTTAACTCGCCCGACCCTTGCAAAAACTGAAAAAAGAGCTTTAACCTGCTGTCGAAGCACTGCTAACAACCTTTAATCAAGCAAAAATATGGATAATAAATTAAAACAAAACATAACCGCTATAAAGTCGATCACCTTACCTAGGATCAATGTGACCCTGCCCAATAACTTGTGGCTGGCTCCCATGGCAGGAACCACCGAGCCTATTTTTCGCGCCCTGTGTCGTCGCTTCGGCGCCGGCCTCACTGTGACAGAATTGGTGAGTGCTCGCGGCATTCGCTACCACGGGATCACACCTCAACAATATCGATATTTAGAGATCTGCCCGGCGGAAAAACCCGTGTTGATCCAATTGTTCGGCTTTGACCCTGAAGATTTCAGACGGGCTGTGGCTGCCATTATGGACCACCCCCTACTCTCTACCTGCACCGGCATCGACATCAATATGGGCTGCCCGGTTAAAAAAGTAGTCAAAACCGGCGCCGGATCTGCTCTGATGAAGGCGCCCGCTGTGGCCCGGTCCATTGTCAAGGCAGTGCAGGCCGAGTTGCAGGGAACCGACAAAAGTATTTCGGTTAAATTCCGCAAGGGTTTTGATCAAGATAGTTGCACCGCTCCGGATTTTGCCCTGACCATGGCCGCCGCCGGGGTGGACTTTATATGTGTCCACGGCCGCACCGCCGCCCAACAATATGGTGGCCTGGCCGACCGAAGTGCCATCGCCAAAACGGTCCGAGCCTTGCGCGCGCGGGGGATTGACCTGCCGGTCATCGCGAACGGGGACATCACCGGTGTTGTAAGCGCCAGACAAACGCTGGCTGAAACCGGAGCTGACGGCCTGATGGTGGGACGGTCGGCCCAGGGGAATCCCTGGATCTTCCGTGAGTTAGCGGCCGGCCTGACCGGTTATTTTCTGACCGATCAAGCGAACCCCTGCTCCGCTGCCGTTCCGGCGGCGCCCCTTGTTGCCCGACCGCCTGAACCGCCGGAGCGGTGTTTTATCATTCTGGAACACTTAGACGGCCTCATCGCCCGTTTGGGTGAAAGCTTGGCAGTAAAAGAAATGCGCGGGCAATTAGTCGCTTATTTTAAAGGGCTCCCCGGAGCCGTCGCGATCAGACGCCAATGTGTACAGGTTGCTTCGCGGGCAGATGTGGTCGAACTTCTCAACCGGTGGCGAAGGGAGCAGGTGCAGACCTAGCCGGGTTCTTGCGGATCCGGATATAGTACTTAGACCGGGTCCGCAGCATGGTCAAAAATAAGCTGAATCTGATTGTTTTCACAATACCGGGCGACCTTTTCTCCCGGATTCCGATCCGTGACCAAGCCCGAAAACTCATTCAAGCCGGCAAAATTATTAAAAGCATTGAGTTGGAACTTGCTCGCATCTACAACCAGATAGGCCAAACGGCTGTTCTTCATCGCCGTCCGCTTAATAGCCGTATCGTAAATATTGTTGTTGGAGACCCCTCGTTCCGGCGAAACTGAAACAGCGGCAATAAAGGCTTTGTCAAAGCTATAACGGTCAAGCGCATATTCGCTGTAACTGCCCGCAAAAGAGTGAGTATCCGGCTGAAACAGTCCCCCCACCGTCAAAAGACGCACATGCTTCAAATTAGCCGCCGCCAGTAAAGCGTCTAATGAATTAGTCACCAGGGTCAAATGCCTAATCTCCGCCAGAAAAGGGATCATCCGGTAAACAGTTGATCCCGTATCCACAAAAATGGTGTCCTCATCCTCTACCAGGCCTGCCGCCAGTTCTCCGATCCGCCTTTTGGCCTTAATATGCTCCGCCTGCCTTTTGGAAATCGGCACTTCCAACTTTTGCTGAATAAAATCAAAATTGTAGACCGCTCCACCGTAAACTTTATTGACGATGCCTTGTTCGGCCAAAAGATTGAGATCCCGGCGGACGGTGATCTCGCTGACTGAAAAGGCTTTTGCTAACTCCGGAATAGTCGCCTGACGCTGCATTTTAAGATAATCCGCCAGCGCATGTAGGCGCTCATACTTCATCATTTTATCTTTCCTTTAGCCCTGTTTTTTGATCATGTTTCGCACCGGGTGGGCACGACCTGCTATAAAATCAATCATAACGTCTTCAGCATATTATCACAGTCTTTTTTAACAAAATGAATGACGTATAATATAGTAGCTTAAGCATAAAAGACCAAGAAGAAAGGTGCTTACCAGGTACTGCTATGGATTTTTTAAATTTGCTCACTGTTGCTGCGGTTGCTCCGCCTGTCCGTCTGGCTGACCCACAGGCCAATGTCGACACAATCAGCGCTCGCTGTCAGCTGGCGGCTGACCAAGGCGTTGACCTCTTGGTTTTCCCAGACCTCTGCCTCACCGGCAGCAGCTGTGGCGATCTTTTCGGCCAAGGAGCCCTGCTCACAGCAGCCCGTCAAGCCCTGGATCAACTGGTGCAAGACAGTGTGTCCTGGCCTGCCTTAGTCGCTGTAGTTAGCCTCCCCGCCCTCTTTAATAACGGCACCGCCAAAGCTACTGCAGTCTTGCAAGCCGGGCAACTCCTGGCCCTCATGCCTGTACCCGTCTCGCCCGGTGAAAACCGCCCTCGCGCCGCCCTCTTCCCCGGCTCCTTGGCCGCGGACTTCCCGGCTCCCCTCGACCTTCATTTTTCCGGCGGCCGTAGCTGTCGCCTTTTTTTCAGCCCTGATCGCCCCACCGGCGGACTCGCTGCAGCTGCCGGTGCCGCCGCAACGGCCGGGGCTGATCTGCTGATTATCCAGGCAGCCGGTCCGATCAGCCCGACCGGAGCGGACGAACTCGCCCGCCGCTACACCGCCCTAAGTGAAATTGCCGGCTTCGCTGTGGTCTACAGCGAAGCCGGTGCGGGCGAATCCACAGGTGACAGCATCTACGCCGGCCAGGGCCTGGTCGCCGAGGCCGGAAGCTTACTCTGGCAACGCCTCCCCTTCGCAGCGACCGCTGACCAGCCTCACCCACTGGCATTGGACTTGGATGTAATCCGCCAAAACCGAACTGCCCGGCCTGACACTGCCGGGCGGGTGCCCTTTGCAGCCGTCAATCAAGCGCTCACCGGCACCGATAACCGGGTCATCCATCCTTTAAATTATCGTCCTATTTCAGCCCACCCCTTTATTCCAGCTGACCAGCAACACCGGCAAACTCTCTGCCGGTCAGTATTAGAAATTCAGGCCCGGGGCCTGGCCGGCCGGCTGAACCACCTCGGCAAGCCCCGCTCCATCATCGGTATCTCCGGAGGACTTGATTCCACCTTGGCCCTCCTGGTCACCTGCCGCGCCTACCAAATCATCGGCTTGTCGCCGGACCACATCATCGGAGTCAGTATGCCCGGTTTTGGCACCACTGTCCGCACCCGCAGCAACGCCCACCGCTTAATGGAAGCGCTGGGAGTTGAAACGCTCGATATTCCCATCACCGAGGCCGTCAATTTACACTTTCGAGATATCGGTCATGATCCCGACGTCCGGGACATCACCTACGAAAATGCCCAGGCCAGGGAGCGAACCCAGATTTTGATGGACTTGGCCAACCGCTTCGGCGGCCCGGTCATCGGCACCGGCGACTTAAGCGAATTGGCTCTGGGCTGGTGCACCTACAATGGTGATCAAATGAGCATGTACGCTGTCAACGCCGGCGTTCCGAAGACCTTAATCCGTCATATTATTAAGCAGCTGGCAGCGGATTTAAGAGCCGGCACAGGTTCTTTCCCTGTCTTTGCCGCCCCTTTGGCCGCCTCGGCAACAGATCCCAAGATCGCGGCCAAGGCATCCGAAATAGCCGACTTATTGGAACAAATTTTAGCGACGCCGATCAGTCCGGAGCTCTTGCCGCCTGATGAAAAAGGAGAAATCAGCCAGCACACCGAAGCCTCAACCGGCCCTTATGAGCTGCACGATTTTTTTCTTTACAATGCTGTTCGGCAGGCATTTCCGCCGGCCAAGGTTTATGCCCTGGCCAAATCCGCCTTTGCCCGCTCCGTCCCGGCAGAAAAGACAGGCGTCAGCGTCACCGCCTATGACCCCGCTACGATTAAACATTGGCTGGCCGTCTTTTACCGGCGATTTTTTAATCAACAATTCAAGCGGTCAGCCCTACCGGACGGTCCGCAAATTTTTGATTTCAGTATCGCTGCCCGCGGCGACAGAGTTTTGCCTGCCGATGCCAAGGCGGACCTGTGGCTCCACTTATTAGAAGAGGCCGCTAAAGCGGACGGTTTAGACTGAGGGGCGGCAGCAAAACAAGCACAAATAAAGGCAGTTCTAAAATCGAACTGCCTTTTTAGTCAAACAAAGATGTGACTTTACCGGTTTATCCACCCGAGGCAAAACACAAGACCCTTTGCCCGGCCGAATACTTACTTCAGCCTTTTTTTTGCCGCCTTGCTTCCTTCTTTGCCTGCCCCTTTTTTAAAGCGCTCCATCTCGGAAGGACTTAACTCATCCAGGGGGTGAGTGTGGATAATAATAGCTTGAACAACAGTCGTAATTCCGATGACTAGCCCCACCTTGGCGAAATATTGGCCCCAGCCGACCTGTAAATTGGTCAAGTCACGCCACAAAAACATGATAAAGCTAACCAAAAAAGCCATCATTACAATATTATTTTGAGCCTTGGAAAGTTTGAGTGGTTCGCCGCACTCACGGCAGTAAAACATCTGTTTCCCCGGTATATAATTTTTCCAGCTTTCTCTAAGCCTATGCTGGCAGGCCTGGGCCTGTGGCGCCGGCCTTACCGACGTCACCTCCGCCCCGGCCTCCTCTGCCGTTGCACCCACCTCAGTGCTTCCGGCAGCAGGCTCAGCTGTTGTGGTCTCGCCGTCAGCGTCAGCGTCAGCCGCATCATCGGATTCTGCTGCCCTGGCAGCCTCTTCATACTCCCGGTACATGGCCTGCAGGGCTTCACGCTCAGCCGCCTGGGCCTCTGCGGCAGCCTGCTCCGCCTGCTTGGCTTCAGCTTCAGCCCGCAGTTCTTCTGCTGTCTTTTTCTTGATCGGCTCTTGGACAGCCTCCACCGGTGCGAAGCGGGCCAAAAGAAAGCGGATCACAAGGTAAACGACAAGGTAAATAGCAAATTTGCCGAAAATTGAGAGCGTTTGTCGCATATCTCCTTGAAACATCTCTTTAAAGTCCGGAGAAAGGACTATACCGATAATCAGGCCATAGAATAAAAATAAATTAATAATTTCGACAACCTTGATCGGCTTTAGCTTTTGACCACATTCACTGCAAGTATAAACCGGACGGCGCTTAAACAAGGAGGCAAAGGAAATGTCATAGCGATGACGGCCACAGGTTTGGTTCTGTTCTTTCTTGCTATCTGGTCCACTTGCCATCTTTATACCTTTTCCTCTCTGGTCACAATTTCACCACCACCGGACTTATAAATGGAGTCTGCCGGAACAAAGCCTCGCACCATCGTCAAGGGGTAAACCGAGGTGCGACGGCCGATAATAGTGCCGGGGTTCAGCACCGAATTGCAGCCGATTTCAGCGTAGTCACCAATCATAGCGCCCATCTTGCGCAGGTGGGTCGGCAGACACGCAGTCTCACCGACGCAACCGATGTTGCCTGTGATCACAACATCGCGGCGGTCAGCCTTGATATTGGAGGTAATGCTGCCGGCCCCCATGTGTGCCTTATAACCAAGGATGGAGTCGCCGACATAATTGTAGTGCGGCACCTCTACATGGTCGAATAAAATAACATTTTTTAATTCTGTTGAATTGCCGACCACACAATCTCGGCCGACCAGAGCGCTGCCCCTGATAAAGGCACAGTGCCGCACTTCACTGCCCGCCATAATGATACAAGGTCCCTTGATATAGGCACTGGGGAAAACAGTCGCTTGCTTGCTGATCCAGACATCCTCCCCTCTTTGATCATACTCCGCCAAATCCAAGCCTGCACCCAGGCTGAGAATGAATTCGCTGATATGAGGTAAGGCGTCCCAAGGGCGCTCAAAACGGGCTAAAAGATCAGCGGCAACTGTTTTACTCAAGTCAAACAAGGCCTGTGTCTGAACTGCTTCTTGCATATGTAACTCCCCTATATAAACTTTCAAACTATTTTCTTGTATGTTCTATACGAATTTTTCAAAAAACAAACCAGTCTGCATAATAACCCTAAAAGACCGTTCCTTACAAGATTGTTAAGATTGAACCACCCCTTTACGGTCTGCTTAATTGGAGCTTTGTCGATGTCGCTGGCGGCGTCGACAATAGAACAGAACCAGTGCCAGTCCAGCTGACCCTGCCCCAAAACTTATTCTAAGCCATCGGGTTGCCGTCTCTCCCGTGCGAGGCAATGGCCTGGTTGGCGGAGGCGGCTGCACTGCGGTAAGGGACTGGTCCGGCTCTTTAAAATTATCGATCCGGTAGACCGCCTTATCCGGTAAGCCGTCCCCGTCAATGGTCAGGGTGTAACGATTGGCATCTAAACTATAGCCGGAGGGAGCCTTTGTTTCAGCATAAGTGTAGAGCCCCGGAGCCAGGCCACGTACACACCAGCGGCCCTCCTCGTCAGTCTCGCCACTGCGACAAACTTGACCTTGGTCGTCATAGATCTCGATATGTGCACCGGCCAATCGGGCGCCGGTCTTGGCATCTAATTTTTCAAAGCAAATCATATTTTGTTGGTTGGCTAATTTCATTTGAAAGTTCTTCAACCCGTCAATTACAAAGGCAAAGGGCGCCTTATTTCTGACATAGCCGGCCGGGGCCTCCGCCTCGGTCAAATAATAATCACCATACTCCAAATCCTTAATCGTCAAACGTCCATTTTCATCTGTAGAGAAAAGGCCCAAATCCTTTTTAAGATCGCCCTTTACGGCTGTCAACTGAAAGCGCACCCCCGCCAAAGTCTGCCCCTTCTCTACATCCACCTTGACCAATTCCAGCCCGCCGCGGCGTAATTTATTAACAAGGGTTTTCTCCACATCAGTTTCCACCAATGACGGCCCTGCCGGTTGATAAACAGCCTCCAGCTCAATCTCCTCCACCGGCAGATAAGCCGGATGTGTCCCCAATTCTTTAACCAAATAGCGGCCGGCAAAGTTCGTCTTAAAAGTCAATTTCCCGTCCACATCCGGCCGAACCAAACTCAGGAGAGTACCGGCCGGAAGCAGCCGCTCACCAACCGGCAGAGCCTCTGCATTATACAGGCCAAAATATGTCTGTTCTGCCGCTTCCCGCTGGTGGCCAAAATGCTCCGCTGCTTCAAAGCGTTTTGTTAAGTTAAGGCTGAAATTTTGCCGCTCATTGTGGATGTACCTAGCTTCATTTTGCACTCTGACTGTTTGGTCACCAGCCTGTAAGTTAATTTCAACCGGCGCAGACTGAACAAAACCGGCCGGTGTTTCAGTTTCTTCCAAACGGTATCGCCCCAAGGGCAAATCCGGGGAAAGAGCTTCTCCGGCAGCATCGGTCTCCAGCCGGGCCACCCGCTCCCCTGCCTTATATAAAAGAATAGGTTTGCCACTCTGACCATTTGAAATGTTGTTGCCCGCACCGTCTGAGCCATTGAGGTGCACCGATGAAGAATAGATATCCGCAGCGGCCAGCAAGTCAAATTTAACCCCGGGCAATGGGCCTTTGCCCCAAATCGGACGGTGCAAAACAAAGCCCTTGCCTGATGTCAAACCCTCCGCCTGTCCGGATTCAAGCGGCTCTATTCGTGCAGCTGCAGCCGGCTGTGTCTGTTGAGAGTCGGCTGACTCTGCCTGGTTGCCGGCAGCAGCCGGTAGAACTGTTTGTTCACCGAGGGGAGACACCAGCTCACCTGTGGCAGCCGAGCTTGCGGCCGGCCCCGCGGAAGCGGTTTGACGCCGGACTTCACCGCCCTCGCCGGCTTCTGTTTGATAATGAGCAGGCCCGGCAACTGTGGTCGCCTCAGTGGCTGTGCCGCTTTCATGCGCTTGGCTGCCGGTCCGGTCAGAATGCCCGGCAGTTGTCGCTGAGCTGGCTGTCGGTGGCCCGACTAGCTGTTGAGAGTCTTTTACCGTCACTTTTAAGTCGGTCTTGTCCCTAGCAGACAGCGCCGGCAAATCCGCTCTCTTTTCGGTTCGCAAAAATTTAAAATTCTCATCATAATAGTACAGCTCCCAGCCCTGCAAGAGGTCTCCTGTTTTACTTAAAGACACCCTGCCCTTCTGAGGGGTATTAGCAACTTCTTTAACAATAAGGTTAACCGTTTCTGTGACTTCCCCTGTCAGGGTAAAGGACAGCCGGTCCGCGCCCTTGGCCAGATAGTAACCGGCCGGAGCCTTAACTTCCTCTATATAATAGGTTCCCTCGCCGAACAGCTCCTTCGGCAATAGCATCTCACCGTACTCATCCGTGACAAAGGTGTCCCTTGCCCCTATCTTTAAGGGGTCGCCGCCCTCAGAACTCCGGTAAAAACGGAAACTGACCCCGGCTATCGGCAGCCTGCCACCCGTCTCTGCATCTACTTTAATAAGCTTTAATTTATTTTTAATAGCCCGATTCAACAAATTAAATTGCTGGCAAACACCATCCTCCTTAAGAGAAAAGGACAGCGGTTCAGCAGGCAGAACGCCGGGCAGACGGCTGACCTCTTCCAGTTGATAAGAGCCCAAGGGTAACAGGGCAGAAATCCCCCAACCCTGAGCATTGGTCCGGATCTGATCCACAACTTCACCGGCTTCATTTTTAATGGCAAAGCTAAGGCCTTCGGCCGGTATTGTTAAATTTTGATTCCAGCCATCCGGATCGGTCTCGACTGTTTTTTGAATTTCCACATAGCCCAAACCCGGTCGTTCAAAAGTCGTCAGGCTGTGGACCGGCAGCACCGCGCCCTCTGCTGCCGGAGCCACCACCGGTGCTAAGGCAAAATGAGGCTGCCGTCGACTGCTTCCCATAGCCTCTGCCCGGCTGTTCAACCGATCAGCTGCAGCATTTATTTCCTTTAACAAGGCCATGGCATTGTCAGTTTGTGGGAGGGGTGACGTCTGGACTGCCTTTACCCCACTGGCAGTCAAGTCAAAACGAATCGCTGTCCGGTTGACTGTATAACCGGCCGGCGCCTCCAACTCCAGCAAATCATAACGGCCGGGGGAAAGACCTGCCAAAAGCCCTGCTCCGCTCTTGTCAGTCTGCGCTTTTAAAATTGTATCTCCCGGCCTGTAGACCTCCCCTCGGTAAACTGTCTCATCGCTTGCCTCGCCAGATTCCACCCCCGGCGGTCCGACATATTTAAGGGCATAGACAGCCCCCGCCAGGTCCTTTGCATCCTGAGCTTGACCCAGTTGCAAGAGCGGAGTTTGAGCTGGTAAGCCGGTCTCCGTCCGGTCACCGGCCGGCCGGGCCTCCCTATCTTCCGACCGACCGACAGCAGTGACCAAGGTTGCTATATTCTTTTTCTGAAAGCGCAGATCAAGGGTGGCCGGTTCCAACTGCAATGTAGTGGCGCCGGAGGCAAAACGTCGGCCGGCAGCCACCATCAGATAAGATTGCACCTTGACGTTAGGGCCCTGTACAGAGGGGTACCAGCCGAAATTGGCCGGGGATAAATCCACATAACTTTTAATCGCCAAGGTCCGTTCCAGGGCCGGCAGCCGAGCTAAGTCGCCGGCCTTTATGCTGGCTTTTAGAGACTCCCCCACCTTGCCTGTAACCTTGTCAAAATGAAAACCCGGTCGAGGCGAGACCTCCCAATGATCAAAATCGCCAACCGGTTTCAGCTCACATGTGACCGTTCCGTCAGTACTGTGCTCCCAATCAGACAGCTGCTCTACCTGTATGCGCCCTGATTTAAACCGCTTGGTCCGTTTGGCTCCGGCTACTAATTCATCCACCCAGTACCGGCCTGGTTTTTTTTGATCTGCCGTTGCTTCCACGCCAGCCGGAGGGTCAACAATATTTTTAAAATTTTTTACTTGGCCCGTGTTATATAAGTGGTTGCTGCCGCCGCCCGGGGAAATTTTTAAATCCTCTAAATATTGCCAAATAGCGATTTGTGTCGCGGCATCAGCCTTGTCGCGCGGCATTCCGGCGGGCACCTGGTGAGGAAAGCCATGGGTCGCAATATAGACCAGACCGGCAGCGACTTCTTCATTGTGATTTAAGATGGTCCGCCAATCCTGGCGGGGCAAGTCTATTTCATCTCTTCCCGCCAAGCCGAAATCAAGGCACCACATGTAATATTTGCCCAGGGGCTGACCCTTTATGTTAGCGGCGCCGGACCAGCTGTCAAACCAGGTGTTTTTCTCCTTATTCCAAAACATATGAATGCCCGCCGTCGAGCCGCGCATAGGCAGACTGGCGGAATAGACGGTAAAACTTTGTGGGTCCAGGTAGGCCCCACTCTCCCTGGCTTCTTTAGCTGCGAGCGGCGGCCGACTCAGTAAAATGCTGCCGGCCAAACTGACCAACACTTGCAGCAGCATTAAGCCAACTGCTAATCCCCTCTTATAAAGGCCCTTGCCGAAGCTCTTTTCAGCACGCCTTTGAGCTCTAAGCTCAGATTTTTTTCTCATCCACAAACTATTTGCCTCACTTTCCTCGGCCGGCTAAAAGCCGCACCGGTCACTTGCTACTCTACTTTGAAAAACCTTGGCAAAAGGCTTTGTCAAAAATTTAGCAAGCAAAAGGCAAACACCGGATCCTATTCGTCCGACAAAAGAAGACAATTGGCAGACTTTCTCTAGCAGACTTTATGGGACAGACCCTACTAGCGCAGTCCCTCCGGTCTGCCGGGACTCAGTCCGGATCTTAATGAACTGAGAGTAGGCTGAGAAAAGTAAAGACCCCCGTCACAATAAAACTGCACCGCCTAAATTTGTGCTTCTTTTCTAAGTCCAAATTCAGGGGTGCAGTTCAAATACCGCAAGAAACTTCTGGCGAAGTCTAAATTTATGCTACTTTGAGCAAAAGACCGGGCTCAAGTTGCTGCAGCCTCTTTTGGTCAACTCAGGCAAGACCGACCCGCCCGCTTGACCATTCCTTAGGCCTCCTCAAATAGGGCTGTGGAGAGATAGCGCTCTCCCGTGTCCGGCAAAATAGCAACAATCGTCTTGCCGGAAAATTCCGGCCGCCGAGCCAAATCGATTGCGGCATAAAGGGCTGCGCCGGAAGAAATACCTACCAAGATCCCCTCCGTCCGGCTAATTTCACGGGCATACTCCAAGGCCGCTTCATCCGGCACCTTAATAATTTCATCACAGACTGACCGGTCCCAGGTAGCCGGTACAAAACCGGCTCCGATACCTTGGATCTTATGCGGCCCACTAGCCCCCCCGGACAAAACCGGTGAGCCCTCCGGCTCGACTGCCACCACATGGACATCTGCCTTTTGCTGCTTTAAGTAGCGGCCGGTACCGGTCATGGTACCCCCGGTGCCGACGCCGGACACCAGACCAGCCACTGTTCCGCCGGTTGCCGCCCAAATCTCCGGTCCTGTGG
>CAMXYS010000005.1 GCA_947253135.1 uncultured Clostridia bacterium
ACCGGTGGCGAATCGTCGGCAGCGTCAGATGTGTATAAGAGACAGGTCATAGACGTTGAGTGTATTCACCCGGGTCAGGTTGACATCCTTGATATTTCTGGCCGAACGGAAGAAGTTATCGTTCGTCTTTTCTTCCACAACCAAAACCGACTGAGCCTGGGGCAATTTAGCCAGCAATTGAGCGACAGCCTTGGTTTTGATCTCCGGCAGATCCAAGTTCTCAATAACCACGATCTGCCCGGCCTTAGCCTTCATCGTCAGCGCTGACTGCATGGCCAGGCGCCTCATTTTGCGCGTAACCGATTGCCGGTAGCTGCGCGGCTGGGGCCCGAAGGTGACTCCACCACCCACCCACAGGGGCGAACGAATGGAGCTGTGCCGAGCGCGGCCGGTACCTTTTTGACGCCAAGGGCGCCGTCCACCGCCGCGAACCGCGGCTCTCGTTTTGGTAGCCGAAGTGCCCTGGCGGCGATTGGCCAAGATGGCCTTGACAACCTGGTGCACAACCTGCTCATTGGGCTCTGCCAAGCCAAAGACGGCGTCCGAAAGTTCAACCGAACCGGCAACGGCACCTTCTAAATTGTAAAGATCTACTTTTGCCATTTATTGATCCTCCCTTACGCCTTGTGGTGCTTGACAGTGGTCTCAAGCGACAAGTAGCCGCCGCGGACGCCCGGCACTGCACCCTTGACAGCGATAATATTGCGCTCGCCGTCCACGATTACGACTTCCAGATTTTGAACGGTCACCCGCTTGTCGCCCATGTGACCGGGAAGCTTCATCCCCTTGGCCACTCTGCCGGGCGTAGCCGACGAACCCAAGGAGCCTACGCGTCTGTGATACTTGGAACCGTGTCCCTCACGTCCGCCGCGTTGACCGTGGCGCTTCACGTTACCTTGGAAACCCTTACCTTTAGACACGCCGGAAATATCGACAAAGTCACCGACGCTAAAGCTGTCTGCCGCCGTCAGCCGGTCACCCGCCTGAAGTTCGCAGTCGGCCTCTACTCTAAACTCTTTGACAAAACGCTTGGGGGTCACTTCTGCTTTTTTATATTGACCCATGTCAGGTTTGTTGACCCGGTGCTCCTTTTGGTCGGAAAAACCAACCTTGACAGCCTCATAAGCATCAACTTCTGCAGTTTTGCGCTGAATGACTTCAACGGGGCCGCACTCAATGACAGTTACGGGGATCACATTTCCATCTTCGTCGAAGATTTGTGTCATTCCCGCTTTTTTGCCAAGCATGAACTTATTCATTTACTCTCTACCTCCGCGGTTATTGGTTCCTTTACATAGCTTTGCTTTGCAGGTGAGTTCGACTACCTTTCGAGCATCCGCCTTTGCAAGAACATGACCGATTTTGAAACTGACTAACTTAAAGCTTGATCTCGATATTGACGCCGGCCGGCATATCCAAATGCATCAAAGACTCTACCGTCTTCTGGTTCGGTGCCAAGATATCAATCAGGCGCTTGTGCGTTCTGAGCTCAAACTGCTCCCGTGCATCCTTGTGTTTGTGAGGCGACCGCAAAATAGTGGTAACTTCCTTTTGCGTCGGCAACGGGATCGGCCCTGACACACTGGCACCTGTGCGCTTGGCGGTCTCGACGATCCGCTCGGCACTCTTGTCCAAAATTTCATGGTCAAAAGCTTTCAGTCTGATTCTGATCTTCTTACTGGTGGCCATTTTCTATTCCTCCTAAAAGTTGCTGCTTAATCCAACTGTCCCGGGCGTATCATCTCGTCGCATGATAAAACCCAGGCGCTTTCTTTATACAGGTATAAATCAGCATCACTGGGCACACGCTCTCAAGAGAGCATACGCTGCGAAAGTTAGATCAGTCGTCCGGTCTCCGGGACCGGGCTTCTCCGCTAAAGTTACCCGCAAACCCGCTGCAGCAGCAGCCGCGGCAATCTTTAGCCTCTACGCTTTGCACAAAAAGTGCATTTACCATACTAATCGAAAAAAGCCCGCTTGGCAAGTCCTTTTTCCAAAAAGGTCAGCTAGCGGGCAAATTTGTAAAAACAGACGAAAGCAAGGTGCAAAAAAGCAGGTGCAGCCGGTTAAGATGCCGGCCTCGCCCACCCTGCTCGAGCCGCTTTCCACTCAGCTTCTTGCTGCAGTGCTTCTTATTGTTGCGCCTCTTCCTGTTGTGGGACCAGGTACTCTTTGATTGACCGCTCATGCTCGGCCAAAGAAGAACTGAAATAGTTGGTTCCGTCTCCACGGGCAACAAAGTAATAGATATTGGGCATCTCCTCATCCGGATATAAGGCTGCATTGATCGCATCCATGCCCGGCGAACAGATTGGCCCCGGCGGCAGGCCTGCATGGCTGTAAGTGTTGTAAGGACTCTCGATCGCCATATCTTCTTCCGAAACAATAAAGGTCGGCTGCTGGCCTCGTTCTTTGCGGAGGTAATTGATAGTGGCACAGGATTGAAGTTTATCGCCACGCTCTAAGCGGTTGTGAAAAACGCGCGACACCTTATACATATCAGAAGCCAAGCCGCTTTCTTGTTGAATGATTGAAGCCAGCGTGATGACTTCGTCCATGGTCATCCCCAGGCGCTCCGCCTGTTCGTAGTGTTGCGGTTGTAACTTATTGAGCAGGTTTTGCAACAGCCGCCACAACAGCTCTTTTTCATTCGTTTGCATATCCAGGTAATAGGTGTCCGGGAATAAGTAACCCTGCAGTGGCCAGTCGCGCTCTTCGCCGGAAGGAATGGCTGCCAAAAACTCTTCGCCGGCAAATTCGGCCGGGCGGGCTACCAGCTCATCTAGTTTTTCCTCATCAAAGAGAATGCCCGCCTCTGTCAATTTTGTCTTCATCTCACTGTAGGTGAGCCCTTCTTGCAAGGTGAGAGGCACAGTGGCGGGGTGACGCGTCAAGGTGTACATCAATTGGTCATAGTCCATATTTTTCAAGACAAAGTGAGTACCGTATTGATAGGCCCCGTCAAAACCGTTCATTTTCGAAATCAAATTAAAGAGAAAGGGACTTGAAATCAGGCCCTTATCGGCCAATTTTTCAGCAATATCAGAGGGTTTGTCACCCATCTCGATATAAATCATGACCGCCCCCGGCGTATCTTTTGTTATCGGTTTGAGCGCCGGCTCTTCTTTTTTCACCGGCCCTGCAGCAGCAGTTGAGCCGGTGCCTGACACCGGACTGTCCTCAGTTTGATCCCCCGGATGTTGCTCAGCCGCCAGCGCCATAGCCCGATCATATTCATCAAACTTTTGAGTTTGCCGGACAATAAAACGGTAGCCGATTAAAAAGCCCAAGCCGACACAGAAGATAACTAAAAGAAGTATGATCACCGCCGTCATACCGGCGCCTCTTTGTCTAGCCCGAACCATCATGTCTACCTGTTTTTTCTCGCTTGTTCCTTCGCTCTTTGGTCGTTGTCCAAAATCCGCTTGCGCATTCTGATGTGTTTCGGTGTGACTTCAATCAACTCATCATCAGCCACAAATTCCATACACTGCTCCAGACTGAAACGGAGTGGCGGTGTCAGCCGCAAGGCCTCGTCCGCCCCGGCGGCCCGCATATTGGTCACATGTTTCTTCTTGCAGACATTGACTGTGATATCCCCCATTTTGGGGTTGCGGCCGACAATCATCCCTTCATAAACAGACTCTCCCGGGCCGATAAACAAGGCGCCCCGATCTTGAGCATTGTTCAAACCATACGCCACCGCTTCGCCCGTTTCCCAGGCTACGATCACGCCATGGCCACGGGTTTCAATCTCGCCACGCCAAGGCTCATAACCCGCAATAATGCTATTCATTATACCGTTACCCCTGGTGTCGGTCAAAAACTCCGTCCGGTAACCGATCAAGCCGCGAGAGGGAATTTTAAACTCCAGCCGAGAGTAACCTTTAAACGGCGGTCGCATGTTGGTGAGCTCAGCTTTGCGCTTGCCCAATTTTTCAATGACAGTGCCGACATATTCTTCCGGTACATCAATATAAAGTTCCTCGACCGGTTCAGACGCCACACCGCCTATCTCTTTAATAATTACAGCCGGCTTGGAAACCTGGAATTCATAGCCTTCCCGCCGCATTTCTTCGATCAGAATACTCAGGTGCAATTCCCCCCGCCCTTTCACTACAAAAGCGTCGGGTGATTCCGTCTCTTCTACCTGCATGCTGACATTGGATTCAATTTCCTTATAAAGCCGCTCGCGCAGGTGACGGCTAGTCAAGTAATCTCCGTCCAGACCGGCAAAGGGAGAATTGTTGACACTAAAAGTCATCGCTATGGTAGGCTCGTCGATTTTAACAAAAGGCAGCGGCTCTACTGTTTCCGGTAAGCAAACCGTCTCACCGATATCAATTTGACCCAGCCCGGCCACGCAGACGATCTCCCCGGCAGAAGCCTCTTCAATCGAGACGCGCTGCAGGCCTTCAAACCGCAGCAGGGCTGTAATCCTACCGCCGACCGAACCGCTTTCACCAAAGCGAGCCACCGCCACCCGGTCGCCATTGGCCACCCGGCCACGTTCAATGCGCCCGATAGCCAGCCGGCCAATATAAGGATCGCTATCGATGTTGGAAATTAAGAGCTGCAACGGGCCGTCCGGTGACCCTTGCGGAGGAGGGACGACCTCGGTCAAGGTCTTCAACAGGGGATCCAAGTCAGTCGCCGCACCCGACAAGACAGCGGTGGGGTCGGTAGCTGCTATGCCGTCCTTGGCGTTGGCATAGAGCAAGGGGAAGTCCAGTTGTTCATCATCGGCCCCCAATTCAATAAAGAGGTCCAAAACCATATCTGCCGCTTCCTCCGGCCGGCTATCGCGGCGGTCAATTTTGTTGATGACGACGATCGGCACTAATTTTAATTCCAGAGCCTTCCGCAGTACAAAGCGCGTCTGCGGCATCGGTCCGTCAAAGGCATCCACTACCAAAAGCACGCCATCAACCATCTTCAAAACCCGCTCCACTTCCCCGCCAAAGTCAGCATGTCCTGGCGTATCGACAATATTAATGCGAGTGTCCCCATATTGAATGGCTGTATTTTTAGCCAGAATGGTGATGCCGCGCTCACGCTCTATGTCATTCGAATCCATGACCCGGTCATCCACTTGCTCATTTTGGCGGAAAGTGCCGCTCTGCCGCAGCATAGCATCCACCAAAGTCGTCTTACCGTGGTCAACGTGGGCGATAATAGCCACGTTTCTCAAATGCTTTTGGTTGTCTTCCATCTGTACCTGCTTCCTTTATTCTGAGTCCTTTTTAGGACCGCGCAAGATAAGTCGAATCGGCGTCCCTGTAAAATCGAACCGCCGGCGCAGCTGGTTTTCCAGATAGCGCTCATAAGAAAAATGCAGCAAATCCGTATTGTTAACAAACAGGATAAAAGTCGGCGGCTGGACCGCCGGCTGACTCGCGTAGCGGATTTTCAGACGTTTGCCTTTGTATGATGGGGCCGGCTGCATCAGCTGAGCCTCTCCGATGACCTCATTTAAAACACCGGTCGGCACCCTCATGGTGGCCATCTCATAGGCAGACTTAGCAGCAGTCAGGACATCGTGCACCCTCCAGCCGGTTTTAGCCGATATAAATAAGATCGGGGCGTAGTCCATAAAGGCCAAACGCTCCCTGATCTGTCGGACAAAAGGCTCCCGTTCTCTTTCACCCTTGGCCACCTTATCCCACTTATTGACAGCGATTAAAACCGCCTTGCCCTCATTGTGGGCGAGGCCGGCAATCTTGGTGTCCTGCTCACTGACACCTTCTTCCGCCGAAATCACAAGCAAGCAGACATCAGCCCGCTCAATTGCAGCCACACCACGCACGACGCTGTAATGTTCAATGCTGTCCTTGACCTTGCTCTTCCGGCGCATGCCGGCCGTGTCTACCAGAACAAATGAACCTTCGTCTGTAGTCAGTAGGCTGTCGGTCGCATCACGGGTGGTCCCCGCCATATCGGTGACGATCGCTCTGGCTTCGCCCGTCAAGGCGTTGACCAAAGACGACTTGCCGACATTGGGGCGGCCGACAATCGCCAGGCGGATCGGCGGATCGGCTTCAGCCTCAGCTTCATAGGTTGGAAAATGGGCTACAAGAGCATCTAAGACATCACCCATCCCGAGGCCGTGCACGGCCGACATGGCATAAATCTCGCCCAGGCCCAGATTGTAAAATTCGTAGGCCGCCGGTGGCAAGGGGCCCGGTGCATCGGCCTTGTTAACAGCCACCACCACCGGTTTTTGAGACTTTCTCAGCATATCCGCAATAGCCAGGTCAGCCGCCTGTACGCCGCTTTTTAGGTCGGTGATGAACAGGATCACATCTGCCATACCGACCGCCTGTTCGGCTTGATCGCGCATATGAATCAGCAACTCATCGTCTGTGACCGGCTCAATCCCTCCCGTATCCACCATGTCGAAGGGGTGCCCGCACCATTCTGCCGTCGCATAAATACGGTCCCGAGTCACACCGGGCCGGTCGTCCACAATGCTGATCCGGCGGCCGGCAATATGGTTAAAAAAGGTAGATTTACCGACATTCGGTCGGCCAACTACCGCCACTACCGGTTTTTTCATTAGTCCGTTCCTCCACAAAAAAACAGCGAGAAAACTCCCGCTGTTTTAATCTACCGGCTATAAAAGACCTTTAGGCCCGGTCCAAATTTAAGACGTCCCGGCCCTTGTATGTCCCACAAGTCTGGCAAACGCGATGCGGCATCATTTTGCTGTGGCAGCGGGGGCACTCCACTAAATTAGGGACGTCCAGCTTCCAATTGGAGCGCGACCTGCGCGAGCGCATCTTTGACCATTTACGTTTCGGTACTGCCATTTTTATACCTCCATTATGTTCGTAGGCGCTCGCCGAGCGGCACTACAGCTAGTTTACAAACCAATCTTTTTACTTAAATAAATCTTTTAATTTACCAAAAGGTGACTGCTCTGCCTCAAGCTCTGCCGCACAGCGACAACTCGTGTGATTGAGTTGAGCGCCGCAGTGAGGGCAGCACCCTTGACAATCAGGTCGGCATAACATCCGCAGCGGTATCGCCAACAAAATGGCGTCCCGCACGACCGGTTCCAAGTCGAGCCGGCTGTCTTGCAGCGGGTAGTCAACGGCCTTTTCCGTATCAGTCTCCGGTGTCCAGGTATCATCTTCTGCAACCGGGCCAAATAAGAGGTCAACCGGCACCTCCAAGGTTCTGCAGAAAGGTTCACCACAACGTGTACACAGAGCCTTGACCGGGGCCTTAATTTCACCCTTGACAGTTAACTGACCGCCCCGACCGGTGCCTCGCACTCGCCCGGCAAAAATGACCGGGCCGGTCAACGACAAACCCGTAACGGGGTCATTTACAGCAGCCACGACTTCCTCAAACGAAAAAGGCAATTCCTCATCCGGAGATTTTAAGACACGGCTGATATCCAACTGCATAACAAACCTCCTTTTAAAGAAACGACATACATTATTGCGCAGAAAAAGAGACGTGTCAAATTAATTTGACCGGTAATTGCCCCTTTTTAATAAAAAAATTACTTTGCCGCCTTTTTTGTAAATGGCCTGGCCCAGCGCCTTAGCTGCCGGTCGGCCGGAAAACGGTTGACAGGTAGGACAGTAAACTGTCCCTCGCCCCCCTACTTTAAACCGCTGCAGTTCGTCCCGGCAACGCCGACAGGCGGCACCGGCTCTGCCATAGACACACAAATAGGGCAAAAAACTACCCTGTCGGCCGTCAGCATCCAAGTAGTTACTAAAGCTGGTTCCGCGGACAACTATGGCAAACGCCAAAATGCGACGGACCGCTAACACCAGTTTTTTCACCTCCCAAAAACGCAGGGATCTTCCTTTGCGCAAGGGGTGGATGCCGGACTGAAATAAGCTTTCATCTACATAAATATTGCCCAGGCCGGCCACAACTGCTTGGTTGAGCAGGATATTTTTGATAGGTGCAGCCGGATGGCGCTTCAGCTGCTTCCATAGGTAGTCGGCGGAAAAGTCGGGGCTGAGTGGTTCCGGGCCTAATTTTGAAAAACCGCCGGCGGCCCGGGCCAAGTCGGCAGTTCGATAAAGTTCCAATCGGCCGAAGCGTCTGACATCAACAAACAAGAGGCTGTAGATTCCTTCCTCTGGCGATGACCCCCCGCCGGTCTGCTCAGTGCCAGGCGAATTGCTTGCTAACAAAAAAACAACATGGGTGTGTGGAGGCAGATTGACGCCTGTCAGCAGGTCCGGTGCAGCATTCATGTGCAGTCGCTCTGCCGGGACCAAAAGCAATTGTCCGGTCATCCGCATGTGAGCCAGCAGCACCCGGTCATCCGACAGGTCAAACAAAATATATTTGCCCCGCCGGCGGACAGCCTGCACCTTACTGCCGACAAGTCCCGCCACCGGATCACCGGCTCGCCCGCCGCCTCGGTCAATTAAAACACCCGGGGTCAAAGGTAAAACCGCCCGGATCTTACTCCCTACCACCCGTGGTCTTAGACTCCTGCAAATTGATTCTACTTCCGGTAACTCCGGCATCTAAACCTCCGCCGGACCACCGGCTAATAACTGCCCCCTGCACTTCAGCGCGGCAGCTTCCCTGCATCCCTCATTCCACACTCTTTAGTGATTCCACCATATTAATTTTCTGCAGACGAGGCAGCATTTGTAAATTCACCAAAAGGCTGAAGCAGATCGTCAACAGCGCCGACCACACAAAGCTTTGCCAATTGATCTGTAGGCTCATACTAAGACTTTCTGTCTCAACTGTCCGCACCAAGTAGTGGTGCAGGGCTGTGCCCAGGCCCAGGCCGGCCAAGGTGCCCAAAAAAGTCAAGATAATATTTTCTCTGAAGATATAACTGTTAAGCTCCCTCTTGGTAAAGCCTAGCACCTTGAGCGTGGCCAGTTCTCGGCGCCGCTCAGTCAGGTTAATACTGCTGAGATTAAACAAAACAACGTAAGCCAAGAGTCCTGCGGCCAAAATAATGATAAGTAAGACGGCACCGAGCTGGTCTGCCCGTGACATAAGCATGGCCTTTTCTTCGCTCAAAAGACTACAGGCTGAAACGCCATCTATTTTTAACAAATTAGCAACCGCATCAGCCGGCTCTTCAGCTAATTCAGTGTCTTCCTTAGCCGGGGCGACAACTTGATCTTGATCAGAACCAGCCCCGGACCAGTCCGCGTCAGCGCCGGTCCTCCACTTTAGATATACACGGGTCGGATAAAGTTCTCTCCCCGCACCGTCAGCCTTTCCATCCTCTTCAACCCCAGTTTGGACCCCAGTCGCAGCAGACTGCTGCAAGCACATATGCGCAAAGGTGTCCGGCAACATAAACAAGCGGTGACCATAGTGATTTTCCACAACCCCGGCCACCGTCAGCTCAACTTCTGTTTTCAGCAAAAGCAAGTCGCGGTTTGACTCCAAGCGGTCATTAGCTGCCAAAGAGGGTTGCATCCGGATCCGGTCGCCGACGCCGACCTTCAGACGACGGGCTAACTTATCGGTTATTAAGACGCCTTCTCGCAAGTTCTGCGGCTCACCGCCGGGTTCTCGCAAAAGAAAAAAGTCAGCAAAAGATTCCGGCTCCAGCGGTACGGTCAACACTGTATGTCCGATATAGGTCTGCTCTCTCTCCGGCCTGGTCCGATCATAATTGGCCGGCAGACAGGTTACTGCCTGCTCATAAACGGGCAGCGCTGCTTTGACACTGTCCTCTTGTCTGAGTGTGGCGGCCGAAATATCCCCCCTGCTCGCCATCTCTTTATCTAAAGACAGGACCGCATCGGCCTGTTGGAGAACCCCATACTGAATGGCCCCCAGTGACCGCATTGAGTCCTGCAGGCCGAAGCCCATCACCAACAAGGCAGTGCAGCCGGCAATACCGGCCAGTGTCATCCACATTCTTTTTTTGTAGCGGAAGATATTGCGGCAGGTCACCTTACTGTTAAAACTGAGCCTGCGCCACAAGGGACGAACGTACTCCAAAAAGATGCGCTGGCCTTCTTTAGGCGCCGGCGGCCGCAATAACTCAGCCGGTTTTTCCCTGATTGTCCGCCAGGCCACACTCAGCACTCCGCCCAAAGACGACACAAAGGCCAAACCGACAGCAATTAAGCTGATGCCGACATAGGGCTTAACGGTTAGAGGTGGCAAGTCGTAGAGAAGGCCGTAGGCCCGGTAGATAACACCTGGAAACAAGCGGTAACCTAGCACCAGGCCCACAGCAGAGCCCAAGCCGGCGGCCAGGGCCGCATAGGCAAAGTACTTGAGATAAATGCTGGTCCTCTGATAGCCGAGGGCGTGAAAGACACCGATCCGGCTTCTTTCCTCCTCCACCATCCGAGTCATGGTCGTCATGGAAATAAGGGCGGCCACCGCATAGAAAATCAAAGGAAATATCAGGCTGATGGCCTCAATGCGGTCACTATCTTGTTTAAAGGAGGCAAAGCCGATATTGGCGTCCCGGTCCAGCAAGTAACTTTCTGCCGGTTTGAGGTCTTTCAACTTCGCTCGGCCGTCCGCCAATTTCGCCGCTCCATCAGCCAATTTTTCTTCCGCCGCAAGACTTTCTTCACGGTAGCGCTGCTCGCCCTCAGCTAAATCTAAAGCCGCTTGTTGCAGGTCCTTGTCGTGCTTTGCCAGCTCTGTTTCCGCGGCCTGCATTTGCCGGTCCGCCTGCTCCTGTTCCCGTTTTAATCGTGCCTCACCCTCGCGGAGAGCCGCGGCCCCTGCCGCCAGTTTAGCTGCTGCTTCTGACTGTTGCCTTTGCCCGGCTGACAAGGCGGCCTTTTGTTGCTCCAACTCCGCCTCTCCTCGCTTTAACTTGGCCGCCGCTTCTTCCAGGTCCGCGGCAGCTTTTAACAAGGCCGGTTCCGCCGCCTTACCGGCCTCATAAGCCGCCTTTAAGCGAACTTGCTCAGCCGACAAAGAGGGGTTTTGCGACTGATTCTGAGTCGGCGGTTGCGTTGGCGCAGTTGTTTGTAGGGGGGCAGCCGAACTGCCCGAGGTCGATGTGCCACCGGGGCCGGTTACCCCACCGGAGGCAGTTGTGCCGGTGGGATGTGGCTCAGCCGCAGAACCGGTTGATGCCACTGTACCCGTCCCGGCAGGGCCGGTCGTCTCTTGCTCGGTTTGCCCCGCCAGCATTTGCTGATATTGCTGCTCTAAACTGTGCCAGGCGGCCATTTGTCCGGCCAGGTCTGCCTGCGCCGTCTGTAGCCGCTCCTTTTCTGCCAGCAAGTTGGCCTCAGCCCGGCTCAATTCCGTGGCGGCCGCTGTCAGCGCGGCACCGCCGGCAGCCTGTTCGAAGGCCATCTGCTGTTTTTTTAAGTTTTCCTTGTTGGCCGCCAGTTCCTCTGCCGCAGCTTTGAATTTGCGGTCGGCCTCCAGGCGTCCCTCTGCTAATTCAGCCCGGCCGGCCGCCAGCTTAGCCACACCGTCCTGATAGTCTGCCCGGCCTTCATCCAGCTGGCGGCGGGCATCTTGCAATTCCCGTTCTGCTTTCTTTCTGCCCGCTTCCAGGTCTGCCTCCGCCTCAGCCAGTTGCTTTTTTGCCTCGGCATAAATGTCAGTCCTGCGTTGCTCCGCCCGCCGGTCTAAAAAGACTTCTAAGTCCGGTCGCAAGCTATTGATCGCCTCACTGTAGCCATTTGTAAAGGCGGCTTCCCGCTCTTGTGGGTCCAGTCGAGCCCGCAACAAAACAGCCGTGTACAGATCTCCCTCAAAAAGCTCCGGCCTCACAAAAGCGTAACCTGCCACCTTCCCGTGACCGGCCCGGCTTGACCCCCTGTCAGTTGACAAATAATCCGGCGAAACCGTTAAACCAACTATTTTAAAACAGTTTGTTTTTAAATCTGCTACAGCTTCTGCCGCCGTTACAGCATCATCGCCCGCACCGCCATCGTTTTCTGTGTCGGCAGCCGACTTGGCCTGATCACCGTCCTCCCGATTCAAGACCAACTCCTGACCGATTTGATAGCCGGCCCGGGTCGCCCAAGCTGCTTCCGGAGCGATTTCGTCCTCTGCTTGAGGCAGCCGGCCTGCAACCAAAGCCGGGCTGTTGATGCCCCGGTCATCCGGCAACGAATGCAAGCGCAGCACGTCCTGCCGGTCCACCTGTTGCACCGTCACATCCACAGCAATGACACCGGCCGCCGCCTCAATTTCAGGCCGCTTAGAAAAGGCTTCTACGTCATCTGCCGTCAAACCGTAATTGGTTCCGGCTGTAAAATCTGCCAGCCGGTAGTCGTCCATATAGCGGCTGACAGTTGTCACCATATTGGGGGCGGTTACCTTTAAGCCGGTAAAAAAGGCAGTGCCCAGCAACAAGATTAGGGACAAGGAGACAAAGCGCGACAAGCTGCCCCGGATTGTTCGCCAAAACTCTTTGATCAGCGGTCCACCCCGTCTTTTCTTCACCGCACCGGCAGCAGGGGTGCCGGTTTCAGCTCGATTTACCATTCGATCGCCTCTGCACTTAAAGGATGCTCGTTACTATATGCTTTTGTCACTGTGCCGTCCCTAATTTCAATCACCCGGTCCGCTATGGGAATAATAGCTCGGTTATGGGTGATGACAATAACTGTACAGCCGGTCTCGCGGCACATTTGTTGTAGCAATACCAGGACCTGCCGCCCCGTTTCCTGGTCCAAGGCACCGGTCGGTTCGTCACACAATAGCAGCTGCGGATTTTTAGCCAGGGCACGGGCGATGGCCACCCGCTGCTGCTCACCGCCAGATAGCTGGGCGGGGAAGTTCTGCAAGCGCTTCTCCAGCCCGACGGCCGCTAAAATTTCTGCCGGGTCAAATGCGTCGGGGCACAGGCGGGTGGCCAACTCGACATTTTCCAAAGCGGTTAAATTGGGTACCAAATTATAAAATTGAAAAACAAAGCCGATCACCTGACGGCGGTAGGCTGTCAATTCAGCTGCCGTAAAGGTCGCTATATCCTGCCCGTTCACTATGACTTGCCCGTCCCCGGGTGAATCCATTCCACCCAAGATATTGAGCACGGTTGTTTTACCGGCACCAGAGGGGCCGACAATGACGCAAAATTCGCCACGGTCAACCTGAAAGCTGACCTGTTTGACAGCGTGAACAGCACTGCTGCCGGAGCCATATGTTTTACCGACATCAGCCAAGCTTATAAAATGCTCTAACTCCACACTTACCTCCTCCCACCGGGTCATCCGATAAACGATCGCCACAAAGTGACAAAGTAGTTATAAAAAGAAAGCCCGCAGCACCGGAGAGCTCAGCTCCGGTCCGCAGGCCACTTATCCTGCTATGGCAGTTGCCTAAGCCGGTTAAAGGTCACGGACAAAAAGTTTAAACAGTCGTCAACCCGCCATCTGATACCAAAATCTGTCCGTTGACATTGCTGGCATCATCAGAAGCCAGGAAAAGAATGCATTTGGCGATTTCCTCAGCTGTCGCCGACATCTTGCTGACACTTTGTCCTCTGCCGATTACTTCCAGGCCATGTGGGGACATCTCGCCCAAGTTTTCGATCATTTCTGTTTGGATCCCGCCCGGTGCTACCGCATTGGTCCGAATGCCTTGAGCGTCATACATGATGGCTGTGTTCTTGGTTAAGCCATTCAGAGCATGTTTTGAGGCTGTGTAAGCAGCCCCGGCCTTACCGCCCATCAAACCACCGATTGAGGACACATTGACGATGGCACTGCCTTTGCCCATCATTTTAACGGCTTCCCGCATGGTTTTAAAGGGAACCGTCACATTCAAACCCATGACCCACTCATAGGTCTCGTCATCCGTTTCACCCACCGGATACATGCCGTCCAGGGCACCGGCGTTGTTAATGAGAATATCGAGACGGCCCTGTTCATCTTTTACCTTGGCAAACAGGTCAAGAATCGCCCCCTCCGCCATCAAGTCGGCTGCGCAGGGTATAATCGCACCCGGGGCACCGGCCGCCGCTACACTGTCTTTCAGTTCTTCCAACCGATTGGCCCGCCGAGCTACAGCGTAGACAACCGCACCCTCCGCAGCCATCAAGCGAGCTGTCTCTCGGCCAACGCCTGAACTGCAACCTGTAATAATAGCAATCTTATCCTTAAACCTCATCTAGTTACCTCCGGTTTTCTAAAATAAGTCCTAAAATTCCTGTCTCTATTACCCTATCATTTAAACCCTTAAAATCAATAATTAATTCTTGAACTTTTTCTGAATTCTTAGTTATTGTGCACAAAAAAGCACGCAGGCCTATCCGCGTGCTTTCTGCTTCATCCTGTTTCCGGCAAGCCGACGCTTTCATCAGCTAACCTGATCAGGTCAATATTTAATATTTATGACGAGCAGACCTTTTAGGCTCGATCAGGCTTGCCTGCTCTCTCAACCGGTAAAAAGTCGGCCGGCAGCAGCCGGTTCATAACGGGTGTCAGGACACTCAGGCCGAACAAGTTGGCGGCAGCTGTCAGAGCCGATCCCGGCAGTCGCGTTAATAACATGGCCCAATAACCGCTCCAGCCCACCGCCGCTCCACCGCGCGGATAAATGACACCCAGCCAGAAGCTTTGCAACAGCAAGGCCAAGCAGACGAAGTCGACCACGGTAACGACCAGCACCGACCACTTGTTCACCCGCCTGCCAAAGCAATAGACGATCAAACCGGGCAGCAGCCCTCGCAATAACTCCGTCAGTGTAAAACCGGGTAGAAAAGTGCTGCTCATGGTCTGCACGAAAAAGCCGGTGATATCAGCCACCAAAGCAGTCAACATACCGACCCCGGGCCCGCAGTACATACTGCACAACATGATGGGGACAATCCGAAAACTGATCCTCTGGGTAGAACCCAGCTGGATGCTGGGAATCACCTTTAAGATGACGGAGAGAGCCGCCATGACAGCGGCAAAGGTTAAGATACGGACCGCCATGCGCCGGCGGCCAGGTTCAGCAAGGGACATTTGTTTACCTCCATGCCTTGCTTTCACATGCAGAAAATAAACACCTGTCCGAAACAATAAAATGTCGAGAACAACAATTTGAGGGTGCCTCTGAATGTGACAGCGGACGCGATATGTCACCGCAAGAGCTGAACTGCTCTTCACCTGTGTGCGAAGTACAAGTGCAGCTGATCTTTTCGTTTGAGGGCAACTTCCCATCACCTCAACACTTTACGCGACATATCTACTCTGTCTAAATAGTACGCCTACCAGTATAAGTCTACGCTGGCACAAAGGGCAAATAAAAAGATCCCCGCCTTTGTTCCCTGGAAAAAGGCGGAGATCCTTGAATTGTTAATTAGGTTTGAGAACCGGCCTTAGAGCCTGGCCACACCCGTCTTCTTAGCAGCTGCCGCAACCGCCTTGGAAACAGCTCCGGAAACCCGCTCATCAAAGGCAGCCGGGATAATATATTCGTCGGTCAGCTCATCAGCACTGATCAGGTCAGCAATGGCATAGGCGGCGGCAATATTCATCTCGTCATTGATGTCTGCAGCTCTGACATCAAAAGTGCCACGGAAGATACCCGGGAAAGCCAGCACGTTGTTGATCTGGTTGGGGAAGTCTGAGCGCCCTGTCGCCACGACCGCTGCTCCCGCAGCTTTGGCTTCGTCCGGCATAATTTCCGGAACAGGGTTGGCACAGGCAAAGACAATTGCCTTGTCCGCCATGGTCTTAACCATCTCACCGGTCAAAACACCCGGTGCAGAAACGCCCAGAAAAATGTCTGCACCTTCAATAATATCCACCAGCTGACCGGTCTTTTTCCCAGAATTGGTGATCGCTGCCATCTCTTCCTTATATTTGTTCATGCCTTCCGCACGGCCTTCGTAAAGGGCACCGCGGCTGTCACACATAATAACATGCTTGGGATTCATACCACAGGCTACCAGGAGCTTGGTGATTGCCATAGCCGCAGCACCGGCACCATTCACCACGACCTTGACGTCTTCCAGCTTTTTGCCCACCACGCGCAAGGCGTTGATCAAGCCGGCCAAGGTGACAACTGCCGTGCCGTGCTGGTCGTCGTGGTAAACCGGGATATCCAGCGTTTCCTTTAACTTGCGTTCAATCTCGAAGCACTCCGGAGCCTTGATATCTTCCAAGTTGATACCGCCGAAAGAGCCCGCGAGCAGCTGAATTGTCTTAACAATTTCATCGACGTCCTTGCTGCGAATGCAGAGGGGGAAGGCGTCCACGTCGGCAAAAGCCTTAAACAGTGCGCACTTACCTTCCATAACAGGCATACCGGCCTCCGGTCCGATGTCACCCAAGCCCAAAACAGCTGTTCCATTCGTAATAACCGCACAAAGGTTACCACGCCGGGTGTAAGTATAGGACTCATTGACATCCTTTTGAATTTCCAAACAAGGCTCTGCCACACCGGGTGTGTAAGCAATTGCCAAATCTTCCGGCGTGTTAACCGGTGCCTTGGCAATAACTTCAATCTTGCCGGCCCACTCCTTATGCTTGTCTAAAGCAATTTGTTTTCTATCTGCAGCCATCCTAGCCTCCTCAAATTGAGCCCGCACTTATAGTGCCGGGACCTACTTTCAAATCACCTCAGATTGTAACACATCTGTACAAAGAAGAAATAAAAAGAGCGCTAATTTAAATATCTCTATCTATTTTGTACATATTCGCAAAGTAAGTGCGATAGTCACCAGAAATAATTCGCTGCCACCAGGTTTCATTGTCCAAATACCATTGAACCGTCGCTTGAATGCCCTCGTCAAAGTGGTAGCGGTGGTGCCAACCCAGATCTATTTCCAGTTTTTGCGGGTCGATCGCATAGCGTAGATCATGGCCGGGCCGGTCTGTAACAAAATGGATCAAACGCTTGGGTCGGTCCAAAGCTGCCAGTATGGTTTCAACGACTTGCAAATTAGTCCGCTCATTATGGCCGCCGATATTATAAATGGCCCCGTCCTCAGCTTCCCGAATGATTTTATCAATGGCCGTACAATGGTCGGCGACATGGAGCCAGTCACGCACATTCTCTCCCCGCCCGTAAACCGGAATTGGCTCCCAGGCTAAAGCCCGACTGATCACCAGTGGAATTAATTTCTCCGGAAACTGGTAAGGCCCGTAGTTATTAGAACAACGAGAGATCGTCACCGGCAGTCCAAAGGTGCGGTGGTAGGCTAATACCAACAAGTCCGCCGAAGCCTTGGAAGCGGAATAGGGGCTGGAGGTTTGGAGCGGAGTCTCTTCTGTAAAAAACAGGTCCGGGCGGTCCAGGGGGAGGTCGCCGTAGACCTCGTCGGTCGAGACTTGGTGGAAGCGCTTAACGCCGGTCGCCCGGGCGGCATCCAACAAATTCTGGGTGCCGGCTATATTGGTTTGAATAAAAATCCCGGGTTCCTTAATCGACCGGTCGACATGGCTCTCTGCTGCAAAGTTGACCACTACATCAAATTTTTCCCGGGCAAATAAATCCGCTATCGTCTCCCTGTCTCTGATATCAGCCTTGATGAAGTGGTAATTGGGGGCCTGTTCAACCGGAGTCAGACTCTCTAAATTACCTGCATAAGTCAAGGCGTCTAAGCAATAGACTGTGTCCTCAGGATATGTATTGACCATGTAATGGACAAAGTTGGCACCGATAAAACCGGCTCCACCTGTTACTAAAATTTTCATCTCCAGCACCTCCGGCCGATCTCTATTTTTAAGCTTGACTGACTAAATTGACCAAGGTTTTGACATGGACACCCGTGGCCCCCTCCGGCAGGTAGTGCTGCGCCTTACTCAAGTAGGCTGTACCGGCGATGTCAAAATGCACCCAGGGTTTTTCACCGGCAACAAAGGCACCGACAAACAAACCGGCGGAAATCGTACCGCCGAGCCGGCCGCCGGAATTGACCAAGTCTGCCACCTTCGACTGGTTGCGGTCAGCAAAATCACGGTCGGCAGGGAGTTCCCAAACCCGCTCTCCGGCCCTGTCCGCAGCCACTTTAACAGCCTCTGTAAAGGCCTTATTGTTGCTGACCAGGGCAGTGTATTCCTCTCCCAAAGCCACTAGACAAGCCCCCGTTAGGGTAGCCAAATCAACCACCCGGCTGCAGTTGAGGTGGTCTTCAGCAGTGGCATAATAAACAGCGTCCGCCAAGGTCAGCCGGCCCTCGGCATCAGTGTTGACGACTTCAATTGTTTGGCCGGACAAGCTGCTGATAATATCGCCCGGTTTGTAGGCGTCGCCGTTAACTAAGTTCTCACAGGCGGCGACCACCGCCGTCACATTCGTTGCCAACTTCAGACGGGCAATGATCTCCATGGCTCCGATCACTGTGGCGGCACCGGCCATGTCACAGAACATGGTGTCCATCGAGGTGGACGGTTTGAGGGAGTAGCCACCTGAATCATAGGTTAAACCCTTGCCCACTAAGGCGGTGCGGTCTTCGCTGTCCGGCCGACCTGTATACTCCATAACAATCAGACGAGGCTCTTTGTCAGACCCCCGGGCTACAGACAAAAAGGCCTCCATGCCTAGGTCTTTGATTTCCTTTTTCTTGTAGACGGAAACTTTTACATCCAGGGGTTCCAGCAGAGCAACTGCTTTTTCTGCCAAGGTTTTCGGATAGATCACGTTGGCCCGTTCATTGACCAGGTCTCTGGCAGTAAAGATGCCGCTGATCAAAGTAGTGGCCCGGCCGACACCGGCCTGTATCTCCGTTTCATTCTCGCCTAAGAGATTAATCTCTGTCGTCGGCTGGGGGGGGGCTGCCGGCTTTTTTTTGTATTTATCAAAACAGTAGGTCGCCTGCAACAGCCCCTCGACCATGCCTTCCACAACCTCTGCCACCGGCCTCTCTGAACAGGGCGGCAGGGGAAGGTGCACAGGCGATTCACGGTAGCGGCGGACACTTTGGCCTAACTTAAAAAAGATTTCCCTCAATTTGTCCAAATTGAGTTCCCCGGCATCGCCTAGGCCCAGCAAAATTTCCGACTGACCGTCAGGGTTAGGTAAATAAAAAACTTCCCCGACCTCGGCCTTGTAAGCTACACGGGCGACTGCATAGTCAGCTAAGCGCCTCAACTCCGGCGCCAAATCAGCTGTAGATTTGAGTTCATTTTTAAAAACCGAACGAACCAGGACACCCGCAGTTTCTACCGGGAGATTAATCGAAAACTTCATCTTCTTTTTCCTTTCTACTCAACTCACCTGCAGACAAAGCAGCAGGTTTATCTGTAACCGGCCGACTCGTGACTAAATGCAGCAAATATGAGTACATGGCCATTATTTAAAAGACTTACCCTGTATCTTACCATCTTTTTGACTTGACAGAGCCAAGCCCTTTAGCGGGGCCGCAGCGGGGTCACCGGCCGACGGCACTACGCCAAAGCCCACCGACAGATGCCGGCCTTTTACCTTCTTCACTTTATTCGGTAATTCCTTGCCCGCCTGCCATTCTGCTTATCATTTACCGCGCCGCCTTGATCCCGCCGCTGCCTTTTTTGCTCGCGAGCATGCTATACTTTTCAACATAACAAATCCGCTCCGGGAGGCTTTATATGAACAACACCCGTTATCGCAACCGCATCCTGTCCCGCCTGCCTGCCTATGCCTGGCCGGTCGTTATTTTCTCCTTGCTCTTTTTTGTACTGATGGTTTGGCCCGGACTACCCGCTGCCTTGCGCCTACTGACCGGTTTTCTTTTTTTTGCAACTGTAATTTGCAGTCTGTGGTTAATTTATTGCCATCGCACCTTTGCTTACAACAGTGGACAACTGGAAGCCAAGCTGCTGGCCGACCTGCCCGGTCGCCTGCAGGCAGAACGCGCCGGCGACCTCCTGGACATCGGTACCGGCTCCGGTTATTTAGCGATCACCTTCGCTCGACTGTTTCATGATTTTAGAGTAATCGGTCTGCTTTTTCCGGAATCAAGCGCCACCGGTGACCTTGACCGCTGCTATAAAAACGCCGCGGCTGAAGGTGTCAAGGACAGGGTTGCCTTTACCCGTGGAAAAGCCACCGATCTCCCCTTTGCACCCGAATGCTTTGACGCTGTCATCAGTGGCTACGCCTTCAAGGACATCAAAAATGGCCAAGACCGACGCGTAGCCCTAATGGAGGCTTTACGTGTCTGCAAAACCGGTGGCAGTTTTGCCTTCCAGGACTTCTTCGGCCGGCCGGAATTATACGGTGACGTCACTGAGCTGGTCGCCGGTCTTAAAGCTGCAGGATTAAAAGAGATTCACTTTGTGCCCGACCTCGATCGGGCCGACTTCGTTCCGCCCCTGATCCAAACGACCGGTCTTTTAAAGGGCGCTGGGCTGATTTACGGGATCAAGTGAAATTTGTTATAATTATGCATTGAATTCTGTCAGCCACAAGGCCCGGCATAGCTTTGCTTTTGCAGCCACCGGGATCGGGGTGACCGTTTTCCGAATGGATAAAAACCACCCAGCAACCTGCATATGCAGCGGAGAGGAGAGTCTCAATGAAAAGAATTTATAAAGAGGCAGAGTGCAAAACCGGTGCTTTGGACAACAAAACAATTGCCATCATCGGCTATGGCAGCCAAGGCCACGCCCATGCCCGTAACCTGCAAGAAAGTGGGCATAAGGTTATCGTCGGCCTGTACGAAGGCAGCACCTCACGCGCCAAGGCAGAAAAAGCTGGCCTCAAGGTGATGAATACAGCTGACGCGGTCAAGGCGGCCCAAGTTATAATGGTCCTCCTGCCCGATGAACTACAAGGTGCCGTCTACCAAAAAGAAATTGCACCTTACCTGGAAGAAGGCGATGCTCTGGCCTTTGCCCACGGCTTTAATATCCACTACAACATCATCAAACCGCCGGCCAATGTCGACGTCTTCATGGTTGCCCCTAAGGGGCCCGGTCATACGGTCCGCCATGAATACACACTGGGGCGTGGCGTGCCGGCTCTCTTTGCGGTCCACCAAGACTACACCGGGCATTGCCAAGATGTAGCCTTCGCTTATGGTCAGGGCATCGGCTGTGCCCGCGGCGGTCTTTTAGAAACCAGCTTCCGCGAAGAAACCGAGACTGATCTCTTTGGCGAACAAGCAGTCCTTTGCGGCGGCGTCGCTGAATTGATGAAGGCCGGTTTTGAAGTCCTGGTTGAGGCCGGCTACGACCCTGAAAATGCCTATTACGAGTGCATGCACGAAATGAAACTCATCGTCGACATGGTCTACCAAGGCGGCCTGAGCCTGATGCGCTACTCCATCAGTAATACAGCTGAGTTCGGTGATTATTCTGTGGGCAAACGCATTATCACAGAAGACACTAAAAACACCATGCGTGAAGTTTTGGCTGAGATTCAGGACGGCACCTTTGCCCGCAACTGGCTGCTGGAGAACCAAATCGGACAAGTTTCCCTGCTCCGCCGGCGCGCTCTGGAACAAGAGCATCCGATCGAAAAAGTGGGCGCCGAACTGCGTTCTCTGATGTCTTGGTCAGACGATATTGAAATTTAAGTAAAAGGCGGCACACTATGGCGGGAGACCTGGACCTGATCACGCAAAAGGTAATGCTTCTTTATGTTGTCAACCGCCTGCCGGGCTTGACCAGGAACCGCTTGCTCAAAATTTGCGCAGAGGCTGTTTATCTCAATTATTTCACCTTCGGCCAGCTGTCAGATGAGCTTTTGGCCGACGGGCAACTGGAGTCTGCCACCGGTAAAGGTGAGCAAGAAGTTGATGCTGACGGCCTACCCGTCAGCCGCCTTTACCTTACCCCCGCCGGTGACCGGGTGTTGCGCAGCCTTGAACCTAAACTGCCACTTGCCATCGTCCGCAACTTGAACCGGGCAGCTGCAGCTTTTTTGAAAGATGGTGGCGCCGGTGAATTGGCGGCGACAGTCACGCCTGAAAAAGGTGGTTCCTTTTCGGTTCGCCTAAGCCTAAACGAGGGGAGCCGACCGCTCTGTACGATTAAATTAAATCTGCCCGGCAAAGAGCCGGCCGAAAAGGTGCGCAGCCAGTGGTTGTCAGTAGGCACCGACCTCTACCCCGAGCTCTTAAGATTATTGACAGGACCGGGAGCAGTAGACCGGGCAACGGCAGCAGAGCACGACGCAAACCGCAAAGAAAAGCAGTGACCGAACCATCCAGCTGCTAGTGATACAGCTACTTTTACATAGCGACCTATAAAAAAACTTCCCAAGGCCAAACGCCTGGGAAGTTTTTTGTTTAAAAGTTTTACAGATTAAAACTTAGACCGGACTAAAGTCACTTTTGCTAGCTCCGCAAAGGGGGCAAACAAAATCTTCCGGTAAATCGGCAAAGGCGACACCCGGCTCGATACCGGCATCAGCATCACCCGTCTCCGGATCATAGATATAACCACACATATCACATACATACTTTTGCATAAAACTACCTCTTTTTTTTTGCCATTTACTTTTTGTTGGCTACATTTACTTTCTTCGCCAACGAAAGTACCAGCACATACTACTCTTCTTTAAGTATAAATAATTTAAAGCAATTATCAATAGGCAGGCAGGCCTTTTTGTAACACTTTTGTTAAGTCCTCAACGGGGCGGCAGAATAATAGCCTTGCCTTTTTCCGCCAATCTGCGTGAATGGCGGTACAAGACGAAGCGGCGGCCAACCACAGAGACGACTTCAGCCTGTGCGCCCACAGCCAGCTGCTCTGCCACTTCCCTGACATCTGCCGGGCAGCTTTTCAACAAGCTGACTTTAATTAATTCTCTCCCAGGTAACATGTCTTCAATGTGGCGTTCACTCTCTGCCGTCGGACCTTCCTTACCGATAATCAACAACGGTTCCATTTGTTGGCTTAATTTTCTCAAAAAAGCTCTTTGTTTGCTGGTCAGCATAGCAATCCTTTCTTGCGGTCAATATTTCGATAGCCGCTTTCTCAAGGTATAAATTCAAATTCCAGTTCTTCCATAATAACCGTATCCCCTTCCCGGATACCGGCTGCTTCAAGGGCTTCCACAACCCCTTCCCGACGCAGGCAACGCTGAAAAAACTGTAAAGACTCACTGTCATTAAAATTAGTCGATTGGACCAGGTGATTAGCCCAGTCACCCAAGACATGGAAACCCTCTTCGTCTTGCTCGATGGTGAAGCGGACAGACGGCGCCTCGTAAACCTTGTGCTCTGTTTCTGCCGCTGTCGTCAGAACCGTTACCGGCAAGGCTGACACCCGCTCGGCTATCGTCTTCAACAATTCAGTCGTCCCCTCATGGATCGGGGCACAAATTTCATAAACCTGGTGCCCACGCTCTGCCATGGCCTTGCGGAAGGCCTCCAGTTGCTCCGGCTCGGCCAAATCGATTTTATTAGCTACTACAATTTGAGGCCGGGCGGCCAGCACCGGGTCGCGCGCCTCCAGCTCCTTGTTGATAGCCTCGAAGTCTGCTACCGGGTCCCGCCCTTCACTGCCCGACACGTCTACAATATGGACCAGTAAGCGAGTCCGTTCAACATGCCTTAAAAAGGCGTGACCTAAACCGGCGCCCTCACTGGCCCCTGGAATCAGGCCCGGAATATCAGCCATCACAAACTCTACATCACCCACTCGGCAAACCCCCAGATTAGGTTTTAAAGTGGTGAAATGGTAATCGGCAATTTTGGGCCGGGCGGCACTCACAACAGATAGAAAAGTCGACTTGCCCACATTAGGCATGCCCAATAAGCCGACATCAGCCAGCACCTTCAATTCGATGCGCAGATCAAACTCTTCGCCGACCCGGCCGGCTTTGGCAAAATTGGGGGCCTTTCTGATCGCGTTGGCAAAGCGGGCATTCCCGCGGCCGCCGCCCCCACCTTTTGCAATCACCTTTGCCAAACCGGGCTCATTCATATCAGCCAGGACTCGACCCGAGTTGCGGTCATAAAGAATTGTCCCCACGGGAACTTCTACCCGCAAGGCAGGTGCAGACTTACCGGTACACTTGCCCGTTCCTCCGGGCTCACCGTCGGCCGCCTTGTACTTTCGCTTATAACGAAAATCTTGCAGGCTGCTCATATTTTCGTTGGCGACAAAAACAATATCGCCTCCACGCCCACCGTCGCCGCCGTCCGGACCTCCCTTCGGTATATATTTAGCTGTGTGAAAAGACACATGACCGTCACCACCTCTGCCGGCGATGACAGTTATATCTGCCTGGTCGATAAACATTTTCTTTGCGCCCTCTCTCGTCTGACCATCTCTTATGGCCTCAGTTTAACCGGTCCACCCGGACACGGCTCAAACCGTCCTCACCAAGTAAAAAAGGGGCGAAAGCACAAAGCCCGCCCCTCATAAAGTACACAGTAATCGCTTTAAGCAACCGGATAAACACTCACTTTTTTGCGTTTTCTACCGTAGCGTTCAAACTTAACTGTACCGTCAACCATAGCAAACAAGGTGTCGTCCTTGCCCTTGCCGACATTGTTGCCGGGGTGGATCTTGGTGCCGCGCTGGCGGACTAAGATATTGCCGGCTTTGACCGGCTGGCCGTCACCCTTTTTGGTGCCCAGGCGCTTGGCCTCGGAGTCACGACCGTTCTTGGTACTACCCATTCCCATCTTATGGGCGAGTAATTGTAAATTAACTTTAAGCATGGCTATTACCTCCACTAAGCTTCTTCTACTTGTACATATTTCCCGTCATAACTGTAGGCGATCTGCCGACAACCCAGCTCAAAGGCTTGAAACAAGAGTTTGACCTGGCCGACATCACCCGCCTCTACTAGAGCCGAGGGCCCCAGTTGGCAGCCGATATCACCGTCATTCAGATGAAAGGTCAAATCTTCAACCTGGAGCAAGTCGGTCAGCGAAGATATGAGTGTAGCAGCTAGCGTGGTAACTGCAGCACAAATTATATCTTCACCATCCGTCTGATAACCTGCATGGCCACGGCAGGAAAAACCTGTCGGTTGACCGGCTAGGTCGTACCGGACTGTCACCTTAATCACAGTTAAGCAATACTTTTGATCGTAACCTTGGTATAAGGTTGGCGGTGGCCCTGATGGCGACGGTAGCCTTTTTTAGCCTTGTACTTAAATACCTTAATCTTTTTCCCACGGCCCTGACGGCTAATTTCACCGGTCACTTTGACAGCGGCAGCGTCAGCGCCCATTTTGTTGTCATCACCAAAGACGGCTAACACCTGGTCAAAGGTGACTGTTTCGCCGGCCTCGCCGGACAGTTTTTCGACAAAAATTGTGTCGCCGACAGCAACTTTATACTGTTTGCCACCGGTTTTGATAATTGCGTACATCGATGTGTTCCTCCTCGTATTTGAAGTCACGCCGAAACAGGTTACTGCAAGGGCAGTATTAACAGACCCGTTTTCGTGCGGCACCGACCTAGTTTAACACCGATAGAAAGCTTCTGCAAGTTGTGCAATAAATAGTAATAAAAAGGCTCGAAGTTTTCTCTTCGGAAAGACTTCGAGCCGGAGCAATTATTTAATGGATAAATCAGTCACCCCACCTTTTTCAATGTGTGGGCTACTTAAAAGCTGAACTTGTCGGCAAACCAGTCGGTTAACTCAGCGATCGGAACTCTGACCTGCTCCATGCTGTCCCTTTCGCGAATCGTCACGCATTGATCATCTTCAGAATCAAAGTCATAAGTAACACAATAAGGCGTGCCAATTTCATCTTGCCGGCGGTAACGCTTGCCGATACTCTGCCGGTCATCCAATTCGACTGCCCAATGCGAGGCCAAACGGCTGTACAAGTTTTTTTCAGCTGCTTCACTCAACTTAGCGGACAGGGGCAAAATCGCTATTTTAACCGGGGCCAAAGCCGGGTGGAAGCGCATAACCGTACGGGTTTCGCCGTTCTCCAGCTCTTCTTCATCGTAGGCGGAGCACATAAAAGCCAAGGTGATCCGGTCCGCCCCCAAGGAGGGCTCCACGACGTGAGGCACGTAGGTTTCATTCGTTTTCGGATCTGTGTAGGTCATATCCTTGCCCGAGTGTTCCATATGCTGCTTTAAGTCGTAGTCGGTCCGGTTGGCAATACCCCACAACTCGCCCCAGCCGAAGGGGAAAAGGAACTCAAAGTCAGTGGTTGCATCCGAGTAAAAAGACAGCTCTTCCGGGCCGTGGTCTCTTGTCCGCAACTCATCTTCCTTTAAATTTAAAGACAGCATCCAGTCGTAGCAAAATTTTCGCCAATAGGAAAACCACTCCTGCCCCGTCCCCGGTGCACAGAAAAACTCCAATTCCATCTGCTCAAACTCCCGCGTGCGGAAGGTGAAATTGCCGGGTGTAATTTCATTGCGGAAGGACTTACCGATTTGAGCAATACCGAAAGGAATCTTTTTACGAGAAGACCGCTGGACATTGCGGTAGTTGACAAAGATGCCCTGAGCCGTTTCCGGACGCAGATATAATTCGGTGCTGCTGTCCTCAGTCACTCCTTGGAAGGTTTTAAACATCAGGTTAAATTTGCGAATCTGCGTATAATCATGTTTACCGCACTTAGGGCATTTAATGGCATGCTCTTGGATAAAATCAAACATGCCCTGGTCGTCCATCTCTTCTGTCACAACCGTCTCACCTGCAGCCGCGGCCCAGTCTTCGATCAGCTGGTCAGCTCGAAAGCGAGCATGGCAGGACTTACAGTCAATCAGCGGATCACTAAAGCCGCCCACATGGCCGGAAGCTACCCAGACTGCAGGATTCATTAAGATAGCCGCGTCCATGCCAACATTGTAGGGGGATTCCTGGACAAACTTTTGCCACCAGGCCCGTTTGACATTATTTTTTAATTCAACGCCGACCGGTCCGTAATCCCAAGCATTGGCCAAACCGCCATAGATATCAGATCCCGGATAGATAAAGCCGCGGTTTTTAGCTAAGGCGACCAGTTTTTCCATCGTCAAACCACGTCCCACTTATGCATCCTCCTCAGCCTGGCCTTCATCCGCTGCCTCTGCCTCTGCCAAATCCGATTCAGCTGCAGCGATATCCGTTGCTGACGCTTCGGTCTCTGCCCGCAAAGCCTCCGCTTCCTCACTGAAGGCGTCGGTGATAATCAAAAGGTCTTCCGCCTCTTCATCCTCGTCCTCGTCCTGCTCAGCCAAAAGACCAAAATACTCCTCCGGCTCCACAATATTGTCGTCTTCCGTGAGAATCTTAATTTTGGATCGAGTAATAGGCTGTTCAGTTTCTTCTGTTGCTGTTTGAACAGCGCTGAGCGTCTCCTTAAGCGTATCCAGATTCAGTTCGTTTTCTTCCTCTTCTTCCCGCTTTTGCTTGGCCAATTCCAATTCCGGACGCAAGGGCAAGGCCGGTTCAACAATCTTGTGAACCTCTACAACCTGACCACTGGCAATTTCTTCACAGGCCAAAGTCACTAAACTGGGCGACTCGGACTCTGCCATCGGTTGACTGCCGGCCACGAGCTGCCGTGTTCTTTTAGCGGCTAAAACCGCCAAAGTGTAGCGGTTTTCAGTCTTAGGAAGGAGATCTTCCATCGGTGGTTTGATTAGCATCTGTTCCTCCTATAATGATAATTCCGAATCTTAAGTGACGATATTAATGATCGCTTGAGCGCCTGTGCACTGAAGTCCATTAGCTCATACTTGCTGTCAGTCGCCGGCGCAATCCGGAGAATTTCTCTTTAACTTTGTCAGTATACACGATTTATTCCAGTCTTGCCCGAATTACCGGCGTCAGCCGGCAGATCAGTCGCCCACTCCGGACTATTCTTGCAGTGCCTCTTTTAAAGTGCCGGTTTGACGACCGGACCGGTGTTTTTCCGCCATCAAAATAGCCCTTATCGTGGCCACTGTCTCAGCCAAATCACGATTCACCACAATGTAATCAAAGAGGTGGGCTCGGCTGACTTCATCTTTCATCTTGGCCATTCTTTTTTCAATCACCTCTGCTGATTCTGTACCGCGACCGCGCAGCCGCCGACGCAGTTCTGAGATCGAAGGCGGCAGGACAAAGATACTGACAGCAGCCGGAAAATTTTTAATAATCTCCATTGAGCCGGGCACGGTGATATCCATAATAATATCTCGTCCGGCTGCCAGCTTTTCTTCTACCGGGCCACGCGGGGTCCCGTAATAGTTGCCGCAGTATTCATCCGATTCCAAAATTTCTCCATTCGCCAGCATCTCTAGAAAGGCATTCTTACTCCTGAAATAGTAGGATATGCCCTCTGTTTCGCCTGCTCTGGGCGCTCTGGTGGTGACTGAAACCGAGTGATCCAAGCTCAGACCCGCCTGTTGCAATGCTTCTATGACAGTCCCCTTACCGACTCCTGACGGACCTGACAGGCACACTAAAAGCCCCTCTGCTGCCCCCTTGTCCTCTTTCATGATCATTTGCCCTCCCTCATATTTTTAGCTAATTCTTCAGGCGTTAGGGCAGACATAATGACCTGCTCGCTGTCTGTCACTAAAACAGCTTGAGTCTTCCTCCCTTGGGAAGCGTCGATAACAGCTCCTCTGTCCTTTGCATCCTGGACCATTCTTCTGATGGGGGAGGAATCCGGATTGACAACAGCTATAATCCGGTCTGCGTTTACCAGGTTGCCAAAACCGATTTTTAAAAATGTCTGCTCTGTCAAAAGAACCTCCTACTCCAGATTCTGAACCTGCTCACGGACAGTTTCCAAAACAGTCTTCATCCGGATCACTAATTGTGTTATGCCGCCATCATTGGCCTTTGAACCAACTGTATTGATCTCGCGATTTACTTCTTGGCAATAAAAATCCAAACTCTTGCCCACTGCCTCATCTGTTTGCACCCGTTCAATCATCTCGGCCAGATGGGTAGACAGGCGTACCAACTCCTCGTGTACATCAGCCTTGTCGGCTAAAAGGGCCACCTCCATTGCCAGGCGGTCTGCCGCTACAGGCAGTGAGTCTTCGCCGGCCCAAAAACGCTGCAAGCGTTCTTGTAGTTTTGCTTGGTATAAGGTCGGGACCCGGTCTGCAAGGGGTTTTAACCGGCTCGACAAGTCAACCAATTCCCGGCAACCGGCCAGGATATCTGCTGTCAAATGAGCACCTTCTCGGCGTTTCATTTCAAGTAAAGCAGCCAAGGCTTCCGCCGTAGCTTCCTCCAGCAATCCCGCCAACTCCGGCAGATCAGGCTGGTAGTCTGCGACTGTCAAAACATCGGGCAAGGAAGCCAGATAGGTTAAATTCGTTCCTTCTTGCTGTGTGGCTGCCACTGCCTGACTTAATTCACCAAGAGCCGCTTCATAAGCAACTGCCAAGGGGACATTGACCGCAACCGTCCGCTCCGGTGGCCTGATAAAATTAATCACGATTGCACAATCTAACTTCCCTCGTTGGATGTGCGCCCGGCATTGGGTTCTAAATTGAGGTTCCAGGGCATTTAAAAAGCGGGGCAGACGGACGTTGATTTCACAATAACGATTGTTTAGTGACTTGATCTCTACCGTCACACTCATCTGCTCATTCGCCGCCCGGCCGCGGCCAAAACCCGTCATGCTTTTTGCCATGCCCTGCTCCATTCATTGTTTGGGAAAAAGAATATTACCTCATTATATGACAAGTTAGTCTATCGGCCAAATCCTGAGCGGCTTAAAGCTGAGATAGTCACAAGCCACATTAAGATAGTGGATACCGCCTTCCGTGCGCTCGGGCAGCTGCCGCCCGGCAGCACCGTGGACATGCCCATAAATGCAGATGTCAACTTGTGCGCGCTCCATCACCTGCACCATCGGGGCAAGGTGTCCGGCACGCGCAAAGGGGGGGTAGTGCAAAGCCACAATTAGCGTGCTATTTTGAGAACGCAATTTAGCTGCCTCCTTCAGAGACAACTCTAACCGGCCGACCTCGCGCTGAAATATTTTTTCGTCGACGCTCTTTTTATAGTTGATATCCCCCTCTGCCAACCAGCCTCTGGTACCGCAGACAACCGCCTGTTGGCCGGACCCGGCAGTAAAAGAAAAGGCATTGTTGCGCAAAAAAGAAAGGGTTGAAAAGGATTTTTCTTGGCAGAATCGTTCCATTTTACGCAGGCTGGTCCACCAATAGTCATGATTTCCCCGTCCTAGTATCTTTTGGCCGGGCAGTTCATGCAAAAAGCCTAAGTCAGCTTTTGCTTCATCGAGATTCATCCCCCAGGAAATATCACCCGGAATTAGAACAATGTCGGTGGTGTCCACCGCGGCGCACCAAGCAGTGGCAATCTGCTCGGTATGGTTTTCCCATTGCGGGCCAAAGACCCCCATCGGTTTATTGGTACTAAAAGAGAGGTGCGGGTCTGACAACGCCCAGATTTTCATTAAAAAAGGTCCTTTCTAATTCAGTAACCTCACCGCAAATAGGATAACACAGAAGGCATCTTGCGAGCACTTGTGCGGCAACCGGCGCAGAGCGACGCCGCGGTCACCTGCCTGATGCCTTGCCTCACCTCTTGTGGTATATTAAGTGCGCAGTTAATGGCTTCAAGCCGCAGGCGCAGAGGGCAGGTTACGAGCACTTATGCGACGGCCGTCGCAGAGCGACATCTTAGCAAAAAGAGAGTATCAATAAATGGAATTTCAATACAGTCAATCGGCCCCATCTCGCCGGCTCATCTTGGTCATTGACGGGCAGGGCGGACGCATCGGCAAATTGCTGGTAGAGCAAATCAAAAAGAGATTGCCGGAACATTACATCTTGGCTATCGGCACCAATAGCCTGGCCACAGCCGCCATGCTAAAAGGTGGTGCTGACAAAGGCGCCACCGGCGAGCAACCCGTTATTTACAACGCCCCCAGAGCCGATTTGATCATTGGCCCAATCGGTATCATTATGGCCAATGCCTTGATGGGAGAAATTACCCCTAATGCTGCCGCTGCAGTTTCTTCAGCTGATGCTTTCAAGATCTTAATTCCCATGCACCGCTGCAACCACCTCGTGGTCGGTTTTGAAGAAGAAGTTCCGCTCAATCAAATTATTGCCCGTGCAATTGACGACGTAGAAGCCGTCTTCAATAACCCCACCGTCTTTTGTGATCGTCTTTAAAAAAGCCTCCGACTCAGAACGAGTCGGAGGCTTTTTTATCTTTAAGGGAAGTAGCAAATCAGTCCTTTTTTGCCAAAACCTTTTTGAGTCGGGCATAGCGAGGCAACCCGTTTTCCAGAGGTGTGGAAGAAGTTTCCTGAATCAAGGGTAGGCAGTAATCAATAAAGCCCTGCTCGATGCCGTTGCCGGCCTCGTTGATCCATTCACGCGGGACCATTTTTTCCGTATTGGCCACCTTGCTCAAGGGGATTAAAACCGGTTCACACACGTAAGGATCATTCGATTTTCTCTCAAACCCGATCATGTAGCCTGTCTCGCCTGCGACAGCCTTTTCGACAGCCATTTTACCGGCCATAAAAGCCTCTTCAACATCAGACTTGGAAGCACAATGAGCGGCCGCCCGCTGCAGCAACGACAACTCGATATGGCGGATTTTAACATCCATGCGGTCGGCAATGTAGTCGGCGATGACCTGAGCCGTACCGCCCATCTGTTTGTGGCCGAAAGCGTCCGTCTTAACGGTTCCGATCAATTCAGGTAAATATTTACCATCCTTGTCACGCACCCCTTCGGAAACAGCTACCAAGCAGTTGCCCTGCCGGTTATAGATGTCCTTGATTTCAGCAAAAACCGTGTCCAGGTCAAAGTCGACCTCCGGCAAGTAAACCAAGTCGGGACCTGAGCCTGCATAAGTAGCCAGACCTGCGGCAGCAGCCAGCCAACCAGCATTTCTGCCCATAATTTCAACAATAACGACCGTGCCGGTATTGTAGACCCGGGCATCTTGATAGATTTCCATCAACGACGTGGCAATATACTTGGCCGCTGAGGAGAAGCCGGGACAGTGGTCGGTGCCATAGAGGTCGTTGTCAATTGTTTTCGGAACCCCCATCACCCTACATTCGTAGCCGGACTTTTCCATAAATTTGGAAACCTTATTACAGGTGTCCATCGAATCGTTGCCGCCATTGTAGAAAAAGTAGCGGATATTGTATTTTTTAAAGACTTCCAGAAGACGCTTATAATCAGTGTCATCCTGGTCAGCATCGGCTAGCTTGTAACGGCAAGAGCCCAACAGAGACGAGGGGGTTGTCTTCATAAGCTCCAACTCATGCTCATCCTCTTCGCCCATGTCAAAAAACTCTTCATTCAACATACCTACGATGCCATGTGCAGCACCGTAGACCTTTTCAATAACTCCTTCTTGCTTAAGAGCTGTCATAATGACGCCTGCAGCACTGGAATTAATGACGGCTGTCGGACCGCCGGACTGACCGAAAATTGCATTGCCGATCAACTTTCCCATTCAAATACCTCCTCAAAAACTCAAAACATAGTTGCTACGCCCGAACTTGACCGTCTTTTCGAGACACAAGTCCAATTGCCCCTATGATAACATGAACAACCGCCGGGCGCCTAACGCATCACTTTTAAAGGTCAAGCTTCAGTTGGCCCGACTTGATCCAGTCTTTTTTCCGCATCCATTCACTGATGATCAGACTCAGCACAGCCGGCAAAACCAGGGAGATCAAAGCCAAGCCCAGCCAATCAAAGGCTGATGGCACCCGAGCTACGGCACCCATGGCCAAAGCCTGTTCGTGAGGCTGATACCAACCACTGATAACCCCCAGTGGCCCGACCAAACCAGAAGTACCCATACCGGCTGAAATTGGCGCACCATTCATTTCCAAGCTAAATACTGTTGTCGCCAAGGGCCCTGTAATCGCCGAGGCCAGCACCGGCGGCAGCCACAGCCGGGGGTGGCGCAACAAATTTGGAAATTGCAGCATTGAAGTACCGATACCCTGCGAGATCAAGCCGGCCATCCTGTTTTCCCGAAAAGATATGACAGCGAAGCCGACCATGTGAGCACAACAACCGGCGTGGGCCGCCCCCCCGGCCAGACCGGTCAGGCCTAGAGCTGCTGCAATCGCCGCCGAGCTGATCGGCATCGTTAACACAATACCCATCACGACAGAGACCACAATCCCCATCAGGAAAGGCTGGCGGCCGGTAGCCCAATTAATCAAATAACCGACAGAGGAGGCGGCCTGGCCGATCAGAGGCGCCCACCACATAGCTAATAAAATGCCGACACCAATGGTCACAAAAGGAGTGACCAAAATATCCAAGGGCGTTTCTTTAGAAATTAACTTACCGCACTCACAGGCGATAATCGCCACCACCAAAACAGCCAGCGGGCCACCCGCTCCCCCCATCTCGTTAGAGGCTATGCCGGCACTGACCAGCGAGAATAAAACCAAAGGCGGTGCCTCCAGTGAGTAGCCGATCGCAACTGCCATAGCTGCACCGGAAGCACTCATGGAAATTTTGCCAGCTTGCAAGAAAAAAGCCGCCAACTGCGGTAGACTCCCGGCGCCTTGCAGTTGTTGGCCTATCGTTTGCAAAATAGTGCCCATTAAGAGAGAGGCGAAAAGGCCCAAAGCCATGGCCCCCATCGCATCAATCGCATATCTTTTCAAGGACAACTGCACCTTTTTCCTGGCTAAAAATTTTTTTACTTTACCCTTATTTTC
>CAMXYS010000006.1 GCA_947253135.1 uncultured Clostridia bacterium
TCATAGGCCTTCTTCACATTATCTTCCTGGCTCAGCTCATAGTACTCGGGGCGGAATACTTCAATGGTGCAGACGCCTCCCTCGAAACCGATTTTCTTTAGGGTATCAACATAGCGTTGATGATCCAGACAATCACCCGGCTCACCCGGCCACAGACGCTTTTCGTCCGTATTGTAAGCAGCTCCACAAGGCATATCTTCCATACCGTTCAGGTGCCAAACAAAAATGCGTTTGCCGTTAGCCTTTTCCAAAAACTCCCAGGAGGAAGCCATAGCGTGGAAGTGGTATTGGTCCAAGGTGATGCCGACCAGGGGGTGGTCAACTTCTTCGACAATATCGTAGGCATACTCAAAGCGGTTAATGGACATACCCGGCGCACCGCAGAACTCCAGTGAGAGCTTGATATCGTGAGGTTCAACAATCTTGACCATGTCGCGCAAGACGGCCACAGCATCATCTTTGATCTCACCCACAGTAGCATCCACCGGCAGGTCCATGGAAGGGACAACCACAATCATCTTGCAGTCCAGAATCTGACAACGGCGGACGATTTCTTTCAGCTCTTCCAGCACGGCATCCTTCTCTGCCTGAGTCTGCTTCATATTAAAGAAAATCAAGGCATTGTAGGACAGCATCTTTAAGTTATGATTTTTAAACCAATCACCTAATGCTTCAATTGTATATTTACCGGCCTCCAAGTCGCGGTTAAGACATTCTGATTGAATATCAATATAGTCAAAGCCGGCCGCTTCACAATAGTCTAAGTCTTTTAAAACAGAATGGTCTTTACAAAAACGGTTACAGCCTTCATTGAATCCTAATTTCATTTTGCACCTCATTTCTTTTTTTAAACGTATTTTTTATGCATAGAAGGACGGCGTTTCGCCGAAGTCGACCTTTTCGATCTGTCCGGATTTTTGTGAAGCTACCAGAGCATCAGCTGTGACAGACGCAATGTAGCCGTCCCAGGCGGTCGGCCCATCCACCCGATCTTCTCGGACCCCATCCAGCCAAGCCTGTAATTCAACATCGTAAGAATCAATAAAACGATTGATCCAGTCTTGCTCTATGGCCATAGAGATTTGACGTTCTTTACGCACTACCGGGTAGGCCGGAGTCGGGAGATTAATCACACCTTCTTCGCAAACCAGCTCACAATTAATGTCATAGCCGAAATTTGAATTTACATAAACTTCCAGCAAGACAGTCATACCCTTCTTGGACCGGAAAATCATAATTTGCGGATCGGCTAGCCCTTCTCGCGCATGTTTGGTATTCGCCCCTAAAATAACCTGCACGGTATCCCAATCGTCGTTCAACAGCCAATGCATGCAATCAATTTCGTGGATCGCCGTATCCGTAACCGCCATGTCGGTGGTATAGGCATCATCTACACTGATAGCCCGGTGGGTACACTTAGCCAGCAAAGGCTTACCGAAGTTGCCACTGTCCAAGAGTTCTTTCATCTGCAAGTAACCTTTGTCATAGCGACGCATAAAGCCGACTTGCACCAGTTGCCTGCCACCGGCCATTTCCGTGTCGACAATCTCCTTGCAATCAGCTGCCGTAGTCGCCAAAGGCTTTTCCACAAAGACCGGTTTACCTGCTTTGACAGCCGCCAGAACAGCTTCCTTGTGGGCAAAGCCGGGGGTTGTCACCACCAAGGCATCAACTTCCGGGTCAGCCACTATGTCGTTAATGTTGTCATAGACCTTACACTGTTCATCAGCCAGCTCGGCCCCTGCCTTTGCGCCATCTGCAACTACGTCCATAACAGCCGTAACCCGGCTGCCCAACAACTTATGGTGCAGCCTTTTGATGTGTTCTTTGCCGATGGCACCACAGCCAATCACACCAACTCTGATTGTTTTCATCATTGATCCTTTCTCACGTTTGCAGTTTAGGATCCCCTTCGGTCTAAAAAAATTTTTGACTGATCAACGGAGATAAATAAACCTCTTTAATGCTCACTTTTTAGTTGTTACTCCAACCGATTCCAAGTTTCGTTTTGTCAAACGCTCCTGAAGCCATCTCCACTCTCTTTCCATGCATCTTTAATCTATCATAGTGTTCACGCGAACACAACAGTTATTTTTGAGTTTGAGATTATTTTTTATAAAACTTGTACAATCTCTATGGGCGATGCGATGGTCTGTTATAAGATGAGCCTTATTTGCTCATATGGAACTGGCAATTGAGCCTCGTTAAATGAACTTCAGCGCCCTATTGAACCTTACTAGGCCTGCAATAATGCAAAAAAGCCCAGACCTTCTTTTGGGACGGGGACATCTTGTAAATTGATCAAATTTTTCATAGCAGCTTTGTACAGATGCAAAATCACTGCCACAAATTAGTTTTATATTTGCCGGTTAAACTTCTTCACTGGCCAATTTTTTTTGACAAGCGGCCTTCACCGCTTCCTTGTCCGTATAAGGAATCTTTTCGTTGCCAATGAGCAAATAGTTGTCAGGCCCCAGCTCCGACAACAAGATAGCGTCGCCCGGCTCAGCCAGATTAATGAGTTGTTCCACCGCCTTGCGCCGGTCCGGTTCCTTTAAAATCAAGCCCTTAAAGTCGGTCAAATAAGAGGCCATATCCTCAATCAGGTCATTCGGGTCCTCATGTCCTACCCAGCTGGTGCTAAGCATTATGACATCGGCTTTACCCGCAGCTGCTTCCGCCATATCTTTCCGCCTGATATCCGTCCGATAAGAAATGGTGCTAAGCAAAACCATCAGCCGGCTGCCCGGCTTAACAAAGGGACGCATTTCACCTAGCAAACGGTCAATACTGAGACCATTGTGGGCTATATCATTCAAAATTAAGACGCCGGGATAGTCATTTAAGACCTCTGTGCGCCCCGGTACAAAAAGATTTTTGAGGCTTTGGCAAACGGCATCAGGGGCCAAACCCAGGCGCAAAGCCACTGCCATAGCCGGTAAAATATTTTCCGCATTAAACCTCCCCAGCAAGGGAAATGAAACAGCATACTCTTCCGGCAGGTGGGCCAGCATACTGGTGCGAAAGCCCCCATCCTCCTCGCGGACAGTCTGGATCCGGTCGGCATAGATGTCCGGCCCCTCCGGTTCGCCCGCTGCCACTCCGGCCGCAGCATCCGCAGCACACGAATAAAAAATTATTTTCCCGGTTGCAAAGTCGGCAAAATAATCTGCCAGGGCATCATCTCGGTTGATCAAAACAGTATCACACAGGCCAAAAAAGCGAGCCTTGCTGTCCCGATAGTCCTCCAGACTGGGATGCTCCAGACGGCCCACGTGGTCAGAGGCGAAGTTGGTAAAAATGCCATATTCAAACCGGAGTCCATCCGTCCGGTGAAACTTTAAACCGGTCGAAGAAACCTCCATGACCGCATACCGGGCGCCGGCATCGGCAAAAGTCCGCAAATAACTCTGCAGTTCAAAACTTTCGGGTGTGGTCAAACCCGTCTCTATATGCAGGTCACCAAAAATCGCCCCCTCTGTTCCGATGGAGGCTGCCGGGTGACCGGTGTCATTTAAAATTTTAGCCAGGGCCAGACAAGTCGTCGTCTTGCCCTTGGTACCCGTGATGCCAATCAGCCTTAGCTCTTTTGCCGGGTGATCAAAAAAATTAGCCGCCACAATCGGCAAAGCCGCCCGGGTATTCTCTACTGTAAAAACCAAGGCATCGGGCGGTAAGTCCACCGGCTGGTTGACTAGAAACAAGCGACAACCGGATTCATAAGCCTGACTGCAATAACGGTGGCCGTCTACAGTAAGACCTTCCATAGCCACAAACAAACAATTCCGGCCCGCTTGTCGCGAGTCATAGACGACTCGGATAGGCCTGTCTTTCGCTAAAAAATCGGCCGCCGGCTCGCATTTGGCAGCAGCCCAGTCGGTGCCTGCCAGTAAATCTTGTAGACTGATTTCCTTTGCTTCCATCCTTTTTCTCCTCATCGCCCTTTTTCGAACACACCCCATTGTAACTAAAATTCTTTAAAAGTTCTGTTTCCTCAGCTAAGATAAACAGTGGTTCACTTATACTAAAATCAATTGCCCTCAGCTTCAAGGAGTTTTACTTATGGCTGTCACCCAGCAGGATATAGCAGACTTGGCGGGCGTCTCCCGCGCCACTGTCTACCGCACTTTTAATAACACCGGCCCGGTCAAACCGGAGGTCGCCGCCCGCATAAAAAAAATTGCGGCAGAATTAGGTTACGAACAAAATTTAGCCGGCACCCTTTTGGTGCGTTCCAAGCGACCGTTAAAAGTTGCCGTTTTGATCCAATCCGCCAATTCGCCCTTTATGAAGATGTTGGCCCATTTTACGGAAGAAGCGAGGCCTGATTTTTCGGCAGGTGGCTGTGAAGTGCTTATTTACACGAGTCGGGGCAACGACGCGGACGAACAATTAGGCCTTATTGAAAAGGCAATTGCTGAAGGTATTGACGGCCTCGCCCTGGCCCCTGCCACTGACAGCCGGATCACAACAAGGCTACAGGAGCTGGCTAAACAAAATATTCCCGTAGTGACCTTTAACAGTGACAGCCCCGCCTCCAAGCGCCTGTGCTTTGTCGGCCAGGACAGCTTTCAGGCCGGGCGAACAGCAGCCGGCCTGATGAACGGGTTGATCGGAGGCAAAGGCCGGATTTTGATGATGACCGGCTTTTTACAAAATCTGTCTCACCAGCAGCGCTTAGGCGGTTTTTTCTCTGAAGTTAAAGTGGCTTTTCCCGGGCTGGAACTCCTGCCTCCTCAAGCCTGCCATGACGACGAAGCAGAGGCCTACCGCCTGGTCACCGCCGCCCTGCAACAAAAAGAATCCATCGCCGGCATCTATCACACCGCCGGTGGCCAGCAGGGCATCACACAGGCCTTATTACAGGCAGGGCAGGAGCGCTCTGTCCGCCTGATTTGTTTTGACTTAACAGATGAAAATCGTCAAGACCTGTTAAATGATTCCATTGATTTCGTAGTTGACCAGGACGCCCGAACCCAGGCGACCAGGCCGGTACAAATTTTGATGGATTACCTGTTGCAAAATAAAAAACCGGTGGAGAGCTGGATTCCGACCGCCATCGACATCTACACCAAATACAATATTTAGTAGACGATCATATACTGCAAGTAATGCGGGTCTACAAGGGTCAAATAAAATCCACCCCCTCACCGGTCCAAGCGCCAAGGGGGTGGATTTTTCGTAAAATAAGCGTTAGCCGCAGCGAGGGTTAAAACTCAATTCTAACCGGCTCTTTTCCGTGCTCCAGCAAGCTCAGCTTGGCATTTTGCAGGTAAAAGACAGCCGTATCTTCGTCATCAGCACCGTACTTTCCTTGACAAAGCTCTTCATTGTCCGCAATTACTTTGGCCCGGGCTTCCCGTCGGTCATCTTCGACCAGCTCCGCATAAATTCTAAAGTAACCGTCACCAATTGATCTAGCAATTGCAACTTCCGGATTTTTCTTCAGTTCTGTGTAAACATTTTTGTGTTTTTTAGTGATTAAATAAATTTTGCCTTCAAACTCTGTATGTATATCAAAGGGTCTGACATTAGCATGTCCATCCACACTTGTTGCCAAATAAAAAACGTCAACACTGTCCAAGATCTCTAGGGCTTTTTTTACATTTTCCATAATGGACCTCCTGTATCTGATAAATTAACTAATAGTTTTAATTACTAATAGGAATAGCCTGTAATCCGGTTAGGGTCAACTAGCCGAACCTGCTATTGTATCTAAAACACAGGGTGCTGCGACTGTAAGTCTTATTCGACCTCATTCGGGGCCAGGAAGCGGCATAGGTTTTAAGTTTTATCCGCCTAATGCAAGGCCTGTTTTTGCACCTCGCTTGCCTTCACAAGTCGTATTTTTTCTGTTAAGATGCTTTCTCGGAAGATAGTTTGATTGTCAAACTATCTTGCAGCAAGCAAGATTTAACAGAAAAGAGGCTTCGTCCATGTCGGAAACAACACCTGCAAAAGTCACCCCTTCAGCTCTTGAAAGTACCTATCGTGCTAAATGTATGAATGCTGCCGCAGCAGTCACACACATCCGGAGCCGGGACCACCTGTTTTGCGCCCAAGTAGCCTCCGGGCCACGCGACATCCTCTATGCGCTTGACGGCTTAAAACAGACCAGTGTGAAGGATGTCGTTTTAACGACTTGCCTACCTCTTTACGACTGCCCTGTCTTTCATGATCCTGAGATGAAGGGCATCTTAGAGCATCGCTCTTGGTTCTTTAACCGCTTTCTGATGCAGGCTCACCGCGAGGGACTGGTCAGCATGATCCCCAATCATTCAACAACCATGCTCCCCAAAACCTTGACTCGCGCCAAGGCCGAGGGGCGCAGGCCGGTGCTTTTAGCCACAGCCTCACTGCCTGATGAAAAAGGTAACCTGTCCCTGTCCATCAGCGCCATGTTTGAGCGCGACTTAGTCGACGCCGGCGCCTATGTAATCATCGAAGTGAACCCTAACTTTCCTCGCACTTTCGGCGATACCTTAATTCATCTCGATGAAGTCGACTGTATTGTCGAAAGTGACTACCCTGTTCCCGAACCGCCGGCCAGCAAACCCGGTGCAATTGATGTGGCGATCGCGGGCAAGGTGGCTTCCCTGATTGAAGATGGGGCGACCTTGCAATTGGGCTTCGGCTCCATCCCCGATATTGTCGCCCGGCAGCTTAAAGATCGAAAAAACCTCGGTATCCACACCGAAATGTTTACGGAATCAATGATTGACTTGATCGAATGCGGGGCCGTTGACAACCACCACAAAGGTTTTCTGGATGGCTATTCCGTCTGTGCCTTTACCTTTGGCAGCAGGCGCCTATACGACTATGTCGATCAAAATCCTGCTGTCTTATTCAAGTCCTGTCAATTTACTAACAGCAGTGAAATAATTGGCCGCAACAAACAGTTCGTCTCAGTCAATGCTGCTTTAGAGGTCGATTTAACCGGGCAGTGTTCAGCTGAAAGTATCGGCTTGACCCAATTTTCCGGTTCCGGTGGCCAGGAGGATACGGTGCGCGGCGCCCAAAGGTCACCCGGTGGTAAATCTATTTTGGCTATGCACTCTACTTTTATGGAAAAACAGGCTGATGGCAGCCGCAAAATGGCCTCTAAAATAGTGCCCTTCTTTAAGCCCGGCACTGCCGTCACTACCTCGCGAAACGAAGTTGATTATATTGTTACCGAATACGGCATTGCCTGGCTGAGAGGCTTGACCATCGCCAAGCGCTGCCAAGCCCTGATCGAGATCGCTCACCCCGCTTTTAGAGAAGAATTGCAGCACACTGCCAAAAAGTCCGGCCTGTTGATCTAAATCACTGCAGTCAACCTGCCTCTTGATAAAAAAGACAGCCCTCGGCGCTGCGACTCTCTTGCCGGATAACACTTAGTTAAACCAACAAAAGTCATCGCTGCCAAAAGGCTGTCTCTTTTTCGCTATCTTTTCTTAACCGAACTACAAGTTCGCCCTCATTTTTTAGACAAGCTTAATCTTGTTTGGGCGAGGTTGCAGCAGCTTCATCTGCTGTCCCTTGCTCAGGAGCCCCATAGGCCGGCTGCTCCTGGCCGGAAGTCGCTTGAGTATAGGCTTGTTGTCCGTAAGCCTGGTGTTCCTGACCATACGAAGCCTGGTCATAACCATAAGTCGGTTGCTGGCCATAAGCTGATTGCGGCTGGCCTTGCGGATAAGCTGACGGCGCTTGAGCGTAATTTTGAACGGTGGGTGTTTGCCCGTAAGCTGTCTGTGCCCAGCCCGCCTCTTGCCCGTAAGCAGTTGCCGGCATGCCGTAACCGGGTGCGCCATAAACCGGAGCACCGCCATAACCCGGCGCCCCATAGCCATAGGCTGTAGCCGGTTTTTCTCCCGGTGTGAATTGGAAAACCAGCTGCACTTGCTGCAGCTTAGCCGCCGAGCGTTGCTCTAAGGCTGACAGGCCCTCTTCCACAACAACCGCTCCGGCTTCATCAGCTGTTGCTTTATAGGCGGCAGCGGCTAGGTGCAGCATAATATCTGTTTTTTCCTGTCGGTCTGCCTGCACGGTCAAAATGCTGGCAATCAATTGCCCCAGCAGTAAGACAACCGCCGCACTGACCAAGGCACCGATAAAGCCAATAACCCCCCATACACTAAAACGGCCGAAAAGTGTGTCAACTTTCATAACTTGATCCAAAATACCCCCAAGCACAAATAAGCCTGCCAGGACATAGGAGATCAACTTAAAAATCTGAGCCAGTCGTAAAAGTCGGCTGCTCATCCGTCCAGGTACGAAGTCCTCTGCCGTCAACGGTTGCTTCCTCACAGCCTGATCCGCCGTGGCTGATTCTACTTGATTTTGGTAATCATACCCGTTCGTATTCACTTTAACTGCCTCCTCATTCTTGCAAAGTTGTGATTGAATCACGTCGAGCTCTCATTTTAACTAATGCTATTATAGCCTTAAAAAAAGTTACTATTTAATTTTTATGCCGAAGTGTAAGTCTTAAAACAAATTTAAAGGTTCCACCTGAACTCGCTGCCACTGGTCCAGCACCGCTTCCCACGTCGGCGTTTCCCCTGTGCGACAGCGGATGGTTGCTTGCGCCATCGCCATGGCCCTGCGCAGCAAAGCGGGCAAGTCCGCTTGGGCCAAGTATTCGCTGAAACTTTGATCCGGTGGCGTCGCCGCTGCAAAGGTCGCTAAGGCCGCTGTCATAGCATCGCCGGCACCGGCTAAGTGCAGCACCGGACTGCTGTGTCCCGGCACTGCTGCATAAAAAGTTTTGTTGCCGGTCGTCAAAATCGCCCCTTCTTCGCCCAAGGAACAGAGTAACAATTGTACCTTGCCGTGACGGCAAAAGGCGGCGGCCGCTACCGCCAACTCTTTTATAGATGTACAAGGCAGACCGGTGGCTTCGGCCAGCTCCGCCCGGTTAGGTTTATAAATATCAATGTGCTTTTCCAAGGCGGGAGCTGCCACTTGCCCGGCCGCATCCAATATTGTAATGCCGCCGCACTTGCGGCTGATGCCTGCCGCTCGGGCAAAAATATCGTCCGGGATACCGGGTAACAAGCTGCCGGCAAATACCGCCACATTGCTGTTGGCGACAGAAGAAAAGAGCATGGCACTTAGGTCAGCTGCAGTCTCCCGTTCCAAGGGGCTACCAAAACCGTTAAGCTCCGTCATCTGCACTTCTCCGCTCGCCGCATGTTCGTGTAACTTCAGGTTGATCCTGACCTCGCCCGGCACGCGGTAAGTACAAGTGGCAAACGCTTCGACTGAAAAGTAGGCTTGCAGGCCGGTAGCCGCTTCCGGCAAGGCAATAAAAAGGGTATTTTTCAGCCCTGTAGCAGCCAGCTGACGGGCCACATTTAACCCCTTCCCTCCTGCGGCCACAGCAAAATTGCGATAGCGGTTTAGCGCATGCGGTTTGAGGACTTGTCCCACCGGCAATTCAATCGCAATATCCAGGCTCGGATTCAAGCAGACAGAAAAGACAGCCCGCATCTGCTCTGTTCCCGTCATTTGACTCAAAGTACCGCCTCCTTAATAAGACTTACCCCAAACCACAAGTTGGTCAGCCGGCTTACCGCAGCAGATGCAGCTGTCACTGACGGCCTCCCCTTCAAAGGGACGGCAGCGTGAGGTGGCCCCTGTCGCTTCTTTAATGGCTTCTTCACAGGCCTCATCACCGCACCACATAGCCTTGACAAAACCGGGCCGGTTGGCAATCAAATCGTCAAAGGTGGCCTTGTCAGTAGCCGTGTAAATACGTTCGTGCAAACGTTTTTCTGCCGCTTGCAACAAGTCATTTTGAATGGTCTCCAACAAAGCCGGCACGCGATCAGCCAACTCCTCCATCGGAATTGTGATCTTCTCACCCGTATCGCGGCGACAAGCAATCACCTGACCGGCCTCAATATCCCTGGGCCCTACTTCCAGGCGTAACGGCACCCCTCTCATCTCGTGTTCACTAAATTTCCAACCCGGCATCCGGTCACTGTCATCAACCTTGACCGTCACTTGCTCAGATAAGAGCTGACGCAATTCTTCCGCCTTTTCTAAAACACCTGCCTTGTGCATGGCCACCGGGATAATAATCACCTGCAGCGGTGCCACGCGCGGCGGTAGAACCAGGCCGTTGTTGTCGCTGTGTACCATAATCAAGGCGCCTATGCTGCGCGTGCTGAGCCCCCAAGAGGTCTGCCAGACATACTGCAACTGATTATTTTGATCACTGAATTGAATGTCAAAGGCACGGGCAAAACCGTCCCCGAAAAAGTGGCTAGTGGCAGCCTGAAGGGCCTTGCCGTCATGCATCATAGCTTCCACCGTAAAGGTTTTTTCCGCCCCGGCAAATTTTTCGCTCGGCGTTTTTTCTCCTGCAATAACAGGAATGGCCAGGGTTTCCCTGTAAAAATCAATGTAGACCTGTAACATGCGGTAGGTTTCTTCCATGGCCTCTGCAGCTGTAGCATGAGCTGTATGACCCTCCTGCCAATAAAACTCAGTGGTACGCAAAAAAGGCCGGGTCGTCTTTTCCCAGCGGCAGACAGAAACCCATTGATTGTAAAGCTTGGGCAGGTCCCGCCAACTCTGAATGGTCTCGGCGTAGTGGTCACAAAACAAGGTCTCGGAGGTCGGCCGGACACACAGCCGCTCTTGCAAGGGGCTTTCACCACCATGTGTCACCCAGGCCACTTCCGGCGCAAAACCTTCGACGTGGTCTTTTTCCTTTTCCAGCAAGCTCTCCGGAATAAACATCGGCATCAAAACATTTTCATGGCCGGTCTCTTTAAAGCGTCGGTCTAAATCCTTTTGAAAATTTTCCCAAAGAGCCGTTCCCAAAGGCCGGATAATCATGCAACCGCGGACACTGGAATAAGAAGCCAATTCGGCCTGTAAAACAACGTCTGTATACCATTGGCTAAAGTCCTCTTCTCTGGCGGTAATGCTCTGCACCTGCTTATCTTTTTTTCCCATACTTAGCTCCTTCTATAATTGTTGTATTAATCGTTACTGGTCTTGTCGGTTTTAAATAGCCATCGGCCGGTCATAGCATTAGATTTAGGCACAAAAAAACCGAGCCAACCGACGTTGCTCGGGACGAATAACCGCGGTACCACCCGACTTGCCAGGCTCGTTTCAAGAGCGCTGACCACCTCTACGGCCGTTAACGGTTGCCTACCGCCGGCCTCATCGACCGGGTCCTCGGGGGTGGGACGAAATTTACGAAGCCGTCAACTTACCAGCACTTAAATTTCACATTCCCGTCTGCGGACTAATTCTCAACTCTTTTCTGACCCAGTATAGCATAAAAAAAACCGGATCAGCCAAGTTTAGCCTGACCCGGTTTTACTCAACCATAAAAATTTTTAATCACCGTCAGCGTTGTCGCCAGAATCATCTTGTCGCCAGGATCATCGTCATCATTGTCGTCATGATCGTCAATCTCGGCTTGACTCGCTGACCGGTTAGGGCGACTTGTACTTGACCTCAGCCTCTTTTTAAATTATCATTTCAATTTGTCGAACTTTGATTTCCGGCCTGCCTTCTGACCGAGCGGTACCCTGTCTCTCTTGCAGAGCCAAACAGCGGTCAGGGAGATCTACAGACCGGCTTTCCCAACAGTCCGACATGTGTATGAAGCCTATTAATTTTGTTCAGGAGGAAGAACTATGGCAACTCGCAAAGGTCCGCGTTTTAAAGAATCTCGCCGTCTTGGCGTCAACGTATGCGGACACCCCAAAGCAATGAACCGCGCCGTCAGCACCCGCTTCGGCCGCAAACCGTCCGAATACAAGATCCAGCTGACGGAAAAACAAAAAATCAAGGCCTATTACGGTATTTTAGAAAAACAGATGCTGCGCTACTTCGAGCGTGCAGCCCGTTCTTCTGAACCGACCGGCCACAAGATGCTCTTTATTTTGGAAAGCCGTCTGGACAATATGGTCTACCGCATCGGCTTCGCCCGTTCCATCCGTATGGCTCGGCAGATGGTTACCCACGGCCACATTCTGGTCAACGGCAAGCGCATCAACATCCCTTCATACGAATTAAAGCCGGGTGACAAGATCGAGTTGAAAGAAGATTCTCGCAGCAACGAAGCCTTCCGCATTAACTTCCAAGACCTCGGCGGTTTTGATGTCCCCTATCTGAGCAAGGACAAAGAGCAATTCAGCGCTGTCTACATCCGCGAACCGGAGCGTGACGAATTGCCGATCGAAGTCGAAGAGCAAAACGTGGTTGAATTCTACTCCCGCTAATCCCTTTGACCCAAGTCCGGCAGGCTATCTGGACTCAATCATAAAAACCGGAAGAGTGAGCATACTCTTCCGGTTTTATTTTGTCTGACGACAGGGCGCCAAGGACTGTGGCAGCTGTTTTTTTTACAGTTCTCTGTACAGCGAAATATGAAGTACATTGTCCCGCAAATCCACATCCGCGTAGTCAATTAGATCACCCAGCAAGACCACGTCGGCCGTATGGGCCAGGTTGCCGATGAGTTCTGCATAGTACCCCTCAACCTCTGCCTTGCGACCGTTGTTCAGTTTAGCCCGCAAATCCTCTAAATCAATTAAGGCCGGGTCCAGCACATTACCCCGGGCCCGGATCTTCAAGTCGCCTTGCTTCATATCAACATCGAAGGTCAAATTGCTGCTGCCGATGGAAAAATAATAGTTGACCAGCTCCTGTAAAACTCTGCGGTCAAGATGTCTTTCTGATAACATTAGTCCTTTTCATCCTTCTCACCTGCCGGTTTTTCTTGTACACCGGCTGCTTCTGCTGCAGTCAAATCCTGATTGACCAATACACTCTGAATATGCTTCTCCCTTTTCGCCAGGCGAATTTCCTCCAGTAAGGTTACCATAACCGCTGCTACAAAACCGCCCGAAAAGCCATTATTGTACAAGTTGACACCCCCGTGGACGCCGCCGATATTAAGTACGACCGCCATGTGTAAGAAGCCGGCCACCAAACCCGGCAGCGGTCCGTAATGGCCGGCAATAGGGGCCAGGGTTGTGCCAAACAAGGCTGCCATCACAGCCGCTTCATTGTTAAAGGGAACACGGTTGGCCACAGCCGCTAAAAAAACGCCCGCCATCACCGGAGTCGCATTGCGGATGTGGACACCGAAGGCGGAAAAGGCAATCACCGTCAAAATCGCCCCCAAATTCGGGCCGCTCAACCGTCCTCTAACCAGTAGGATATAGGCTAAGGCGACCAGACCCATCAAGCCCATATTGACAGTAGTCACCCCCCTACCATAAAGCGATACATAGTCTGTCACCAGCTGGCCGGGCTTACTGATCAGCTGCCTTAACAAACTGCCCAAGGGCTCATCTCCGGACCCCCGGTGGCACCACAGGCCAAAAAAGATCAACAGCAAGCAGGCACTGATAACCCATAGAATCAGGATTAATTGCCGGTCGCGAATCACAATGCTGACATTTTCGACTTCGATTCCGAACATGCGAAAAAAGCCGGCTACAAACATGCCGACTACACCGGCTGTAAAACCCACATTGTATAGGTTGAAACCGGCATGGAAGCGCAGAAAGGCAGTGGCGAGAGGAGGCATCACCAGACCCACTAAGATGCCCAGGCAGTAGCCCAAAATAACCCCGGCCCAGATCGGCAGACCGAGGCCAAAAGCTACCAAACTGGTCAAAGGGCTGAGGGCGGTAGAAAAAAGCCCCACCAAGACCGTCCGGGAATAGGGCAAGTCCCGCAACTTAGCATAGAGGTAACCGCCCAGCATAATAGGCAAAGAGTTAAAGAGATTTTTACCAAAAAAGGAAAAGCCGCTGATGGTAAAAAGCGCCGCTGTCACCGGCCCGGTCAATTGAATCCTTTTAAAGAATAAGAAGGCCAGTGTCAGCAGGGTGACGATGCCACTATTAAGAAGCGTCGCACTAATGCCACCCACAGCCATATAATCCGTGATCAGTTGCGAAGGCGACAAAAGTATAGCTACAGTGCCCTGCCAGATTTCAGCCGGTCGCCCCAAGAACAAGGCGGGCAAAATCAGCACCAGACAATAGAAAAAAATCAGAGGGTAGCCATCGATATGGGGCGCAGAAAAAAGGCGGCTCCAAAAAGTGGGGCCGTCTCCCAGCAAGGGCAATTTTGCCCTCTTCCGCCTGTTTTCACGCACGCCTCGGTACTGGTCTCCCAGCCGCGCCAACGAGCGGCGCCGCAAGGCCGGCTTAGCCTTGCCGGGCGGGGCGGCTCCAGTGTCTCGTTCGGCCGATAACGGTGACCGCAATTGATCCTTCATAGCTCTCTCCTCGGCAGACATCGGGGCCCATTCCATTATTTACCCCCGACCTCTATTTAGCCCGACCTCGTTTTTATATGCTGGCGGCAGAACGCCGGCCAACAAATAAAAAACCCGGCCGACCTCCTAACAGAAGTGGCGGCCGGGTTGGTCTTGTATTCTACCGGGCCGTTAATCCAACCCGTTCCAGCTTCGCTTAATCTTTATCAATTACCAGAGCAACGAACAACTTGCCGTCTTTGGCCTGATAGAAGGCTACCCCTAGTCCCTTCGGCTTACCTTTTAGCAGCATCTCCTTGACCGCAGGCGAGCTGTCCAGCAACTCGCTGTAGACCTGGTCCATGGTCTTTTTTGCCTTCTCAGCATCGTTTGCATCATAATCCGGCTTCTTGATTAAGAACAGCTGCTGATCGTCTGCGACAGTTGACTGCTTGCCCTTGCTGCAATCGTAGGCCGCCTGCTCTGCCGCTGCCGTCGCCTCACTGCTGAAGGTCAGGTCAGCACGGTCAGCCTCGGCCCTTTGCTTACGCACCTCGCTCAACCATGCAGCGGACTGCTCCTGATCCATCCTGCCGTCTGTGCCCACTCGAGCTTCTTCTGCTTGAGGCCGGGCAATGACCTCGGTCTCCGGAGTGCCTTCAACCACATCCGTCACCTGCCCTTTGGCGTCCATTTGATAGCGGGTTTTGACCTCATTTATTCCGGGGACACCGGCCTTAGTCACTTGTCTCCAGCCTTGCCACTTATCGTGAGCCTCGGTTTCAACCGCCGGAACTGAACCTGCCGGTATTTCTACTCGCTCTACTTTATAAACGCCTACTGCGATGACCTCGTCCGTCGGATCCTTAACCTCTGTCTTTACTACTTCAGGCTTGTAGCCCTCAATCGTCAGCTCGGTATCGGTCGCAGGATCCCAAGGTACCTTAACCAGCTCAGTCTTGGTTCCGACTGCACCCGGCGTCACTGTTTTATGCTGGCCGAAAGGCAGTGTATCCGTCGGTTGGTAAATACGCTTAAAGGGGATTGTTGTCGTCACGGTCTGTTCTTTTGTTTGCAATTCACCTGTACCGACTTTAACAATCCTATTCTGAGGTTCTGTCCTTTGCTCGCTACCAACTTGTACATCGTGGTCGGACTTGATCAATGCGCCTGTCTTTGTATCAACAGTTCCGCGCAGGATCCGGGTCGAACGCCCGTTTTTCCCTTCTTGTACCACTTCACTCCAGCCGACCGGTTTTTGTGCATCCGGTTGCTGCTCTTCTGCAAAGGGCAGGTCTGTCACTACCTCATACAACTGTCCCAAGGATTTGATCTCATCCACCGGTTCCTGTTCAACTAAAGACTCTTCCTTATAAACAGCACCTAAGGCACCGGTCTTGGGATTGACTTGCAGGAACTTGACGCTTCGCTTAGAGCCGTCGACACCGGCCTTAACGATTGTCGCCGCCGTGCGGTCATAAACCGTGTCCGGCTCGCCCTGCCAGGTGGTTTCGTAGGCGACTGTTTCAGACTGATCGGCCAGCTGTTTGTTGGCCACAGCCAGTTTTCTGGCGACCACCTTTTGCGTCTCTTTTTCCACCTGCTCCAGCTTGCCGTCTTTGCTGCGCATATAAGCCTTCACGGTCTCGCCGGCAACGCCGTTCACCAGCACTTTATGGGGCTCGCCCACGGCGCGCGTCTCATCCGCTACATATTCAGTCCCCGGAGCTGTGGTCTGTTTGCGCTCTACCGTTTTTCCTCCCAGCAATGTTATCTCATCGACGGGCTTGACGGTTATCTGCTCGCTGATCTTTTCTTCTTTCAACTTTTGACCATTGACATATGTGACTTTGGTGACGATTTCCTTCTTGCCATCTACGCCTTTTTGTTTGATCGAAACATTGTCCGTATTGTCATCCTTAACCACCGGCAAATTCTGATCAATTTCAATTTTCTTGGCGAATTTTACTACTTCTGTCCGGGTTTCATTGACTTCTTTTACATCTTTAATACGGAAGGCCAATTCGCCCTTGTAGTTGAACTGATGCTGACCAATCGCAAAAGTTCCCGTAATCGGCACTTTAATTTCACGATCTTTCTCAGCCGCCTGCGACCGCTGTGGCATCAAACCGGCCGAGACCAGGATACCACCTGCTAAAAGCAAGCTCATCAAGGTCTTGCCGCCTTTAATTTTTCTGTTGCGGACCAGGACAACACCGCCGGCCGCCAAGCCGATCAAAAGGATAGCACCGCCGGTATAGAGCAGCTGCATGGTTCCGGTGCGCGGCAGAAAACGCATGGAAGTAGCCGGTGTGTTGGGGTTCTTATCCGTCGCACCCGGCAGTTGGTAGGTGACATTAAAAGTCTGGATACTCCGAGCCGGAACCTTGGCCACTTTTAAAACCCGGTTGGCTGTCTTTAAATTGGGAATGTCAGCCGATGTCAACTGCACATTGGTCAAATCCTTTTCCGTGCGGTTGACCAACTCGATCGACACGCCTGTAGAAACAGGCTTGTAGCGCACCTCCAGATTATCTTTCTTGTAAACGGTTGAACCAGTGTCCTGGGCATTTAAAACATTGCCGAAGGCAAGTAGGCCGAGCAGGATAAGCACAGCCGGAAAGTGCTTTAAAAAAGCCTTGGCAGAGCTTTTCATAGGCGTCCCCTTTCTGTTCCAAGGATCACTTGTAAGCCTCCGGGCTTTACTTGTAAACCTCTAGCAAAAACTTCTATCTTTGGCGGTCATTATATAACAGCTATCGATATTTATACAGATAAATTTCTGGTCCATGACAGGTTTATGACAAAAAACCGGCAGTTTCTGATTTTTGCAGCAAGTCGACCGGCCACCGCCCGCCCGGCCGGTCACCATAGCGGTCGGCCACATGGATGCGCTGTTTCGCCCGGCGGATGGCATGTTTACCGTGCTGCTTGTCGCGTGCGGTTGCCGTGGGGGCGCCCATCCTGGCCTCCGCCCGCTGCAAGGCGCGCCGGGCGCGGTCGACATCAATGTCCGCCGCCATCTCCGCCGCCGTCACCACCACCGTCACCTGGTCAGGCCCCACTTCCGCATAGCCTGCTGAAACAAAGGCATAGAGCCAGGTCACTTCCTCAAACGGTTCACTTCCGGTCCGGTCGGTCCGGGCCGATTCCGGCGAACTGAAATTCACCAACCGGTAGCGCAAGGAGCCGGGCACCACACTCACCACAGTCGGAACATGGTGACGCATCACTCCCATCTCCCCCGACTTAGTCGGTAAAACCAGCAGGTCGCCAGCTTCTAACTGCAGGTAACGACGCGGTGTTATGAGGGTCAGCCGCAACCGTTCGGCGCTCATCCGGCTACCTCACCGGCGGCTTTGCAGCCCTTGTAGGCCTGCCAAACATCATCTATGTCGCCCCGCATGAAGAACAATTGTTCCGGCACCTCGTCCAGGTCACCAGCCAAAATCGCTTCAAAACCCGCCACGGTTTGCTCTGTTCTGACATAGCGGCCCGCAAAACCGGAGGACTCCTCCATCACAAAAAAGGGCTGCGATAAAAAGCGCTGAATTTTTCTCGCCCGGTAGACTGTTAAACGGTCATCATGGTCAAGTTCTTCCATCCCCAAAATAGCAATGATATCTTGTAGCTCCTTGTAGCGCTGCAGGATCTCTTCAACCGCCCGGGCTGTCTCATAGTGTCTTTTCCCTACAGCCGCAGCTGTCAAATTGCGCGAGGACGAAGCTAAAGGGTCGACCGCCGGGTAAATCCCCAACTCGACAATGGAGCGCGACAGTACCGTGATTGCATCCAAATGACTGAAGGTGGCTGCCGGAGCCGGATCAGTCAAGTCGTCAGCCGGAACATAAACGGCCTGAATAGAGGTGATAGAACCGTTTTTATTAGAGCTGATGCGCTCTTCCAGGGCCCCCAGTTCATTATTTAAAGTCGGCTGATAACCGACAGCAGAAGGAATCCGCCCCAACAGGGCAGAGACCTCCGACCCGGCCTGGATATAGCGGAAGATATTGTCAATAAACAAGAGAACATCGCGCTTTTTTTCATCTCTAAAATATTCCGCCAAGGTCAGACCGGTCAGAGGCACCCGCATCCGGGCGCCGGCCGTTTCATTCATCTGCCCGAAGACCAAGGCCGTTTGCTGCAAGACACCTGAAGCCTGCATCTCGTGCCAGAGGTCATTGCCCTCCCTCGACCTTTCGCCCACGCCTGTAAAGACGGAATAGCCATCGTGCTCTTTGGCGATATTACGGATCAATTCCAAAATTAAAACTGTCTTGCCGACGCCCGCTCCGCCAAACAAGCCGACCTTGCCCCCCCTGGTGTAGGGAACCAGCAAGTCCAACACCTTAATGCCCGTTTCCAAAATACCGGCGTCAGGTTCTTGCTCTGTAAGGGCCGGTGGCTCGCGTCGAATCGGCCAATATTCAGTGGTTTCGATCGGGCCATTTTGGTCGATTGGTCGCCCTTGCACATCCAGTAGCCGCCCCAGCGTTCCCTCCCCCACCGGAACTTTGATGCAGCCGCCGGTCGACTCAGCCGTCAAACCGCGAGCCAGACCTTCCGTCGCTTCAAAGGCCACGCAGCGCACCACGTCCCGACTAATGTGCTGCATCACTTCTACTCCAATCGACCGGCCCGCTTCGCCGGCAACTAAAATGTAGTCGCCAATAGCCGGTAAATCGGCCGGATTAAAGCGGATGTCCAACACCGGTCCGATTATTTGTACAACTTCACCCTTCGCCATTTTTCACCTTGTCCTTGAGGCTTTCTGCCCCGCTGATAATCTCCGTCAATTCGGTTGTAATTTGAGCCTGCCGCAAGCGGTTGCGGCTTCGCTCCAAGTCGGCCAACAATTGCCGGCTGTTTTTGGAAGCGCTGTCCATCGAACTCATACGAGCTGTCTGTTCACCGGTATAGGCCTCTGTCAAAGCACCGTATACCAAACCGCTCAAGGCGGTCGAATAGAAATAGGACAGCATTAGGTTGATATCTTCGAGATGTTCAAAATCTAAATTTTCAGCCTCGCCGAAGTGGACCTCCTCCGGACTCAATTTTGCCGCCGGCAAGTCCTTTAGATCGGCGAACAGATATTGCAGGCCCGCCGGGTCAGCCGGCAGCAGTTTTGTGTAGATGGGCCGGCGCACAAGCGGCGAGAGCACTTCTGTATAAACCATATAAACCTCATCGACCAGGCCGTCAGCATAGCGGTTTAAAATTCGCTCGGAGAGATCAGCCGCCTCATAATAGTCCGGCTCGTTAATCGAAAAGGCATAATGCGGGTCCACCGGATAGCCTTCTGCCAAAAGCAATTCCCGGCCGACGCGCCCCATCACCCGGATATCGAGGGCCGCCTTTAGGCCTCTATCCTCAGCAGCCCGTGATCGGTCGGCAATCAAAATTCTGGCCGCCTTGACCACATCGGTGTTGTAGGTGCCGGCCAGACCGCGGTCGCTCGTCATCACAAAAATAAGAATATGCCAAGCATCGCCCGGCTTCTTATCACGGTTGTGGAAAAAGGGCGAGGTCAAATGTGGATACTTGGCTAAAAGGTCTAACAAGCCGGCTAGAGAATGGGAAAAAAAAGGCAAGGCCTGCTCAAAAAGACGGCGAGCCCGCCGCATTTTGACACTGCTGATCAATTGCATGGCTTTGGTCATCTTACCGATGGCGGCCACACTGTGCATTCTCTTTTTTATATCAGCCAACTGCGCCACGCTTGACCTCCTGCCTTAATCTGATTGTTTTTGCGGACACCGGCCAGGTGCCTCCTGATACTCAGTCATTCCGGTAGGCCGGTCGCCCGATAACCGAGTCACTTCCACGAGCCGGTCGAAAGCAAAGTCCGCTCACACCGGCATGTCCGTCTGCTTAAAAGAGGACCAGGCTTCTTTTAAAGCCTCATCATCCGGTCCGGCAGGCGGTTGGTCCCCTCCCAAGCGAGCATACAGGTCTTTGTGACTGCTGCGCAGGTAGCCTAAAAAGGCTGTCGCCGTCTGCCGCAAGTCAGACACAGGTTCGTCTTTGAAGGTATTGTCATTGGCCAACAACAGAAGCGCCACCGAATCCGACGGTGTCCTGGCTTCCTCAGGGCCTTGTTTTAACAATTCATACAGCCGGCGCCCCCGCTCCAACTGGGCCAAGGTCTCCGCATCGACATCAGAACCGAATTGCGCAAAGCTTTGTTTTTCTCTGTACTGGGCCAAATTGACCCGCAGCGGGCCTGCGATCTTGCGCATCGCCTTTGTTTGTGCGTCACCGCCAACCCGAGAAACCGACAAGCCCACATTGATAGCCGGCCGCTGCCCCGCAAAGAAAAGGTCTGTTTCCAGATAAATTTGTCCGTCCGTAATGGAGATAACATTGGTCGGCACGTAAGCTGAAATATCTCCGGCCTGGGTCTCTACAATCGGCAGGGCTGTAATGGAACCTCCGCCGCGCTCCGGATTGAGTTGGGCGGCTCGCTCCAACAGGCGGGCGTGAATGTAAAAGACATCGCCCGGAAAAGCCTCGCGCCCCGGCGGCCGCCGCAGCAGCAGGGAAATCGCCCGATAAGCCTGCGCGTGGCGGGTTAAGTCATCATATACAATCAAGACATCGCGCCCGGCCGCCATGCGTTCCTCTGCTATGGCGCAGCCGGCATAAGGGGCCAAGTACTGCAAGCCCGGCGGATCAGCTGCACCCGCCACCACAACAGTGGTGTAGCCCAGAGCCCCGGTTTTCTCTAAAGTGGCGACAATACCGGCAACAGTCGATATTTTTTGCCCGATGGCTACGTAAATACAGTCCACGCCTTGACCTTTTTGATTAATGATGGTGTCAACCGCCAAGGTTGTCTTACCGGTCTGCCGGTCGCCTATAATTAACTCTCGCTGTCCCCGCCCAATCGGGACCATCGCATCAATAGCTGTTATCCCTGTATAGAGAGGTGTTTTGACCGGCGCCCGTTCAACAATTGGAGGGGCCGGTGTTTCCAGTGGATATCTTTTCATTTGCGCCGCGCGGAGCGGGCGCCCATCTAAAGCTTCACCCAGGGGGTTGACGACTCGTCCGGCCAACTCAGGGCCGGCAGGCACCGACATAATCGTGCCGGTGCGGGCACAGCGGTCGCCCGCCCGCACACTTTCATTGGGGCAAAGCAACATGATACCCACAGCTGACCGCTCCAAGTTCATGGCAACACCGACTCGGTCTTCACCGAAAACAATTAACTCTCCGTTGACGCAGCCGGTTAAGCCTTCGGCCAGAGCTATCCCGTCCGCCGTGCTCACAACCGTACCGGCTTCTGTAACCTCCGGCTCGCTATAGTTCTTAGCGTCAGCAGCTTGAAACTTTTTACTGTGCAAGTCATCGGCCAATTTGGCCAAAGAATTTTTTAAACTGTGGTCAATACAAATATCATTCAGCCACAAGATGTAGCCCTGCAAAAGGCCGGGGTCAACTTCCCAGTTCAAACCCAGCCCGTCGGGAAACTCCAGGTGACGCAGAGATGCCACCAGTTGGTCTTTCAAATTTTGCTCCAGTGGCTCAGCGCTGATCAAGCGGATCTTCAACCTGGTAGGAGCAGCCTGCAACAGTTGCGCCAGGGCCCGTTTTATTTCGTCCTGAATGGTTGCCTCATTCCTCATTCTGTCTGCCCGACTCCTCTTTCTGTTGATTTTGTTCTGCCCTGACAAGGTCGGACAAAATCAGGTTCACCTGCTCATATTCAGCTGTCCGGTTGCCTTGATCAGCCAAATACCGAGTCACTGCGGCCATGGCCAGGTCGACCGCCTGATGATAGATTCTCTTCTCATCTGCGGCCAGCCTTTGTTGCCGCTCGGTTTCCGCCTTGGCCCTAATGGCTGCAGCTTGCGACTGAGCCTCCTTAACCAGGGCTGCCGCCTCCTGTTCGCCACGCTTTTTTATACTGGCAGCCTGAGCCCCGGCCTCGTTGAGCCGGGTCTCCACTTCCGTCTTTACTTGCTCCCGGTCTGCTGCCGCAGCTGCCGCCCGGTCACTCGCCTCGGTCAAAAGTGAAGTGGCTTTTTGCTGACGTCTTTCAATCATGGCCAGCAAAGGTTTGTACAGTAGCTTCTTTAAGATCAAAACTGTAATTAAAAAGCCTATAACCGTACCAATAGCTGTCGCCACATAACCGGCCAAGCTGGCCGGAGAAAAGACATTGATGTCTCCCGCCCCTGCAATTCTATACATGACTTCTTCCTTCCACATCGCTGTCCTTTCTTACATGCTTAAAAAACAAAGAGCAGCAGCAAAGCTACAACTAAGGCATAGATGGCGGTCGCTTCAATAAAAACAATAGCGACAAACAGTAGACTCTGTATCCGGCCCGCCAATTCGGGCTGCCGAGCCATCGAGTCGAAGGCCTTGCCGGAAGCCAAACCGATGCCCAGCCCGGCCAGACCGGCCGCAATTGAAATAGCTAAACCTGCACCTAATGCAACTAAACCATGATCCATTTTATAAAACCTCTTTCGCTTGTTTTTTGGCTGCTTTCTTGGCCCGTTTAGCCTGGACAGCTGTTTCGGTCGCAGCAGCCTTTTCGACGATTTCTCCTATATAATTGATGCTTAAAAACATAAAAATGGCCCCTTGAATAATTCCGTCGCCCACGTCAAACCACAATCCCAAAACGGCCGGCAAGGCCAGAGGTACAACCAGGGCGACAAACTCGAGCAGGATATAGGCACCAAAAACATTCCCAAACAGCCGGAAGGCCAAGGAGATTGGCTTGATGACATAATCTAACAGGCTAAACGGCAACATAGCCGGCATGGGGTTCAAAAGCGAGTAGCAAAATCCTTTTAGTCCGGTAAAATAAATACCCATTACAATGACAAAAAGAAGGGTAAAAAGGGCCAGGGTAACAGGGAAAACAGGGTTTCTGGAAGCAGGCTTTAAACCGATAACAGCCACCAAATTTGAGACGATAATATACAGTCCCAGACTTAAGGTCCAGGGCATGACCACCCGGGCCTGCTCATCATTCAAGCCGTTGCTCTTGCAAAGGCCTAAAACGCTGTCTAACAAACTTTCAGCCGCCGCCTGTTTTTTACCCGGCTTGAGGTTAAGTTTACGGGCGAAAACGATGGCCGCAACCAGTAAAATCAGGACGGTAAAAAAGATACTGATCATGGTCGCCGTCACGGGAATCGCAAAGCCCCCAATGCGGACATAAAAAAGCGGCTCAAAATTGATTGCTTCCTTGATGCCTTCTGAAATATCGCGGCCACCGATCTTAATTTTATCGAGCAACTGACTGCCCAGAGCCGTAAAAAACTCCTGCACGCCTGACATCAATTGAACCTCCTTCCGGCGGCCGTCTGTCTTGGTCTCAGTGCTGCAAAACCTCGTCAAGTGGTCTTGCCAAGTTGACAGGCCTCGACCGTATATCCTGTTTTAGCCCTCCGGCTTTTAAATGTCAAGGGAAAAGCACCCTTCTTGCTTTTAAATAGAATTGCACCTCCCGAATTTGTATTTTTTCTTAGTCCAAATTCAAGGGTGCAGTTCATTTACGGTCTCTGCTTTCCCTGTGCGCTCACTCGGGAAAAATAGGGATCAACTCCTGCCTATTTACATCAACTAGACCATAGTCGGAATACTTGACCTCCGGAATAACAATTAGGCAAAGTGTGGCAATCCGCAAAATCGGATTGACACCGGGCACCCCCAAGTCTCGCAGGGCAGCCTTCATTTTTTTCGCCACTGAGGCGGTCTCTGCGGCCGGCTTCAAAGACATTAAGCCGCCGAGCGGCAAAGGCAAAAGCGCCCGGACCTGGCCTTGGTCAGCCGCTGCCAGACCGCCGCCACAAGCCGCCAATGCCCGCACTGCAGCCAAGGCCGACTCCGGCTCTTTAAAGACCACACACAAGTTATGGCAGTCGTGGGAAATAGTGGATGCCTTGGCCCCTCTTTGCAGACCGAAGTTGCGAACCAGGCCAAGACTGACCCGGTCTTTGCCATAGCGGTTCAAAACGGCTACATAGGCCAAATCCGGCTCACCACTGATATCTACGACACCATCTCTTAACGGCAAAGAGGTGCGCTCTAGGACCGCCCAGGGGGAAATCTGGTCATGATAAGCCATCAAGTTAACGGCCACTGACGCCCGGTCAGCTAAGTGCTGCGGCGCCCGCAAGGTAAAAGTATCCAGGTCACAGGCCAACAGTTGCACACTGTTCTTCTGCTCAATTGAATAAGTCCGGTCGGGAATGACACAGGTGAGTTTGCCTTGTCGCGCCACTTCTTGGCCCTTGGTGAACACCTGGTAGACGGCAAAGCTGTTCAAATCGTCCAGCAAAAGAAAATCAGCAACGTAACCGGGGGCAACTGCACCTATATTTTCCAGTCGAGCCGCCTCGGCTGTCCTTAAACTGGCAGACCGAATCGCTTCAACCGGCTCCATACCCAGCTCCAGGGCGTGCCGCAAAACATCGTCCAGTTGCCCTCTTTCCAGGATATCGTCCGCCTCCCTGTCGTCGGTACAAAAAGTCAAACGCTCACGGCAGGGCAAGTCTTTGACATCCTCCCAAATGGTGCTGACATTGCGAGCCATCGAGGAGTCTCTAGCATCTACATACATACCGGCCCGAAGCTTGGTCAAAGCTTCTCCCGGAAAGCGCGATTCATGGCAGGTCCACGGTCCCCCCAAGGTATAAGCTGCAATCAGCCGCGGGTCTGAAACCGGAATATGACCCTGTAAATAGAGGCCGGCTTCTCTGGCCGCCGCCAAAATTTTCGTCATCCGCTCGCTGTGGTTGACCACTCCGACAAAGTCCATCACTTCACCGAGGCCGACTACATGTTCTAACTTGGCCAAACGCCCCACCTGTTCAGCTTCGATCACCCCTCCGGCAGATTCCAGACCCGGCACGGACGGCACACAGGAAGGGATATTGGCCAGCTGGCGTTGCGGCAAATCCCGGGCAGCCTCATTAAAGTAACGAACCGCTGCTTCGCCAAAGACATTAGTCAATTCATGTGGGTCATGGATCACGCAGGTCACCCCCAAGGGCAACGTGGCCTTAGCAAAATTCCTCGGTGTCAGCATAGAGCTTTCAATGTGCACATGGCTGTCAATTAGGCCCGGCACGATATAGCGCCCCTCTGCATCCAGACTTTCTTTTGGCTGATGGCCGGGCGGATTGACTCCGTCCTTATCTACAAAAACAATAAAGCCCTCATGGACATAGACATCCGCCGGATATATTTCTCCGGTAAATAAGTTGACATATTTTGTGTGAAGGATAGCCAAGTCACAGGGCTTTTTATCCATAGCAGCATCTAATAAGCTGTTTAAATTCTCGGGTTCAAATCGCATCTGTCACTCCTCTGTTGGGTTCTGCTATCTAAATGACCTTTTCTCCCTGAAGTGTACCACGGCAGATTAACCTTTTGGACATAAAAAACCCCGAGATGCAGAACATCTCGGGATACCTAACGGAGAAGGAGGGATTCGAACCCTCGCACGCTTGCACGCCTAACGATTTAGCAAACCGTCCCCTTCGGCCTCTTGGGTACTTCTCCAAAGCCTAATCAGCATTAAGCATTATAGAGAACTTGACCGGCTTTTGCAAGCCGCTTTAACCCATGAGAATTATGGGGTAAAAAGGGAAAGTCTGTTAAACTGTAAGGCGTAGTTAGTCATCGCTTATTAAATCTGAAAGAAAGTCTTGACAATGGATCACAGCCTACTATTAAAACAGCTCTCTGACCTGGCCGACCAAAAGATCAACACCCTTAAACGCAGGCCACTCGCCTATCTGCTGGTTGCTATGTGGGCCGGCATGTGGGTTGGGTTGGCCATCTTGCTCATCCTCTCCCTGGCCGCCCAAATCGAGCCGGTTGCCCCGGCCTTCGTCAAACTCATACAGGGCCTCAGTTTTGGTGTGGCCCTGATCCTCGTCTTGTTGACCGGGGCAGAACTCTTTACCAGCAACAATATGGTGATGACCATCGGCTTGCTAAACCGCCGAATCCGCCCGACCGCAGCCCTCCGCCTCTGGGGCTGTTGTTGGTTGGGCAACCTGTTGGGTACAATTTTGCTGGCCTTGCTTTTTACCGCGGCCGGCCTAAACAGCGGTCCCGTCGCCACGACTTTCTGTGAAACAGCCCTGGCTAAAGCGGCAGGTACACCCTTAAATATTTTCTTCCGGGGTTTTTTGTGTAATATCGCCGTTTGCCTAGCCGTCCTGATTGCCTATACCCTCCCCCACAACATGGTTAAAGTAACAGTTTGCTGCATGTGTTTATTCATTCTGGTCACTGTCGGCTTCGAGCACAGCATCGCCAACATGACCGTGTATGCGGTCAGCCTGATGGGACCGGAACGGTCTTTAGGACTGATTTCACCCGCCCTTAAAAATCTCGTCTGGGCCACCTTGGGTAATTTGGCCGGCGGCAGCTTGGCCATGGCCCTCCCCCTCTATCTGCAAGGCAAAAGGGCGGAGTAAAGGACGATGCAAAAAAGAGACAGCGCGATGGCCGGTCCCGTTTTCAGATCATGATCCGCATAGGAATACCCGATCACCATTCGATAGGTCCGGCCTTCATTTAAATAGTCCTCATAACGGCCTAAATTAAAGTCAACAGTCTTGCTCTGTCCCGGCTCCAGGGCCGGCACACCAATGTCCAAGAGCATGGACGGTTCTTCATCGAGCTCTAATTCTACCCATTGACCGTCCTCTTGAAGAAGCAGGTAATAAGCCTCCGGATCGTCGCGAATTATAAGGGGGCGGTCCGACCGGTTCCTGAACCGTATCCGAACCGACCGGCCGCTAACGACCTCCTCTACACTTGCCTCAACCGCCCCGTCACTCGGTTTTTCAATAGCCGGCATATGGTCTTCAAAAGAAGTAGCGGTAGAATCGGTCTGCTGCATAGAAGAAGGACCTCCTGCAATGTCTGTTGTTTTTTCGGCACTTGTTCCGGTCGACTGCCTTGGCTCTGTTTTCCTGTCCGGTGATGTTTCTTTTTGACAGGACGTCAAAAGGAGGGTGGCAACTAATAGTAAAGTGATTTGTCCAAATTTAAAGCTGCTTTTCATTAGTCTTACCCCCTTGTCTTTAGGTTGCAATGTGGAGCTATCCTTCAGGCTCATCTTGTGGAAACTGTGCAAACAAAGCCTCCTGTGGAAGATCACAAGCTGCCTGTACGGCCAGTCGCCTCGCTGTCTCCGGCGAAATAGAGATTTCGTCACCAACTGCCTCATTCATTTTAGCAAGTACTTCTTGTTCACGTTTCAACTCCACCGACTGCTGTAGTCCAGAGGCATCTACGTCGGTTTCAGTCGACTCTGCTCCAAGATTACTGTCTTGTAGCCAAAGTAAGAAAGGCACTACAAGAAGGGAAATGACCACCGCTTGCCAAAAACATCTCTTTCTTTGCTGCTTTTTCATCGTGCAAACCCTCCTTTCGAAAACACCTGCGGTCTGCCAACAGATAAAACTAAGCGTGACTAGGGGATAGATAAGAGAAGTGGTACCCTTCATCAATATCAGAATATCAAATAAATTCTATATTCGTGTGCTGAGCCAATTCTAAAAACTGCCTCAAAGGCCTTCGTTAGCTTGTATCCGCCCGGACTAGCTACTGACTAAACAAAAGCCAAAGCCGCCAACATCGCCATCAGCGGAATCGTTATTAAGGAAAATAGAGTCGAAATCATAAAAAGGTCTGCCGCATAATATTCATCTTCATCATAGCGGCCGGCAAACATAGTGACACTGGACCCGGTCGGACAGGCCGCCGCCACAAAAACCGTCATGGCCACCTTATAATCCACCCCGGCGAGATGGACAAACAACCACATCAAGCCGATGGTCAGGGCCGGAATCAGGAACAATTTAACCGCATTAAAAATGTGCGTACGCTTTTGCCGGACTACTCTCAATAAGTCCCCTTGTGCCAAATTGACACCGGCCACCAACATGGCCAGAGGGGTGTTCATCCCCCCGATCAGATCAAGTGGCTCAGCCAACCAGGCGGGCAAACGAAACGGCGAGATGAACATCGAAAAACCGACCACAACAGCAATCAGAGCGGGGGCCTTCAAACTGCCCAGAAATTGTTTTAATGAGGGCTTGATGCCACTCATGACAACCACACCATGCGTCCAAACTAAGATATTGAATACGCCAATAAAGGCTGACATCAAGAGGATGCCTTCTGCTCCAATCACCCCTTGTATTAAGGGGATGCCAATGAAGCTGCAATTTGTATAAACCAGGGCAAAGCGCTCCACTCTGGCATGGGCTGAACGCCTGTCCGGGTAGGTCACGTGAGCGATTAGAATGGTCAGAGCAAAAACCGCGGCCGAGGCTACCAGGGCCCAGATAAAATTTTTGAGCAGGGCTCGCTCAAAGACTGCATTGTAGGACATCAAAATCAAGATCGGGTTGACTACCAGCATAACCAACTCCGCCAACTGCTTGTTGGTCCGGTCGCTGATAATTTGCAGGCGCTGACACAGTACACCCACAGCTAAAATCAAAATCATACCCAAGATTTTCAGGGCTACAATGCCCGCTAATTCCATATCCTACTCCCGGCACTGCACTTGACCGCTGGAAGTGCCTACTGCTGCCTTTTCTTGGTTTTGGCCGACACTACCACAGCTTTTCTCCGATCAGATGAATGACCGGCAAGGGGGACAGCCCTTCGCCCACTCCTTTTGTGCGTCCGTTTGCCCCTCTTTTGCGCCCGTTTAGCCTTTTTTTCCTGCCTTAACAAGGCGCGCAAGTGGGCGAACAGCGCCTCCTCCCCATCTTCACTCAATAACTTTAACAAATCATGTAACAAGGCATCTGTCCGGGGATGAATGATCGTTACACCGCGCCCCGCCAAATAATAGCGGTAGGCTGACCGGTCAGTATAGGCAGGCCCCTGATAAGTTTTTGAAGCTGCCATCCGATCACAAACCATCTCAGCTACATAGCGCAGCGGCATTTCTATACCGGCATACTGACCGGTCGTCGGATCATAGTCGGTCCAATACTCCAAATGGTGGCGGTTTCTACCTTTGTGGTGCAACCAGGCCTCGGAATACCCCTTCGCCCGCCGCTCTTCCGCATTGGGGCTGTGCGTACCTGTGTAAAAAGCAATGCCGGTTTTAAATTCGATCGGGGCATACTTGGACAAATCATGCCTCAGCCCTTGCCAAAACAAGCCCGCCCGCCGGCAATAGCCGATCACGGTGTGTCGGTGCTTTGTTATCGTTATAAAATGCCGGACCGCATTGCGCAGATAAAATCCGATGCCCACGTCTCCTCCTATGTATGAATGTTACCGATGAATAGAATACCGATCTTGACAGACAATAAGCAAGCGTCTTATTTGTTATAATTGCGGTATTGTTGAACAGGCACCGGTCCGACAGATGTCCTTTAACCGGTCTTTCGGCGTCGCTTTCAAGGCTGCCCGAGATCGTTCAGCCGACCCGCCGGGACATACAGGGCCGAATAGACAGAGCATCCTAAAGGAGGAAACCATGTCACTTACAGGAGTTGAATTGCAAAAAAAGAACGCCGGCTACAAGGCTTGTGAATATGTAAAAGACGGCATGACACTCGGTCTGGGCACCGGCTCGACTGCCTACTATGCCATTATCCGCTGTGGCGAATTAATTAAAGAAGGATTCGACCTCAAGGCGGTCGCCACCTCACAGCAAACGGCTGAAATTGCCAAAGAAAACAATGTCCCGATCTTAGACATTGACCAGGTCGACCACATCGACTTGGCTATTGACGGCGTCGACGAAATCGACCGTGACTTTAACGCTATCAAGGGTGGCGGCGGTGCTCTTTTCAGAGAAAAAATTGTCGCTAACCTGGCCCGGGAGGTCATCTGGATTATGGACGAAAATAAGCCCGTCCAAGCAATCGGCTCCTTCCCGCTGCCGGTGGAAATTTTAATTTACGGACACAAGCACACCTTGGCCGCCTTAGCAGCCGCCGGCCTGAAGCCGGTCCTCCGCAGTAAAGACGGCAAGACCTTCGTCTCCGACAACGGCAACTACATCGCCGACCTGCAGTTGACAGCACCTCTGGATATTCAAAAGGTAAAAGACCAACTGGCCGACACGGTCGGTGTGGTCGAAACCGGCCTCTTCTTAAATATGTGTGACCGTATGATTATGGGCACCGATGACGGGGCCAAGGTCGTCGAAAACCCCGGTAAAAAGAACCGAGCCTAACGAGATAGAATAATAAGTGAAAAAGCGGGACGGCCAAGCCGGTCGCTTTTTCTATTTTAAAAAGAGAGATATTGATATGACTGCAACTGCTGCTGCACAAAAAAGGAAAATTTTACGTGCCATGCTGATGGTGGCCTTCTATTGGTTCTCCCTTTATGTCTACACACCCTATCAGGCAACCTACCTCAAGGACCTGGGAGCCGGGCAAACCATGATCGGTTTGATCGCCGGTGCCTACGGGCTGGCGCAAATTATCCTGCGACCGCCGCTGGGTATCATAGCTGACCTCAAAGGAGGCACCTTTAGCTTTATGCTGACCGGCGTTTCCATACCGGCTGCGGCCTCCATTGTACGACTGATTGCGCCGGCGGCCGGTGGCTTTCTAACCGCCAATCTGATCTCCGGTTGCGGGGCCGCCATGTGGATTTGCTTTATGGTTTACTTTGCCGACCTGTTTGGTAAAGACGGCATGCAACAGGCTACTGCCTTAATCATGGGCGCCAACGGCTGCGGGCAATTGTTAGGCTACTTGCTCAGCACCCTGACTTACCGCCACTTCGGCATGGCCTTTCTCTGCCAAGCCAGTATTCTGGCCTCGCTGTTAGCTACCGGCTTGGCCCTGACCTTGCGGCCGGAGCGCCGGCCCCGCCCCGTGGCCGTCAACCTTGCCGGTGGCAGCCGGGAGGAACCGCCGGCGACGGCGCCGACCACTACAGCTGCTGACAGGCGCCCTGCTTTAAAAGATCTGCTTAAAGTAGTTAGCAATAAAAGACTGCTCGTTTTCTCTATCTTCGGTGTTATGCAGACAGGAATCGCCCTGGCTACTGTTACTAATATCGATACCCAGCGCATTCGAGAGTTGGGCGCCGGCCAAGGGCAGGTCGGTGCCATGACGGTTGTCTTTATGGCCTTTCAAATGATTTTTTCGATGTGGTCAGCCAGCCCGGGTTTTCGCCGCTTCGGCTCACGCCTGTGGTTGCCCGCCTCCCTGGCAGCAGCCGGCCTGTATTGCCTATTGTCCCCACTGGCCACCGCCCCACTGCACCTGTTCCTGGTACAAGTTTTTAGCGGTTTTTACGCCGGTGTCATCACCTCATATGCTTTGTCAGAAGCTACCGCTGAAATTCCACAAGACATGCGGACGACAGCTGTCGGCATTTATCAATGCGCCGTGGCCGTGGGCATCGCTCTCTTGCCCTTCCTGAGCGGCTTATTGGCCGATATCAGCGGCTCTCTCTTGACCCCCTACTATGTCTTCGCCGCTGTCAGCCTGCTGAGTGCCGCCTTGGCCGTATGGGCAACACGTACAAGTCGTTTAAGTAGCTCTGTGCAAGCCTAAGCGGCCGCAAGGCTTAAAACCAACCCGGCCCGGGTCATATTACAGGCCGGCCGAAGGGCATAGCGTGATCCTGCCCGTTACCTTCATTCTTTTAACCCAGAGCAGTTGCGCCTGAGCCACTGATGACTGTCCAACCGCCGGCACTTGCTGCTAACCGCTCGGCCTCCTGCTCTGAGGCCAACAAGCCAAGCACCTGTCCGAAACCCGCTGCCCCCTGCTGTTTGGTTACCCGAATACCCGCAGCCAAGCTCTGCCATGCTGCCTCTTTCCGGTTATCATCCCAGCCGGCAAAAGGCTCGTCTAAGATTAAGGGCAAACTGATACCGGCATGACGGTTTGTCGCTGCCACCAAGGTTTGACGCAAGGCCAGGCCCACCACTTCTCGCTCATGTAGGCTCAAGGACTCCTCCTCTACAAAAGGTGGTGCTCCTTGCTTGCCCAAGCTTAATTGCAAGCTGAAATCCGGCTGTAGTCGAGCCGTTTTGATGGCGGTCGCCCGCAGCTGCTTTAAGTCAGTTAAAAAATCCGATTTAAAGGGGCGAAAGTAGTCCGTCTGCTCGGTTTGTGCCAGGTCAGTCAAGGCTTCTGCTGCCGCTAGCAAGATGCGGTCCTTTTGATAGAGCTCTCCCAGCTGCGACCGCAGGCGGTCTACCGCTGCCGTCGTCGGTGGTACGACAACGGCAGAATCAATTCTTTCCAAATATTCTATCTGCCCATCCAACCGGGCGATCGCTTCTCTCAAACCCATGACGCGTTGCTGTTGATGGTCACGGCCTGGTGGCGGCTCCGGCACTTTTACCGGTGTCGTGGCCGGTCTGCCCCTGCGTCTGGCAGACCGAAGACCCCACCAGGCTAATAAAATAACCGGCAGGGCTAAGGCCAGCAAAATCGAGCCTGCTGCGTGACTAAAGGGGAGCCGGGCGCCCAGTGGCAAAAAAAGCTTGGCCGCTCCCGCTGCCAATCCCAATAAAGCCAGGCACAAAAGCAAGCCTGCCAATATCGCAGACCCGCTGGGGCGCCCCGAAGAGGACTCCCCACCCTCATAACGATAGCCCTGATTCCCCTCATTTTCGGTTGCCGCCGCCCCCGTTTTTGCCAGCTTTTCGCCAGTGAAAGCACCGCCTGTATCAAAGGCCTGCCGGTCTATGGACTTTAGTTCTGCGAGCCGCTTTGCCCGGTCTTTTTGCAAAGTCAGGTAGCTGT
>CAMXYS010000007.1 GCA_947253135.1 uncultured Clostridia bacterium
TACACCGGTGGCGAATCGTCGGCAGCGTCAGATGTGTATAAGAGACAGATGTAGATCATATGATCCGCTCTTTAACGATTATTCTTCGCAATACAATTTCTAATCGAAACCTTTGGCTTCCGCTGACTGAAGAGCTGGATATAACTAAGCAATATCTTGAAATCCAAGATATTTTAAGCGAACGGGCGGTCCACTATGATATCTCTGTTTCTGCTGGGGCAGAGGATATTTCTGTGCCAAAATTTATTCTGCAACCGATTATTGAAAATAGCTTTATGCACGGTTTTCAGGAAAACAAGAGAACATGGTATCTTCGTATTAAATGCCAATTAAAATCTGAAGTACTGGTTATCCGAGTCCTTGACAACGGGATCGGAACAGCCGAAAAACCCTATTTAGAGTCCGCCGAGGCGTCAGCGCCAATCCAAAAAGACAAAATAGGTTCATCTCCCGCAAAATCAAAAGAATCACATATCGGGTTACTTAATATTGATCGTAGGCTCACACTGTTGTATGGGAATCACTACACCCTAAATTTTCAATCCAAACCGGGCTTGGGAACAATGGTTGAGATTAAAATACCTGCTGAAAGGGGCGAGCTCAATGTCTAAAGACACCATGAATATTTTGATTGCAGACGATGAACACCTAATCAGAAAATGGTTAATGTTACTTATTCAAAATGCAAGACCAGACTTAGATTACAGCTTTATCGAAGCTGGCAATGGTAAAGAGGCCTGCACCATCCTTGCGACGCAACGCTTTGATTTAGTTTTTACGGATATTAAGATGCCTTTTTCTGACGGTTTAGAAGTCGTTAAATTTATAAAAAAACATCAACCTACCCTGACGGTTGTCGTTCTCTCAGCCTACAACGAATTGGATGATGTCAAGACAGCTATACGCGAAGGTGCTTACGATTATATCCTTAAAGCTGAGATGGAAGCTGACGATCTCGCCAGAGTTATTGGCGTCGCTGAGCAACGAATTTCTTTTCGACAATCAGACAATGTTGAGAAAGGCCTTCTGGAGCAAATACAAGAAAGCAACTTAAAAACGAGAAACACAGCTATCAGAGATGCTTTAAAGCTGATTCAGAAACACTACTCGGAAAGATTAACACTGAATTCAGTAAGTCAGGCTGTTTTTCTAAATCGCTCTTACTTTAGTCAATTGTTCAAAAAGGAAACCGGCTATTCCTTTGCAGACTATATCGAACGAGTTCGTCTGCAAGCAGCTTGCCAAAAATTAACTGAAACAAATGGTTCTATCGGTGAGATCGCCGCTGCAGTCGGCTTCACCAGTCAAGCCTATTTTTCTAAACAGTTCAAAAAAACAATCGGCTTAACCCCGGGCGAATATCGACGCCAAAACCGCTAATTCGCGCCTCCTTTTTCTAAGCTCATCCGCTAATTGCACCGGCTTCTTAACAGCAAGACCACCATGGCCGTTATGCTTAAAGACTTGAAATTTAACACCGGAAAGGTGCTCTTTTACATAACGAATATCAGGCTTTCTGTCTTTTTGTTCCCGAACAGCAAACCAGTATTCTCTCCCCCCCAAAATTGGCTTCCATCTGCTTCGGCAACAAATAATTGTTACAAGACTCAAAGGTTCGCCAAAACGTTTTAAAGCTCATCAATTTAAAAGCCTTGTACACCTACATCAAATCATCCTGTGTGATCCATCTACAGAAAATGCCTTTTCCAGAAGCTTTAAGCCTCCCCTTTTTCTGATATAAATCATTAGGAAGTCACGTGTGACGATAAGGCGCGTTATGAGCCAGGGAAGCTCGTGGGGCATGATAGCACCGTCCATAATTAATGGCACAGGATGTTGCAATCCGGCGGTTTGCCAGCATCCGAACCAATATGGCACCTCCCATTGAGCAACCATATAAAGAAGAAGCCTTTTAATATCCTCTTTGAAGCAGCCAGGTTTCAAGGGTTAAAGCGACCTCCTCAACACCGGTAAATTCGCCTGATTAGCCTTCGTCATATCCCGGAATGGCCGGAATGATAAGGTGAAATTGATCCTGCATAAGGGCAATCAGATATTCAAAATAATCCCACATAACGATTACCGGATGAAGCAAGCAAAGAGAAGTCATCCTGCATTTTTTCGTTAATTTAAAAGACTTATGCATCACTTTCTCGTCAAATAAACAGATTCTATTTTATTTTTGTCGCATCGCCTCAAACCGGCTCACCACTTCCCGGAAGCCCCACCGCCCGAAGAGGAACCGCCGCCGCCGCTGAAACCGCCTCCCGAGCCACCTCCAAAGCCACCGAAGCCGCTTGAACCTCCGCCGAAGCCACCTGAACCTCCGCCGAAGCCGCCCCAGAAGCCGCCAAACCCACCTCGGCCACCCCGGCGCGACAACCGCCTTAAACTCGGCAAGACCACCAGCAAAATAACCATAATAATAATCCAACTGATGGGATTATCTTCATCGTCTTCATCGTCTGCCAAGCGACTGTCCTCTATTTCACCAGCCAAGTCCGCCGGTATCTCTATGCCGTATTCTGCAGCTGCCAGGTTGGCGACCTCTCCCACCGCTGCTGTCACACCGGCAGAAAAATCGCCCTCCCTAAAATGCGGGACGAGCTGCTGTCTGATAATCTCGCCAGCCCGGCCATCCGGTATAGCGCCCTCCAGGCCGGTGCCGACTTCAATCCGAATTTGATTTTCTTCATAGACAATCAAAAGCAAAATGCCATTGTTTTTTTTGGCATCACCCAGCTGCCAGTGGCGCAGCAATTCATTCGCATAATCTTCTAAGGGGGCTCCTGCCAGGTCTTTGACCACCGCTACGACAATTTGTGTCCCCGAAGGGGCCAAAACACGGTTGAGACGCGCCACCGTTTGGCGACAGGAAGCATCTAAAATTCCCACTTCGTCCGTTACAAAATCCGCCTCCGGTACAGCCGGAAAGCGATAACCGGTCGCCCGTAAAAAAGAGCTGACCAGCCCGCAGAAAAACAGGCTAACCAGCAAGCAGCAAAGCCATTTAAGGCTTCTGCCCGAGGTTAATCGCTGTCTTTTAGTGATTGCGGCTTGTGTCATAAGATTAAAATCCTTCCGAGGGGCGGTGGGGCCACTTGCTTATTTAAAATTTACTGTCGGCGCCTGCTCTGCTCCTGCTGCTGCCTGGAATAATTCATGGCGCTCAAAACCGAAGATACCGGCAAAAATGTTTTTAGGAAAGGCTCTGACTCCCCTGTTGTAATTCGTAGCCACAGCATTATAGTCTTTTCTGGCGACAGCAATGCGGTTTTCCGTACCGGCCAGTTCATCTTGCAGCCGCAGGAAGTTTTCACTGGCCTTCAGTTCAGGGTAGGCTTCAACCGCTATATTGATCATGCGGTTGAGCGATTGGTCGGCCGCTTGGTAATCTGCCGGCGTTTTAGCCTCCTGGTAGTTAGCCCGCACCTTTGCGACTTCCGTGTAAACTTCCGACTCATGTGAGGCATAAGCGTTAACTGTTTCAACCAAATTAGGAATTAAATCCACCCGTCTTTGATACTGGGTTTCAACATTGCTCCAAGCCTGGTTAACCTGCTCATCGGCCCGGACCAAACTGTTATATTGGCCGGCTACCAGAATGCCGATCAGCACAACAGCCGCTATGATAACGATCAAAACTGTACGTCCTTTTTTCTTCATATATTGCTCCTCTTGCTAAAGTTATGCCCTGCGGTCGCACCTGGATTTTATCTCCTCTGCCGCCGGGCAGCCTGCACTTTTTTCGATCGACTGCCTACAGCCGTCAGCCACCTAACCGGCCAACACTGCAGCTGCGATGCACCGATTCAAATCACTAATTATACTATCATTTATTATAACCACAGATCCGCCGACAGGCGGTTTGCATTTGTAAAGAAAAATCACTTATACTGAGCTTTCGCACAAAATACCGACAACCAGCAGCGATTGAAAAATAATCGTAAGATGACATCAGCTGTGCCGGCACCATGAAGTGCCGTCCCGGTTGTAATTGTTGTGGTCGCCGTTTTTTTAATTAGAGAAGACAGGTTTAATTAAAATAGCCATTCAACAATCAAACTCATAATAAAAACACGCAAGCTAATTAAGTCTGTAAAAGGGAGGATCTATGAGCGAACACAAATCTAAAACAAACCAACCACAATCCCGGGCAGTCAACCCGCTCAGCAGCGAGCCCATCCCGCACCTGATGACGCGCTTTGCTATCCCCAGCATTGTCGCCCTGGTCGTCAGCTCGCTCTACAACATTGTTGACCAGATTTTTATCGGCCACAGCGTCGGCATCTTGGGCAATGCCGCCACTAACGTCGCCTTCCCCCTGGTCACCATCTGCACCGCTTTCAGCCTCTTATGCGGCATCGGTGCAGCCTCCAACTTTAATCTATCACTGGGCCGTGGTGATGAGGAGCGCGCCCAATTCTTTGTCGGCAACGGCATCAGCTTAATGGTCGGCATCGGCATCATCCTGACCATCCTGACTCGGATTTTCTTAACACCTTTGTTAACTGCCTTTGGGGCGACCGAGTCCATACTGGGTTATGCCCAAACCTACACCTCCATCACTTCACTGGGCTTTCCTTTTTTAATCATCACAGTCGGTGGCTCCAACCTGGTACGGGCGGACGGCAATCCTGTTTACTCCATGCTCTGCACCTTGACGGGTGCTATCCTCAACTGCATCCTTGATCCCCTCTTTATCTTCGGCTTTGGCTGGGGTATGGCCGGTGCCGCCTGGGCCACCGTCATCGGACAGGTTGTCTCCGCCCTGATGGTCATCTGGTACTTTGCTAAAAAATTCAAAACGGTCCCTGTCACCGGCGACCATTTCCGCCTGACCGGTTTTACTGCCAAGCGCATCGTCCGTCTAGGTATCGGCCCCTTCTTTAACCAGGTCACCATCCTGGTTGTTCAAATTGCCGTCAACAACATTGTCGTCCGCTACGGTGCCCTGTCACACTACGGGTCCGATGCCCCCTTGGCCGCCATCGGCATTGTCTTAAAAATCAACACCATCTTCTTGTCTATTTGCATCGGTATTGCGCAAGGTAATCAACCGATCATCAGCTACAACTACGGGGCCAAAAAATATCACCGGGTCAAAAAGGCCTTGGGCATAGGCCTGGCCGCCGCCTTCGCTGTCTCCCTGGTTGTCACTGCATGCTTTCAGCTCTTCCCTCTGCAGCTAATTCGTCTGTTCGGATCCGGGGATGCTAACTATTACGAATTCGCCGTTAAACTTTTCCGTTTCTACTTAATGTTCACTGCTTTAAACGGGCTCAACCCCCTCCTTATGAATTTCTTCACTTCCATCGGCAAGGCGGAAAAAGGTATTTTTATAGCCTTGTCACGTCAGCTCATCTTCTTTGTTCCCCTGCTTTTTTTAATGACCAGTATTTTGGGCCTGGAAGGAATTCTCTACGCCGCCCCCATTTCTGACATGATGGCCTTTGTCGTCGCGGCTGTTTTGGTGATCAAGGAATTAAAGCATATCCGCAGCCTGGAGCAGAATAAACTGAAAATTCCGACCGCCCCCGGCCCCGGCCACTAAACCCGCTAAATGCCAAGCTTGCCGGTTAAGATTTTACCGACAACCAACGTAACCGCCAGCCTGAGACCCCGTCTTGCCCAGCACAGCCGGGGTCTTTTGAACTTGCTTTTAAAAGGCAAAAAAGATTTTTAATTTTCGTAAAAAGAGAGTTGACTTTTTTAATTTAGTGCTTTAGAATGATAAAGCGTAAGACAAGCAAGTGAGCTCAGGCTAAATCAACCAAATAATTCATCCTGAGCAAGGAGAGGGAAGAAAATGAAATCATTTAAAAAAATTGCCACTACTCTTTTGACCGCCGGCCTCTTGACCGGACTGCTGCTAAGCGGCTGCGGCGGCAAGCAAGCTGACCAGGCCACAGCTGCCGGCTCAGCTGCCGAGACCACAGCAGCCGATGAAAACGCAGCCGAGACAGCTGCTGCAGCTGCCGGTGAAACTGACGAAAACGGCCTGCTGGAGGCTGGCGTCTTCCGGATGGGTCTGGATGACAGCCTACCCCCCATGGGTTTCCGGGACGATCAAAACGAGATTGTCGGCTACGATATCGACCTGGCCAAAGAAGTCACCAAGCGCATGGGCGTCGAACTTAAACCCGTCCCGATCGATTGGTCGATGAAGGAAAATGAGCTGAGCTCCGGCAACATCGACTGCATTTGGAACGGTTTCAGCTATTCAGACGAGCGCAACGCCAGTATGAGCTTAACCACTCCTTACATGGAAAATAAGCAAGTCGTCATCACGATGAAAGAAAGCGGTATCACCAGTCTGGATCAAATGAAGGACAAGAAGCTGTCCTTGCAATCCGGCTCTACCGCAGAGCTCGCTTTGGACGGCAAGCCTGAATTTAAAGACAGTCTGGCCGAAGTGGTCACCTTTAAAGAAAATATCACCGCCTTTAAAGACATCGAAAGCGGCGCAACCGACGGCCTATTAACTGACAGTGTCATGGGTGAATATTACATCAGCCAGCAAGCTGACCCGGATGCTTACTTTGTGATTGATGATGCCCTGTCTGTAGAAGACTATGTAATCGGCTTCAAAAAAGGTAATACCAAGCTCAATGAAGCCGTCACCAAGGCTTTGACGGAAATGAAAGAAGACGGCACCTTAGGTGAAATCACCGCTAAGTGGTTCGGCAAAGACGTCTCCGTCTTCGGCGATAAATAAGGCAAGTTGACAGTCGCTAAAACTGATAAACTAAGATGACTTACAAACAGGCAGTTTCAGCCCTAGGCGAATTGCCTGTTTGTCTGCTTTTAACAGCTGCTGCAGTCTGCGGGACAACCCACCCGACCTGCCGGCAAAAACCAAAACAAAGGAGACCTTATGGATTGGAACAGCCTAATCAAATTGATGCCCGCCTTTTTAGAGGGTACCAAGCTCTCCGTTCAGCTCTTTTTTATCACCCTTTTAGTAGCCCTCCCCCTGGGTGTGCTGATCGCCCTCGGCCGGATGTCTCGCTTTAAACCCCTGTCAGGTTTGATCGCCGTCCTCCAGTGGTTAATCCGGGGAACCCCCTTAATGCTGCAATTAATTATGGTGATGTATCTGCCGTCAATCGCCTTTGGCATCCGCGGTATGGACCGTTTTGTAGCTGCCTGCGTAGCCTTCGGTATCAATTACGCCTTTTATTTTTCTGAGATCTATCGCAGTGGCATCGAATCAGTGCCCCGGGGACAACGCGAGGCCGCTAAAGTGCTGGGCCTCTCCCGCAGCCGCACTTTTAACCATATTATCCTGCCACAAACGATCAAGCATATCCTGCCGTCCATGGGCAATGAATTTATGACCCTGGTCAAAGATACGGCCTTGGCTCAGGTCATCGGTAACAGCGATCTTTTAAAAGTGGCCCAAGCCCAGATGAACCGCACCACCAGCATGGTGCCCCTCCTTGTTGCCGGTCTGTTCTATGTCGTGATGAACGGCATTGTCCAACTGATCATGCATGCCTGGGAAAAGAAACTCGCTTATTACCGTTAAGGAGATAACTATGACAACACCCTCACAACCGCAAATGACACCGCCCTCTCCGGCCGACATTCCGACTGTAAACACTCTGGATACAGCAGCAAACACCGCCACGACGATGGTGACAGTCCGGAATCTGGAAAAAAAATTTGGCAGCTTGGAGGTCCTGAAAGATATTTCCTTTGATATCGAACAAGGGCAGGTTTTTGCTATTATTGGCCCGTCCGGATCCGGCAAGTCGACCCTGTTGCGCTGCCTCAACCAGCTCGAAACAGCGGACCGGGGGACCATTACAGTCTGCGGTGAAGCGCTGATGGAGACCAGAGACGGCCGGACAACTTATGCCGACCGCACCACCGCCCGCTCAATTCAATTAAAGCTGGGTTTGGTCTTTCAAAATTTTAATCTCTTCCCCCACTTGTCCATTATCGAAAATATTATGGAAGCGCCACTACAAGTTTTAGGTCAAGACAAAAGCCAAGCCCGCCAACGCGCCCTCGACCTCTTGGGTCAGCTGGGTTTAGCAGAAAAGGCCGACAACTACCCCTACCAGCTCTCCGGTGGCCAACAGCAGCGCGTGTCCATAGCCCGAGCCTTGGCCCTGGATCCTGCCATCTTGTGCTTTGATGAACCGACCTCTGCCCTGGACCCGGAATTAACCGGTGAAGTCTTGAAGGTTATCCGCGAGCTGGCCCAAAAAGACATGACTATGTTAATTGTCACACACGAGATGCGCTTTGCTGAGGAAGTTGCTGACAGGGTTCTTTTTATGGACCAAGGTGTTATTATTGAGGAAGGTACGCCGGATCAAATCTTCAACAACACCCTGAACGAGCGCACCCGCAAATTTTTGCAGAAAATCCAGAACTAGACCGGCCGCCCGGATCCAAACAGGACAAGCCTGTCCGTCATAAAGACAGCGGCGGTGGCGTCGTTTGCCAAAGGAGCCAGCTTTATTTATGACACAGCAGACGGAACCGCAAAAAAAAGCGGTCTTTTCGCCTAAATACCTGATCAGCATCCTGCTCATGGCCGGTATTTTGGTGGGAACATTTTACCTCCTCCCCCGCGACCACAGTCTGGCAGAAGTCAAAGCTGTTATCCTTTCCGCGAAACCCGGCTGGATTCTGGCCGGTTTCGGCATGATGGGCATCTACCAGCTTTCCATTGCCTTCTCCATCCGGCTCTTGATCCGCACTTTTAACCGATCCCGCTGCCCCTTGGAGTTAGCCCATAAAACATCTTATATCGGTTTCTTTTTCAACAGTATCACGCCCTCCTCCAGCGGCGGACAACCCGTGCAGATGTATTACCTCAGCCGAAGAGGAGTCGACCTGTCCCATAGCAGCTTAATTTTTATTGTCCTGGCTATCTTTTACAACGCCACTATTATTATATTTTCTTTAATAGCCTCTTTATTGAAATTTAAACTGGTTTTTTCTTCCCTGAAATTTATGACCTATTTTATGGTCTACGGCTACCTGGTCAATGGGGCTATTGTTGTCAGCATGATCCTCTTGATTGTAAAGCCCCGCCTGATCACCGGTTTCTTAAAAGCTATCAGTCGCCTGCTCTTTAAAATAAACTTTATCAAAAAACATCGTCGGACTCGTTTCCTGCGGAAAATCAGTGGATTTTCTGCCGGCTATAAGCAGAGCAGCCGCATCTTTTTAAACCGGGGCAGCCTCCTTTTGCGCTTGGCCGGCCTGCATATGATCCAAGTTTTGGCCTACTATTTTATCCCTTACTTTGTCTCCATGTCCTTAGGCGGACGAGGTGCCGCCTTGGATGAATGCCTGGCTCTGCAGTCTGTTTTATACCTCTCCACCTCTGCCGTGCCGACACCCGGGGCTGTCGGGGTTACCGAGTCAGGCTTTGTCACCATGTTTGAATCCATCCTGCCCTCCCAACAAGTGGTCCCGGCTATGTTTTTAACTCGCTTAATAAACTTCTATGCCTTTGTGATCATCGCCGGTATTGTTTCAGCCATCGCCATGATTACAACCAAAAAAAAGCCCCTTCCTCAAGTCTAAACTTAAGGAAGGGACCCACAGGCTTTGCCTTTACTTTAGCAACTCCGCAAATTCAATTCCGCAAATTTGTTTTATTGCTCGACCGCATCCAGCACTTCTTCGATGTCCGGCAGTTCAGCAGGCTCATAACGTTTGGCCCAAATCACTTTACCATCCTCGCCAACTAAAACATTGGCGCGACCTGACATACCGGCCTCAGCCATAAAGACATCATAGGCCTTGGAAACTTCACCCACCGGGTGGAAGTCAGCCAGAATATGGATATTGAACAAGCTCAAGGCCTTGGCCCAAACACTCTTGGACGGCTGAGCGTCAACACTCAGACCCAGCACCACTGTGTTGGCCGCCTCAAAGCGGTCATAGTGACTTTCCAAAGCCCGCATCTGGTCGGTGCAGACAGATGTCCAAGCCAGGGGGTGCCAAGACAAGAGGACCTTTTTGCCCTTAAAATCAGACAGAGAAATTTCCTTTTCAAATTGATCAACTAATGTAAAATCCGGTGCAACTGCACCTACTTTAATAATATCTGCCATAATAATGACCTCCTTTTGTCCATGATAGCACAGTGTAATCTTATCAAGATCGATTTTTAAAAAGCTTTATTTTTTGGTTACAAGTCAGCACTCGACTTCGCAACAGATAGAGTTAGCTGATTTCCGGCTGCAAGACAGCGCTGCCGGCCCCGGTAGTGTAAGATGATAAACAATAATAAATTAGCCCTGCGGAGGATCCTATGAAACTGCTAACGATCACTGTCCCCTCATATAATTCGGAGGCCTACCTGGCCAACTGTCTGGACAGCCTGACACCTTTTGCCGACCGGCTTGACATTATTATTGTCAATGACGGGTCAACTGACCGGACTGCGGCCATCGGAGCTGAATATGTCGCCCGTTTCCCGGACGACATCCGCCTGATTAACAAGGCAAATGGCGGCCACGGGTCCGGTATCAATGTCGGACTGAAAGAAGCCAGAGCACCCTGGTTTAAAGTCGTGGACAGTGATGACAGGCTGGCAGCATCGGCCTTGTCAAGTGTGTTGAGCTATTTAGAAAAAATCTACCGCGACCAAATTCCCTGCGATCTTTTGCTCACGGATTATGTCTTTGACTACCGCACCGACGACGGCAACCACAGTTATAAAACGGTTAGTTTGGCCAATCTGTTTTTTCCTGAACGCCGGCTCGGCTGGGCTGATATGGGAACGATGCGCTTTGACCAACTGCTTATGATGCATACCTTGATTTATCGGACCGACCTGCTCCGCGAAATCGACCTCCGGCTGCCGGAAAAGACATTTTATGAAGACAATATCTACGCCTTTGAGCCCTTCCCCTATGTCAAAGACCTGCATTACTTAAATGTCGGTTTGTACCTTTATTTTATTGGGCGACCGGGACAGTCGGTTAATTTAGACTCCCAGCGCAAAAATGCCGATATGACCTTTAATATAACCCGGCGGATGTTGACTACCTATTCCTTGGCCAAGCTGAAGCAATTGGACCGGCCTCTCAGCCGGTCCATGATCCGCCATCTCCGCCGCATGGTGGCCATGTGCTACCTGGTGACCGGTATTTCACCGGCTCGACCGGACTTAAAAACCAATCTGGAGGAACTGCGGCAAACTGCAGAAAAATTTGATCCTCGCCTGGCCCAAAAAATTTGGCGCCACCCCATGATCTTGGGACAGCGCCTGCTCTCTCTCTTTGGCGACAAGGCCACCGAGGGTTTTTATACCCGGCTTGCCGGTCGCTACGGGATTAATTGATCTTAAAATGTTTTTTTCCTGTACTTAACCAAGAACGACACGCCGGCGGCTAAAGCTTGTGGAAGATAAAACTGATTCTTTTGTCCTGCTTTTGGCCGTTGATATAAAGAAAATAAGTTATTTCCCCGCTCCGGTTTAAGCTCCAACTTCAAACTCGTTCCGGCTGTAATAGGACCCTTGTTGGCGACATCGTAATCAATATTGTTGTTAAAAAACCGGTCGACCCAACTTGAATCGACCGGTAAAACAGTTGTTTGAAATTTCAGCCTTTATATCATCTGAACTGATTCTATTTTAAGGAAAAGCAGCAATTTCAAGCTTATTTACAGAGCTCCACAATCGAAGTGACACCCATGCCGCCACCGACACAGAGGGTGGCCAGGCCGTACTGAACGTCACGCTTTTGCATCTCGTGAATTAAGGAGACTAAGATTCGGCAGCCGGATGCGCCGACCGGGTGACCCAAGGCAATTGCGCCACCGTTAACGTTGACGATCTCATCGTTAAAGCCCAACTTTTGAGCAACTGCTACTGTCTGCGCTGCAAAAGCCTCATTTGCCTCGATCAGGCCAATCTGGTCTAAGTCCATACCAGCAATCTTTAAGGCTTTCTCCGTGCTGTAAGCAGGCCCGATACCCATGATCTCAGGTTCAACACCGGCAGAAGCGCCGGCTACCAGCGTAACCATCGGCTTCAAACCCAGCTCCTCAGCCTTCTCCAGGCTCATCATCACAACAGCAGCAGCACCGTCATTGATACCGGAAGCATTACCAGCCGTCACCGTACCGTCCTTTTTAAAGGCCGGGCGCAATTTGGCCAGGGTCTCAGAGGTCGTGCCCTCACGGGGGAACTCATCCTTGTCAAAGACGATTTCTGCTTTCCTTGTCTTGACCGTGACCGGCACAATCTCTTCTTTAAAGCGGTCCGCCTTTTGAGCTGCAATCGCCTTTTGCTGGCTTGATGCAGCAAACTCGTCTTGCATCTCACGGGTTACGCCAAAACGCTCTGAGACATTCTCGGCTGTGATGCCCATGTGATAGCCGCCGAAGGGATCTTGCAAGGCGTCGATAATCATCATATCTTGCAAGGTGCCGGCATTCATCCGGTAACCAAAGCGGGCCTTATCTAAGGAATAACCCGTCGCAGACATGTTTTCCATACCGCCGACCACCATGATCTCTGCCTGGCCGGTTTGAATCATAGCTGCTGCCGTATTTACAGCCTTCAATGAAGAGCCGCACACATTGTTCAAAGTCATCGCCGGTACTTCATTCGGCAAGCCTGCCTCCAAAACAGCCTGCCGGGCCACGTTCATACCCAAGCCGCCCTGCAAAACACAGCCCATGATAACTTCATCAACCATGTCTTTACTAATCCCGGCACGCTCGATTGCTGCCTCAATGACAGTCGCCCCCAACTTGTAGGCAGGTACACTGGTCAAAGTGCCGCCAAATTTGCCAATAGCTGTCCGGCAAGCACCCAGAATTGCAATTTTTTTCATGCTCATTCCCTCATTCCTCAATTAATCATTTCCATATGCAAAAAAGCCGGCTCCATTAACAGAGCCGGCTCCACTGCAAAAATATCAGTTGTCGTTGCGGTCCGGATCGTTCTTGAACAATTCAATGAACATGGGGATGATCTGGTACAGGTCACCCTCAATGGCGTAGTCAGCCACCTTCATCATCGGCGCATCAATATTTTTGTTGATCGCGATGATCATATCAGAATCCTGCATACCGGCCATGTGCTGGATAGCACCGGAGATACCGCAAGCAAAGTAGATGGTCGGACGGACAGAGGTACCGGTCTGGCCAACCTGGTGGTCAGCAGAAATCCAGCCGCTGTCAACAGCTGCACGAGAAGCACCCACTACACCGTCACAAGCGGCAGCAAATTCTTCCAACAGCTTAAAGCCTTCGGCACTGCCCAGGCCACGACCACCGGAAACGATGATATTAGCAGAGGGCAGGTCAACAATTTCCCTAGCGTGCTTAACCACTTCTTTAACGCGAGTGCGGATATCCGAAGCGGACAGTTCAGGTTTTTCGACAATCACTTCACCGGTGCGCTCGGGCTTGTCCAAAGCCTTCAGGAAGACACCCGGACGAACGGTGGCCATCTGCGGGCGACGGTCCGGAGTAATGATGGTGGCCATCAGGTTACCGCCAAAAGCAGGACGGGTCTGACGCAGTTGGCGATTTTCAGGATCGATGGCCAAGCTGGTGCAGTCAGCCGTCAAACCTGTATTCAAGCGGGAGGCCAGACGGGGGCCCAGGTCACGGCCGATGGTGGTCGCGCCGATGAGGACAATCTCCGGCTTATATTTTTGGATTGCATCATACAAAACCTTGGTATAGGCGTCGGTCGTGTAGTCATGCAGCAACTGTGACTCGATCACGATAACCTTGTCAGCGCCGTGGTGGATAAGGGTGTCGGCCTGGGACTTAATGTCATCGCCGGCAATCACAGCTACCAGCTCGTTGCCCAAATCATCAGCCAGCTTGCGGCCTTCATTCAAAAGCTCCATTACGTTCGGCATAACCTTGCCATCACGTTGCTCGGCCAATACCCATACATTTTTGTAGTCGTCGAGGTTCAGCTCCACGATCGGTTGAATATTTAATTTTGTTTCCATTTTAATTCCTTTCCCTGCTGTGGTGATGCCTCGACTTAGATGTAGTGCTTGGACTTCAGGTCGTTATACACCTTTTGGATTTCTTCGGCATCTGCCTTGGGAACCATAATTCCGGGCTCTTTAGCGGCCGGTGTGAAGGTGCGGTTAACCTTGGTCGGAGAGGATTTCAAGCCGATCAAAGAAGCGTCGATGTTCAGCTTGTCATTGCCCCAAAACTCGATTTCCTTTTGATAGGCATCAAAGATACCACCTAGATGGGCCGGCCGAGGTTCATTTAATTCCTTAATGCAGGTCAGGAGGCAGGGCATTTCAACCTCAACCACCTGGTGGCCGTGCTCCATGTTGCGCTGGACAGTCAGCTTGTTGCCGTCCTGTTTAATGCCTGCAACATAGGAAACTTGGGGGATATCCAGACATTCAGCAATCTGAGGACCGACCTGAGCGGTATCACCATCGATCGCCTGGCGGCCACAGAAGATAATGTCATATTCCAACTCGGCAATAGCAGAGGCGATGATGTTAGAGGTTGCCCAGGTATCTGAACCGCCAAAGGCGCGGTCAGTGATCAAGATGGCCTTATCACAACCCATGGCCAAGGCTTCGCGCAGGGCTACATCGGCCTGCGGGGGGCCCATGCAAACCAGGGTAATTTCGGAACCGGGATTGGCTTCCTTCAGCTCCAGGGCAGCCTCGATACCATTCATATCATCAGGGTTGATAATGCTGGGGACACCATCACGAATCAAGGTGTTGGTAACCGGATCAATGCGAACTTCCGTGGTGTCCGGAACTTGTTTAATACATACGACAATTTTCATTTGTTGAATCTCCATCCTTTACTAAGCTCAGCGCAAAATCGAACCGCTGATAACCATGCGTTGTACTTCACTGGTACCCTCATAGATCTCGGTGATCTTAGCGTCACGCATCATGCGCTCAACCGGATATTCACGGGTGAAGCCGTAACCGCCGTGGACTTGAACGGCCTTGGTGGTAACCCACATTGCTGTTTCTGAAGCGTAAAGCTTGGCCATGGCGGCTTCTTCAGTGAAGCGTTTTTGATGGTCTTTAGCAAAAGCTGCTTTGTAGACCAACTGGCGGGCAGCATTGACGCGAACATACATGTCAGCCAACATCCATTGCAGGCCTTGGCGGGCAGCGATCGGACGGCCAAACTGAATACGTGTTTTAGCATATTCAATCGCTTCGTCCAAAGCGCCCTGAGCAATACCCAAAGCTTGGGCGGCAATGCCGATACGGCCGCTGTCCAAGGTCTGCATGGCGATGCGGAAGCCTTGGCCCTCCTTACCTAACAGGTTTTCCTTGGGCACTTTAACATTCTCAAAAATCAACTCACAAGTAGAAGAACCGCGGATACCCATCTTCTTTTCTTTCTTACCTTGAGAGAAGCCCTCCCAGCCTTTTTCAACGATAAAGGCGGAGATACCGTGGTTGCCCTTGCTCTTATCCGTCATGGCGAAGATGACAAAAGTTTCAGCGACCGTACCGTTGGTGATGAACATCTTACTGCCGTTCAGCAGGTAGTATTCGTCATCGACCAGAACAGCGGTGGTTTCTTGAGCCGCAGAGTCCGTACCGGCATTGGGCTCGGTCAGACCGAAGGCGCCCAGCTTGCGGCCGGTCACCAGGTCGGGGAGATACTTTTCTCTTTGCTGCTTGTTGCCGAATTGGTAAATCGGACCGCAGGCCAAAGAGTTGTGGGAGGCCACAATACAGCCGGTCGTACCGCAGACGCGGGACAGTTCTTCAACAACCATGGCATAGCTGATGGAGTCCGTACCGGAGCCGCCGTATTCCTTGGGGAAAATCATGCCCAGCGCACCCATCTTAGCCAGCAGCTTGATGTTTTCAGCCGGAAATTCTTCTTTATCGTCAATCTCTGCTGCAATCGGTTGAACCTTGTCCAACGCAAATTCGCGAATGACCTTTCTGACCATTTCCTGTTCTTTTGTCAAATTGTAATCCATTACGCCACTCCTTTAATCATTTTGTAGGATATTCAAAGAATCCCCTGCCAGTTTTTCTGCCCAGGCGATTAGCTCTGACCATTTGTTTTAGCAAGATACTCGGACGATACTTGGGGTCGCCGGTCTCTTGAAATAGTGATTCCATAATGTGCAGGTTGATATCGTTGCCCACCAGATCGGCCGTGGCCAAGGGACCCATCGGGTGGCCGGCGCCGAGGCACATGGCCTTGTCGATATCTTCTGCTGTCGCAATGCCTTCGCGCAAAATTTCGCAGGCCTCATTCATCATGGGAATCAAGATGCGGTTGACGATAAAGCCGGGCGCCTCCTTAACCTTAACCGGATCCTTGCCGATGCGGTGGCAGTACTCAATTACCTTATCCTGAGCCTCTTGCGAGGTCACGTAGCCCTTGGTCACTTCCACCAGCTTCATCACAGGAGCCGGATTAAAGAAGTGCATACCACAGAAATTGGCAGCCCGCTCGCCCAAGGGAGCGGCCATTTCCGTAATGGAAAGAGACGACGTATTAGAGGCAAAAATAGTATCCGCCTTACATATTTTATCTAATTTTAAGAAAATGTCATGCTTGGCTTGCATTTCTTCAAAAATTGCTTCTACCACCAAGTCGACATCAGCTGCGTCATTGTAATCAGTTGTGAGATGGAGCTGCGACAAGCGCTGTGCATGCTCCGCCTCTGACAAGCGATCTTTTTTTAATAAAATGTCCAAGCCCTTGCGAACCTTAGCTGCGCCGGCTTCGACAAAATCATCCGTCTGGTCACACAGCCAAACATCAAGACCCTCTGTCTGCACAAAAGCCTGAGCAATACCGGCGCCCATCGTACCGGCTCCCACTACAAATACTTTCATTTCGCTATACCCCTTTCGGACTCAGGTTATCGGTTCTTAAACTCAACCGGGCCACTCTTATCCAAAAAGGCTTTCATGGCCGCTTTTTGATCGTCCGTATTGAAGCATTGGCAGAATGTCTCAACCTCGATCTGTAAGGCTGTATCCAAGTCACATTGCAGGCCGCGGTTAATCGACTGCTTAGCCATCCGGTTGGCAATCGGCGCCTTGCTGCAAATTAGGTCGACATACTCAGCAGTGGCGGCCTTTAACTCCTCGGGCTCCACCACTTTGTTGACAATGCCCAAACTAAGGGCCTCGTCTGCCTTGAGCATCCGGCCGGTAAAAATGAGGTCTTTAGCGACTGCAGGACCCACTAAGCGCGACATGCGCTGTGTGCCGCCACTGCCGGGGGTAATGCCCAGACCGGTTTCAGGGAAAGCCAACTTGGCCTTGGCTGAAGCGATTCGAATATCACAAGCCAGGGCTAATTCCAAGCCGCCGCCCAAGGTAAAACCATTCAGGGAAGCTACTGTCGGCACCGGCAAGGTGTCTAAATTGCGGAAGGCTACATTGGAAACTGCGCCGAATTTACGGCCCTCGGTCAAATTTAATTCACTCATCTCGCTGATGTCCGCACCGGCTACAAAGGCTTTTTCACCGGCTCCTGTCACAACCAGGCAACGGATGTCTTCGCCGTCGTCGAGGCGCTTGCGAATTTGCGTACAAGCCTCATCAATCTCTTGATAAACTTGCGTATTCAAGGCATTTAAGGTTTCCGGCTTGTTGACCGTCAAGGTCACTTTGTGTCCATCTGTTTCTAACAGTACGTATTGCACAGTTTTTCTCCTTTTTTCCTTCATTCCAAGTCTTTTTGATTTTAAAACCGGTCCTCAGTTCCCCCCAATCTGATCCTTTTAACGGGTCTCTACAGGACCGGTTTTAGTTCCACATTAACCGCGACGGGCGGCTTCCTCGGCAGTCATCGCCACATATTTTTTGCCGAAGCGTTTTTCATATTCAGCGATCAGGTCTGCCTGAACAGAAGGATGAGCAATCAAAATCAAAGCTCTGGCACGTTGCTCCAGATTCTTCATCCGCAGATTGGCAATGCCGTTTTCTGTGACAAAGTACTCGACATCATAGAGGTTTGTTGTCACCGTGGCGCCCTCTTGGAGGAAGGGAACAATCTTGCTGATGCCCTTCTTGGTGATGGAAGGGAAGGCCAGGATGGAGACGCCGCCCTTGGACAGGCGGGTCGCCCGCATAAAGTCAACCTGACCACCGACACCGCTGATTTGACGCAGGCCGGCGGACTCACTGGCCACCTGGCCCTTAAGGTCAACTTCGATACAGGAGTTAATCGCTACCAACTTGTCATTTTTAGAAGCAATGTAGGGATCATTGACGTGGTCGACCGGCGCCATGTGGACAATCGGATTGCGGTCGACATAGTCGTAAAGTCGCTTGGTCCCCATCAGGAAGGTGGCCACAATCTTACCGGGATGGAAATTCTTAGCCTTGGAGTTGATCACACCCGATTCAATCAGGTCGATCGCACCGTCAGAGAACATCTCCGTGTGTAGGCCCAGGTTCTTCTTATCCTTCAAATTGGCCAGAACAGCATCGGGAATAGAGCCGATGCCCAGCTGCAGGGTAGCGCCGTCCGGCACCAGAGAAGCACAATTCTTACCAATAGCAGCCTCGACCTCACCAATTGGGCCGGGCGGCAATTCAATTAGAGGATCGTGACCTTCGACGAACCAATCAATATCTTCAACACTGATCAAGCAGTCGCCATAGGTAAAGGGCATATTCTCGTTGACCTGGACAATCACCGTCTTGGCGTATTTGGCAGCGGCGACAGCATAGTCAACGGAAATACCGAAAGAGCAATAACCCTCATCATTCGGAGGAGTTACCGTCAACAGGGCAACATCCAGCGGCAGATCACCCGTCCGAATCAGGGTGGGGACAGTGTGGAAATAGCCGGGTAAGTACGCAGCTTGCCCGGCGTTCACAGCTTTTCTGGTATTGCTGCCGAGGAAGAGAGCATTGTGGAAAAAATGGCCTGCCATCTCCGGCGCACAGTAGGGGGCTGTCCCCATGGCCACTTCGTGTACCACTTCTACATTTTCATAGCTCTTATAGTTCGCAGCCATGGCATCAACCAGTCGAGACGGTTCACCGCAAGCGTGGCCGATGAGGACCCGGTCACCGCTCTTGATGTGCTTGACTGCTTCAGCTGCAGAAATGGTGTGGTCTTTGTAGTACTGTTTTTTTTGCTCTAAATTCATTGGCAAAGTCCTTTCCATAACGGCTTTCTCTTATTAGACAGCAAGTGCTTAGACGGCCGACCGCCACCTAAGCCTTGGCTTGTTTTATCACAACTGCCCGGCCGGATTGCCGGCCCCTCTTGCAAGATAGCCCTCAATCCAAGGGATAACCGGCCCTTCGACCGGATCCAGGTCCGCCTGCGACTTGGCGACAAAGAAGTCAAATTTCGGCTTTAAGTCGCTGTAATCAGCACAGGCCACCTGGCAAGCGTTGAGGACCACCACCAGGTCGAACGGCCCGCCGGCACTGGTGTAAACAATGTCCAGCTCCGCCTCGGAAAAGTGAGAACGGATGCCGTCGACCAGGGTGCTCCTATCAAATATCACATTGCAGCTGCCACAATATTTAAGACCTAATACAAGCGGGCAGGGCACAATCAGTACTCGGTACCCGGCTTGTTCAGTGATTCGTCAATGTGAGCGATGCGCTTGGCCAAAGCCTTTTTGGCCTCCATATTGCACTGGCGCTGAATCATAATTCTCTGAGCCTGCGGTGAACCGGCACCATGCATGGACTCGGTCAGGTAGCCAACCGCAGCCGTACCCAGAGTCAAGTTTTCGATCAGGCGCATAATCCTCATCCGGTTTTCAGTAGCAACGTCGCTTCTGCCACGGAAGTACTTGCGGATATAAGGACCCAGCTCCTCATCGCGCAAATCTTGCTCTGAAGGGAGAGTGACCATCAGGCCGCCGGCGATATCTTGAGCCAGACGGGCAATTTCGTAGGGGAAGCGGGTGACGTTTTGCTTGCTGACATTGGCGAGCAACATGTCAATCTCGTAGCTGCCGGAAGGAGTCGGGTGACCTTCGTGCGAGCAAGCCAAACCCGAGCAGTAAATGGTTTCATTCAAGTGAACCATCTCGATCAGCTTGTCTTTGATATGAGAAGCGCGCGGTACGCCGTTGTAGTCGGCAGCCAAGGCGGCAGCACCGATCAGGACGTCGCCGACACCGACTTTGCAAACATAGCTCTGGCGGTGGTAACCGGCAAAACGCTCTACGATGGAACCGGAGAATTCGACCTCACCATCCATGAAAATACGCTCATTGGGAACAAAAACATTGTCGAAGATAACCATGGTCTCCGTACCACCATAGGTGCGGTTGCCCAGGTCGATGTCAGCCCCTTCTTCCAGCTTGCGGGTGTCACAAGACTGGCGGCCATAAATTTGGAACAGGCCTTCTACATCAGTCGGTACAGCAAAGGAGATAGCATAATCTTCATCGCCTTCACGCATGGAAATGGTCGGCATGACCAATACTTCATGGGAGTTGACCATACCAGTCTGGTGGACTTTACAGCCACGGACGACAATACCGTCTTCACGCCGTTCAACCACGTGTACAAACTGATCCGGGTCATCCTGCTGAGAAGGAGATTTGCCGCGGTCGCCCTTGCTGTCGGTCATCGCGCCGTCAACCACCAAGTCTTCCGTCTGGATTCTCTTCCAATAGTTGACAAACCGCTCGTGGTAATTGGTACCCTTGGCTTGGTCAATGTCATAGGTGGTGCTGTACAGGGCATTAGCCGCGTCCATACCGACACAGCGCTGGAAACAGCTGGCCGTTTGTTGGCCCAGCATCCGCTGCATTTTGATTTTCTTAACCAGATCGCCTGCATTCTGATGGATATGGGTAAAGCGGTTAATCTTCTCGCCCGTCAAGTGCGACGTAGCCGTCATCAAATCCTCATACTCGGGCTTCTCAGCATACTCGAAAGTAGCGGCCAGAGAATTCAGTGAAGGGCGAATAATGGGGTGGTCCACAACATTTTCTACCCTCTTGCCAAACATGAAGACCTTCATATCCAATTTACGCAAGCTGTCAATGTATTCCTGTTTTGTTTTCATGAGACACTCTCCTTACTTAAATATACTCTAACGCCTCACACGTCTTAAGATACGAAAAAACGGTATGGGTACCGACAAAATAAGCGCGTCGCCAACAATGCACACTGCCGCGAAGCCGAATCTTAGAGGCCACCGCTCTCCAGCTTTCCAGCAGTCGGGCCCTGTTTTTCCACATCCGATAACTACATTATGCACAAGACTAATAATTTTGTCGACAATTTAACGGGTTTTATTTAAAGCTCATTGTTATTCGCCCGACAATGTGCACCAAACAGCTAAATAAAAAGACCCGCGTCCGGCAAGTCTGGTGCGGGACGGGGTCTTCTCAATAACGGTTAATTAAAGTCTGGCTGCAAAGATCGCTTCCAGATCGTCTACATCCAAGGTGTAGGCGTTGCGGCCCAGCAGACGCTGTTGGTTTTTAAAAGTTGTTTCGGCAAAGGCGCGGACATCTTCCTTAACTGCACCGTAGGCACTCATCTTCTGCAGGGGTGAAATTGCCTCCAGCAAGTTTTCCAAGGCGGCCAAACCGTCGCCGTCTTTAACTTCGAGCAACTCACAAAGCAAGGCGTTCAATTCTTTCATGCGACCGTTTGGATCATGCTTCTGGAAGTAGCGCAAGGTCTCCATGAAGAACTGGTAGCAGGCCTCACCGTGGGGCACATGGTACTTGCCGCCAAAGGCAAAGCTACAAGCGTGAACCGTGCCGCAACCGGAGGTACCGAAAGCCAAACCGGCAAAGGTAGAGGCAATCATGGATTTCTTGTTGGTTTCAAAACGAGAATCCGGCCCGTTGTCGCGGACATTGATGTAACCGTTTAAGATCATTTTAATAGCATGGATGGCATAAAGCTCCGTGAAGGGAGTCCAGTCCTTGCTGATAAAGGCTTCCACAGCGTGAATCAGAGCGTCAACAGAGGTGTTGGCGTAGATCTTGTAGGGGACCGTGTTCAACATCTGAGGAATCAGTACGGCTTCGTCAGCGTACATATCCGGGGTCTGCAAGCCCATCTTCAGGTCGTTCATGCTGGTGCGGATCAGCACAGCCACGTTGGTGATTTCGCTGCCGGTTCCGGCCGTCGTCGGCACCGTAATCAGGTGCTTGTTTTTAACGACATTGGCATGGTCAGCATAGAGGTCATCGATGTGGTTGGTCCGCTTTAGGACCAGGAACTTGGCCAAGTCCATAACAGCACCGCCGCCGATGGCGATCAGCCGGTTAAAGTCAACCTTGTCAACTTCATCCATCAAAGCCTGGCACATCACATCGCTGGGCTCACCCTTGCCATATTCCTCCTGGTAGATGACATGGCAACCGGGGTTGCAGTCTGTCAGCAGGGGCTCATAAATGTATTTATTGGTCAAAACCAAGTCATTGGAATCGACCTTGAACTCTTCAACGAATTCTTTAAAGGTATCGCAGCCGTGAATAACAGGACCAACTTCCAAATATTTCATGCTCTTCTCTCTCTTTCTAATCAATACTGTTTTTACCATTGAAAAAGCAACAGAAAAGATCAAATCTTGATTATCTTTGCGGCAGCTTTATCTAAAAACAGTCTCTACAAATCAACTATGACTAGCATAACAAGTTATAAAGCTTTTGACTAATACTTTTTTAGCTATATGGCCATGCATCCCTGACATATTTTGCGCTTTTCTGAAAAAAAGAAAGTCATATGATCAATTCTTGATTATTAGTGATCTCATTTTGCAAATCACTCATATGCAAGTCGTGTCTGCCCCGGAAAATAATCAGTCATTATATTTTGCTAATTGACAGCGGAGCTGAACTTCCGGAATTCGGCCGGCCACCAAGCCGAAACTGACCCGTCCGGTCACCCTCCCGTGGTCAGGGCAGACCGCTTTGGCGACATAGTATTTTTTCTTTTTGCGCCAGCCCCCGACTCGGGCGGGCAATTGACACAGGCCGGCAGCATTCTTTTCCGGCTCAGCCGCAGCAGGGGAGGCTGTTGCGCTTACAGCAGTAGCGGGTTCTGCAGCAACCGATTTGCTCGCAGACTCGCCATCAAGTCTGCCCCCTCGGTTAACCTGTACTTCGCCCTTCCCCCGACCGTATGTTCCGCCAGCTCCGGCTGCTGTCGGCCGGAGCGTTCGCTCACAAGCCGGGCAGCAAAGGGGCAATCGTTCCAGCAGTTCCGGTAAGGCTGTCGCCCGGCGGCCGAAGCGAATGGTCCGCCTCTTGATATAAGTTAGATTCGGATTCCAGCTGTAACGCCGCACCAGCTGCTCCAACGGCACCGACCCATCCGCTGCTGTCTTCATCTCAGTCAACAATTTTTTTAAAATCAGGGCCGTATAATAGGCATCGCCACCGGCATTGTGAAACTCTTCTTGCTTGTCGGCTTGAATCCCGCTTGCTGCGACCGCTGTCGCCAAGGCGCACTGGCGCTGGCCGCTATCACCTAGCAAATAGTACAGATACTGGACATCCAGACAATATTCCGGCAAGATCGTCGGCAAATTATAGAAAGCTAAATTCTTGCGTAAAGGCTCCAGATCGCTGTCACTCCAACTGCAAAATACCGCCGGTCCGGTAGCAGCCCAACTAAAAAAATCTCGTGCCACTTCCGGAAAAGAGCGTCCCTCCGCCTTTAATTGAGCAAACTTCTGCCCGGTAATATGCTTAACCCAAGGGTTTAATTTGGGGTAGACTCGGGGTTTCACCGGGGCAAAAAAAGATCCACCTATGCGCCCGTCTTCGTGCAGGCGAAAGGCACCTATTTCTGTAATCTCCGCTGACAGGCGAGAAGCCTCGGAGGCCTTGGCCCCGCTGCCCGGAAAATTGGTATTCCACTCCAAGTCAAAAACAATAAAATCCATTTGATCAAGTATATCCTATTGGGATCATGAGCGTTGCCCGACCAAAAACAGCCCCCGAAAAATCGGGGGCTGCAACAAGCTTGCTACCCGGATCAGCTGGTACAAAAACTTAGCGGGCGGCCAAATCAGCTTCAATAATCTCTCTGTTTTCTTCAATATTCGGCACAGAACTGATTTCTCTATATTCCTTAATGCCCGTGCCGGCCGGGATCAGCTTACCGATTATGACGTTTTCCTTTAAGCCGTGGAGCGGGTCATTCTTTTTCTTCACCGCCGCATCCGTCAGCACTCTGGTCGTCTCTTGGAAGGAGGCCGAAGACAAGAAGGACTCAGTGGCCAGCGAAGCCTTGGTGATACCCAAGAGCACCCGCTTACCTGTGGCCGGGGTCAGTCCCTGTTCCTCCATCTCCTGGTTTACAGCCCGGAATTCATAGAGGTCGGTCATACCGCCAATCAAAAGATCCGTATCGCCCGGATCTTCCACTCGGACCTTCCGCATCATCTGGCGAGTGATAATCTCTAAGTGCTTGTCATTGATGTCAACACCATTGTTGATATAGACTTTCAAGACTTCAAAGATGATATAGCGTTGGACGCCGCGGACCCCACTGATTTTCATGATGTCGTGCGGGTTGACAGACCCGTCTGTCAGCAAGTCTCCGGCCTCGACAAAGTCGCCTTCTGCTACCAATAAAGTCGCACTGTAAGAAATCGGGTAAGTTTGCGTCTCCAAAGACTCACTGTCTGTAATGACGATTTCGCGCTTGGTCTTGGAACCCTCTTTAAAGCTCACCACACCCGAAATCTGCGCCATCACCGCCTGGCCCTTCGGCTTTCTGGCCTCAAACAATTCCTCAACACGAGGCAAGCCCTGCGTGATGTCTTCGTTTGAAGCGATACCGCCGGTGTGGAAAGTCCGCATGGTCAGCTGTGTGCCGGGCTCGCCGATCGACTGGGCCGCCATAACACCAACAGCTTCACCCTTAACCGTGTGTTGACCGGTCGCCAGGTTTAAGCCGTAGCAATGCGAACAAACACCGTGCTTGGCCGAGCAGGTTAAAACCGATCGGATAGCCACCTTTTTGATGCCGGCTTCGTCAATTTTTCTGGCCATCTCATTGCTGATCAAGCAGCCGGCGGAAACCATCACCTCATCCGTGTCGGGGTTGACTACATCCTGGGCAGCATAACGACCGGCAATGCGATCATATAAGGGTTTAATGACCCGGGAGCTCGCCCCGGAACCGACCCGCAGAGCTGTCATTTCAATATATTCATCGGTGCCGCAATCTTCTTCTTGAACGATGATGTCTTGAGCTACATCGACCAGACGGCGGGTCAAATAACCCGAGTCAGCCGTTTTCAGAGCCGTGTCGGACAAGGCTTTACGAGCACCGTGTGAGGAAATAAAGAATTCCAACACATTCATACCTTCACGGAGATTCGACTTAATTGGAATTTCGATCGTGTCGCCGGAAGTATCCGCCATGTTACCGCGCATACCGGCCAGCTGCTTGATCTGCGACATTGAGCCACGGGCGCCGGAATCCGACATCATATAGATCGGGTTGTCCTCGGCCAGGCTCTCGCTCAGGGCCTCGGTAATATCATCCGTTGTCTGACGCCACACCTTGATAACGGCAGCCTTGCGACCGTCCTCATTTAAGAGGCCACGCTGATACTGGGTTGTAATTTTATCAACCAGTTGTTCGGCCTCATTCAAATAACGCCTTTTAACGTCCGGAACAATCATATCAAAGACGCTGATTGAGATGCCGCTGCGGGTGGAAGAGTGGAAGCCGATAGCTTTAATATCATCTAAAATCAAGGCTGTCTTGGAGATGCCGTTGATATTGATACATTTTTCGATGATATCGCCCAATTTTTTCTTGTTGACTTGGAAGTCAATTTCCAGATCCAACTCCCGTCCCGGCTCGCTGCGGTCAACGTAGCCCAGATCCTGCGGAATGATCTCATTAAACAGGAAACGGCCATAGGTCGACTCCACCAAGCGAGTCAAGGGCTCGCCGTTCACAGTCCTGGTCAAACGCACCTTAATGCGGCTATGGAAATTAATTTCCTTTTTGTCGTAGGCCATGTGGGCCTCGTCCAGGGAGATAAAAGCCCGTTGGTCACCGGGCTGGTCCGGCCACTCGCTGGTCAGATAATAGATCCCCAAAACCATGTCCTGAGTCGGCACCG
>CAMXYS010000008.1 GCA_947253135.1 uncultured Clostridia bacterium
TGATGAAAACTTGTAAAGCAAAACCTGCCGGACACAGTTGCAGCGGATGTCAAATATCAACGGTTTAGGCCGAAAACATGGTTTTTGGAGGAAGAGAAGATGAAGAAGAAATTACTGGCTATTGCTTTGACAGCTGTTATGGCGCTCAGCCTGGCAGCTTGCGGTGGCGGGGGTGACAAGCCGGCCGACACATCAGCTGAGGCCACAACAGCTGCGGCTGAAGAAACGACGACGGCAGCAGAGAGTAAGGCTAGCGAGGCTAAAGCTCCGGCAGGTGACGGTGTCGCTGACGACCTGGGCGAAGTCAAGGCCGCCAAGGCTTATAAGTTTGGCTTGTCCATGCCGGTTCGTGACCAGTGGCAGTCCGAGTTCGAAGCCGCCAACAAGGCAGAGGCCGAGAATCAGGGTGCTGAGCTGACGGTTGTTGATGCCAACAACAACATGAACACACAGATTCAAAATGTCCAAACCTTCGCCAGCCAGGGCTGCGATGCTATTATCGTAGGTTTGGTCAACACGGACAGCGCCCAACAGGTGCTGGATGCAGCCAACGGTATTCCCGTTGTCTTTGCCAACCGTCGTCCTGCCATCGAGCTGGAGCAGGGCAAGGCCACTTATGTCGGTTCCGACGAGCGCTATGCCGGCCAACTGCAGGGTGAATTCTTGGCAAAGTACTTTAAAGAAAAGGGTATCACTGAGCCAAAGGTCGTTATGCTGCAAGGCGTACTGGGTCTTGAAGCCGTTCAAAACCGCACCGCTGGTGCCAAAGAAGCACTGGACAAGGCCGGTTTGAAATACGAGATCGTCTACGAAGATACAGCTGAGTGGGACCGCGCCAAGGCACAAAACAAGATACAAACCTTCTTGGGCACGGGCAAGGACTTCGATTGCATTATTGCTAACAATGACGAGATGGCCCTGGGTGCTATCGAAGCTCTGAAGGGGGCCGGCAAGAATCCGGCTGACACCCCTGTACTGGGTATTGATGCTACCGAGCAAGGCCTGACCGCCCTTGAGGCCGGTGACTTGGCTTTCACCGTCTTCCAGAATGCAGAGGGTCAAGGCCGTGGTTCCGTTCGTTCAGCAGTTAAATTTGCCAATGGCGAGGACATGGGCACCTTGGTTGACATCGCTTTCGAGCCTGTCGACAGCAGTAACTTCCAAGATTATAAATAAGATTCGCTGGTGCACCGAACAATCTGTATCGGACCCGGTGAATTGAAGTAAACTAGCAACCCAGCCTGCAGACCAGACCGGTCGGTGGCCGGCCTGTCAACGAAAGTTAAAGAAGCCGGCGGGCTGGGTTCTATTTAAGTAAGTAGAAAGGTGAGCACACAATATGGGGGAATACGTATTGGAGATGTTAGGCGTTGAGAAGTCCTTCCCGGGCGTCAAGGCCTTAGACGGTGTTAATCTACGTGTGCGCCCCGGAACGGTTCACGCTCTGATGGGAGAAAACGGAGCGGGCAAATCCACTTTGATGAAGTGCCTGATCGGCATCAATAAAATGGATGCAGGAACCATTATTCTGCGCGGTGAGGAAGTGGAGTTTCCCGATACTCTGACCGCCCTGAATTCCGGCGTTTCAATGATTCACCAGGAACTGAACCCGGTTCCGATGCGGAGCATCAGCGACAACCTCTGGTTGGGGAGAGAACCTAAAAAGGGTCTGGTCCTCGATAAGAAAAAAATGTATAACGACACGGTCAGCATGCTGAAACGGGTCGGTATGGATGATGACCCGAACACTTTAGTTGGCAGCTTGACGGTGGCCAAGCAGCAAATGATCGAAATCGCCAAGGCCGTTTCTTATGATGCAGATGTCATTATTATGGACGAGCCGACCTCTTCTTTGACAGAGACAGAAGTCAAGCGCTTGTTTGAAATTATTAAGCAATTGACGTCTGAAAATAAGGCGATTATTTACATCACGCACAAGATGGATGAGGTCTTCCAAATCTGTGATGAAGCAACTGTCTTCCGCGACGGCACCTATGTCGGGACGGATACAATTGAAAATTTGACCCAAGATAAGTTAATTTCCATGATGGTCGGCCGTGAACTGACTGACATGTTCCCCAAAATCGATTGCGAAATCGGAGAAACCGTTTTTGAAGTACAAAATTTAACTTCTCCGGGAGCTTTCCAGGATGTCTCCTTTAAACTGAAAAAGGGCGAAATTTTGGGTTTTGCGGGCCTGGTTGGCGCCGGCCGTAGTGAAGTAATGGAAGCTATTTTTGGCATGAGGCCTTTGACAGAGGGCAAAATTATCAAAAACGGCAAGGAACTTCATATTACCTGCCCCAGCGATGCCATTAATGAGCGCATCGGTTTCTTGACCGAAGACCGCCGTAAAACCGGTATCATCCCTGTATCCAGCGTTTTAGACAATATCAGCATTGCTAATATCAGAGCTTATGTTGGTAAGGGTCGGGTGTTAAACCACAAAAAGCTGAAGTCTGAAGCTGAACGTTATGGCAGCCAATTGTCTATTAAGACACCGTCTTGGCAAACGCCTATCTCCAGTCTGTCCGGTGGTAACCAGCAAAAGGTTCTGGTCGCCCGCTGGCTGCTGACAGATCCGGATATTTTGATTATTGACGAGCCGACTCGTGGTATTGACGTCGGTGCAAAGGCTGAAATTCATAGCATTATTACAAATTTGGCCAGTCAAGGGAAGTCAATTATTATGATCTCTTCGGAAATGCCGGAAGTTATGGGTATGTCTGACCGCATCATCGTCATGCATGAAGGTCATTTGACGGGTGTGGTTGAACGGAAAGACTTTGCGCAAGAGCATATCATGAGACTGGCCACTGCCAGTGTAGATTAAGAAAGGGTGGGTACTATGTCTGATTTGAACGCCAACACGTTAAATACAGAAAAAAGAAAAAAGAGTTTCGGTGAGTGGGCCGGCGATAACAGCATGTGGTTAATCCTTATTGCACTTGTTATTATTATGTGCATTGCGACTTTGATTCGCGGTGGGGCCTTCTTCCTGACTTACCAAAATATTTCCAATATCTTCCAATCCGAGGTAGGTCCGGGTTTGCTGGCCATCGGTGTTATGTTTGTTATCATCTCAAGAGGTATTGACCTCTCCATGGGTTCGGTGGTTTCACTCTCCTCTGTTGTCGCCGGTTCTTTTGCTCAGCAAGTAACCTATGAGGCTCGTATCCTGCAAAGCGGCATGGTCGTTCCGGGTTTCGTCGCCCTGCTGATTGGCCTGGCAGTCGGCTGTCTGGTCGGCGCGATCAACGGTTCCTTGATCGCTTATACCAAAATTCACCCCTTTATTGCTACTCTGGGTAGTATGTCAGCCGCGCGCGGTCTGGCTCTGCTGTTTACCAAGGGCAATCCTGTTTCTCAATTGAATGCTGACTACACCCAATTTGGTGCCAGCAGCTATCTGAATGGGAAACTGCATTCCAACGTTTTGATTTTCATCCTGATTGCACTGATTGCCTGGTTCATCCTGAACCAAACGCGTTTCGGCCGTAACATCTACGCCATCGGCGGCAACCAAGAGGCTGCCCGTGTAGCCGGTGTTAAGGTTGAAAAGAATCTGGTCGTCATCTATGGTTGGTGCGGCCTTATGGCCGGCCTGGCTGCTGTTCTGACCTCCGGTCGTACCGGTGCCGGTAACCCTCAGCTCGGTTTGAACTGGGAGCTTGACGGTATCGCAGCGGCAACAATTGGCGGTATTTCTCAAAACGGCGGCGTTGGTAAGGTTTCAGGCTGTATTGCCGGTATCCTGATTCTGGGTATCATCAAATCTGCTCTGATTTACCTCGGCGTTTCTTCCTACTACCAGGAAATCGTAAAAGGTGTCATCATCGTCTTAGCTGTCGTCTTGGATAACCGCAAGATGATGGGCAAACAGGCTTAAGCAGCAGGAAGCTTACCGAAGCGGTGGGCAGACCGCAAAGAGGCTCACATGGAATAATTTTTCTAAGGAAGCTTCTTTGAACAAGTAGATAATCAAAAGAGGGAGTGTGGTCCGAGCAAAAAGCCCGGTACCGACTCCCTTTTTTCTTGCTAAAAAGCCGTTTTTTTCCTATGATGGCAACTGTGTAGTTGGCTGATTACAAGGTGTTTTGCGTCTGTCTTTAACAGTTGGCGGCCTTGTGGTCTAAAACAGCAGAGCGACTGTTTTTCGCTCGGAGGAAAAATGAAACGAACGACCTATGTTACCCAGGCCGCTATTATAGCAGCTGCCTATCTAGCCTTGACCATGCTGGTGGCCCCGATTGCTTGGGGGCCGATCCAGTTCCGCCTGTCGGAAGCCCTCTGTATCCTGCCGGCCTTTACCCCTGCCGCGGTGCCCGGCTTAACCGTGGGCTGCGTGCTATTTAATATCTTAAATCCGGAGAATCTGGGACCGATCGATATTATTTTCGGGAGTCTGGCGACACTTCTGGCTGCGGTCTTGACCCGTTTGATCGCCCGTCACTTGCGCCCGACCGTGGGCGCTTTGACCATCGGTGACTTGAAGACTTGGCTGCTACCTTTGCCGCCGGTGGTGATGAACGGCCTGATTGTGGGGAGCTATCTACCCTTTTTGTTGCCGGGTGAAGGGCGCACCCTGACCGTCATCTTAGGCAGTATGTTGTCTGTTATCGTCTGTGAGGCGGTGGTCACCTATGTGATCGGAATTCCAATTTTATTGTTGATTGCCCGCTCCAAGGCCTTGCAGGCTTATTTATATTAAAGGTAGGGGAAGTAAAGAGCTAAAATAGCCGAGGGCAAGTTTTTAAATAAGAGGTGGATGTATGCACTATTTCTCAGCTGAGCCTACAGTAGCTTCAGCCGAGCACTTAATTCATTTTACTGTCGGTGGCAGAGATTTTAACTTGTGGTCCGACCGCGGTGTTTTCTCAAAAAATGCTTTGGATATCGGCACAGAGGTCTTGTTAAACACTTTGTTGACGGGGTGGGCAACCGGTGCAAGTGGGCTGGCCGGGCCTCCGGAGCCGGCGGCTGAGCTTTTGGACTTGGGCTGCGGCAATGGGACAATCGGGGTGGTGTTAGCCAGCTTTTTTCCATCCCTTCGCCTCAGTCTGCTTGATGTCAACCGCAGAGCCCTGGGATTGGCAACTAAAAATCTGGGGCTTTACAGCCTTGAGGGTGCCACTGTAGCAGAATCCGACGGCTTGGCTGCAGCCGGGCATAAACACTTCGATTATATTGTGAGTAACCCTCCGATTCGGACAGGGAAAGAGACGGTTTATCGACTCTATCGCGAAGCCTGTGACCACCTTAAACCGGGCGGAAAATTCTACCTGGTGGTGGGCAAAAAGCAAGGTGCTGAGTCGACTCGCCGGTATTTGACTGACCTATTTGGCAACTGTGACCGCCTGGCCCGCGACCGGGGGTTTTGGGTTTTGCAGTGTTCCAAATAAGCGTTTTAAATCGATAGGAAATCAAACGGGTGGCGAGCCGGTCCGAATGAAAATCCGAGTGAGAAGCGGAGCGGTGCCACTAAAGATAAAATAAAAGAGCGGTAAAAGGAGCAGGGTGATATGGCAGAATCAAACGAGCAAATAGCAAGCGCACAGGTTGCCGATCAAGCGGAAGATACGGTGGCGACCAAAGTCGCCGTAAATGAAGCGGATATAGCTGTAGAGGACCGGATCTTACCCCTCGTGGACGGTGCCGCTGTTACTGTTGTCATCGGCGTCATCGGTGCTAAAGGTGGGGTGGGGACAACCACGCTCGGTCTGGGTCTGGCTCGGCACCTCGCCAAAGCCGGCCGCCGCGTCGGTTATTTGGATGCAGATATCGCCTCGCCGGATGCCTACTTCAGGTTGGCTGAAGGCCGGCGGTTCGGCATGGAAGGGGACAACTTGTTACCCTTGGAGCCGGAAGCAAATTTACAGTTGATGTCCTTTGGTGGTTTTATGGAAACGCCGGATGAACCCATGCTGTGGGACAGCCGCCTGATGGCAGCTACTGCCCTGGAATTTTGGGGGAGTGCCTTGTGGCGTGACCGGGAGCTGGTTATTGTTGACCTGCCGACAGGTGGAGGTGACCTGCCGGGACAACTGCTACACCGGCTTCCTTTCAAGGCGGTTTATTTGATTTCCACGCCTGATGCACAGACGCTTAAACGGGCGGAGCAAGTTAGAAACTATTTGGATTGGAATAAAGTTCATTGCGGCGGTTTGCTGATTAACGTCGGTTTAGGTCGACCTGAGGACGGCTCGCCGGAAGTGGCGGCTACCCGGATGGGCTTGCCCTTGTTGGACGCGGTCGCTTCCTTTGGCACCGATGCCGGGACTGAAGATCACTGGGTTGCCCCCCTGTGGCAAGAAGCGGTGGAGACTTTGATCAAGTCGGCTGCGGAAGATGAAAAGGCCTAATTATGAAAAGACTGACTCGGGTGATAACAGACAGCCGTGCGTCCGCTGACCGGATGGGGAAAAACTTTTCCGGCAGGGGTCTACTAAAGAACATCCTAACTGTCTTTTTACTGTTAAGCTTCTGCTTGATAGCCGTGGCTTGTGGTCGAACAACAAGCCCTGCCGGTTCGGCAGCGGATGGAAAAATCGCCCCCACGACCGAGTTAGACGAGGGGGGCAGGGCACAGCCATCAGGCGAGGACTTGACGCCCTACTTGGGTGAAGCCGTTTATTTGGCCCCTTTAATCGCCCTTACTTGGGAAACTGACAATGAGGGTTTTAGTGGTATTAATCACCGTGAGGTAAAGGACTTAGAAGGCCTTTTGACGGCAGCTAAACAACCGATTCTTTTAAGCTTTTATGATGAATTGGCAGACCATGCCCACCGGCTCATCCCGGCTCTGGAGCAATTGGCAGCTGATTATCGGAACAAGGCCCATGTCATCTTGGCACAGCCTACAGCTGAAGCGGATATTCTGGCTTATTTTGATAAGGGTTTACTGCCGGTGACCTACCTGATTCAAGACGCAGAAATAGAGGCTACTCACCAGGACTGGTCAGACGAGGTCTTAACTGCCGTCAAGTCGGACTTGGACCGTTTGATCGGCCGGGCTGAACCGACTGTTCCGCCGACCAGCGATAAAGGAGATTAATCTTGCAGATTGCCTATATAACAACAATAGGACAAGACAGCCATGCTTTTGTACCTGAATTTGAAGATCGCCGTGGTATGACCGCGGCCCCTTCGGGCGAAGGCCCTGCGACAGACCTTCCGGCGTCGGTAGCCCGCTCCCTGATCTTGGGTGGTGTCCGGATTGAGGACGGCACCCCGGCTCTGGCCGGCAACAGTGATGCAGATGTGATTTTGCATGCTATTACCAATGCTATTTCCGGTTATACGGGCATTAATATTTTAGGAGGAAAGGCGGATGACTTGTGCCGGGCCGGAGAGACGAATTCGGCCGTCTACCTGCAAGAAGCCTTGGCCACCTTGCCGGCGGAAGTCAGACTTGAGCATGTTTCTTTAAGCTTGGAAGGTAGCCGCCCCCGACTAAAGCCTTACGTCGACCGGATTCGCTTAAATGTGGCAAAACTTTTGGACCTTAGCCTGAACCAAGTCGGTTTAACCGCCACCAGTGGTGAGGGGCTGACCGCCTTTGGCCGCGGTGAAGGTATCCAGGTGTTTTGTCTTTTGACCTTAGCGCGGACAGACGAATTGATTTTCAACCACGAGGAGACAAATAAATGATGGAATTTTCAGCAGACCAAATCTACCATGGCTTTCGGTGGGCGAACAGCCGTCCGATTCCTGAAATTGCAGCCACAGCCCACCTGTTTTACCATCTTAAAACAGGTGCCCGTCTGCTTTATTTAGAATCAGATGACATCAATAAGGTCTTTGGCATCGGCTTTCGGACGCCGCCTACGGATTCAACCGGTGTGGCCCATATTGTGGAACACTGTGTGCTGTCCGGATCCCGTAAATACAAGACCAAGGAACCCTTTATGGATTTGATCAAAAGTTCTTTACAAACTTTTTTGAATGCCATGACTTTTCCGGACAAGACGATTTATCCGGTGGCTTCCAGAAATGACAAGGACTTTAAAAACTTAACGGACGTCTACCTCGATGCCGTCTTTTATCCTGCCATCTATGAGGACAGCCGCATTTTTGCTCAAGAAGGTTGGCACTACGAGTTGGATACGGTGGAACCGGGGGCCGCTGTGGGCCCGGCCGACCAAACTGGCTCAGTCAATTCAACCGCCCCAGCAGGCTCAGCTGACCGGGCCGATGTTGCTAGAGAGAAACTCTCACTTTCGGGTGTGGTCTACAATGAAATGAAGGGGGTTTACTCCAACCCTGTTTCCGTCCTCTATAACGAGGTTATGGCCGGCCTCTATCCGGATACCCCTTACGGTTTTGATTCCGGTGGTGATCCGGCTGAGATTCCAAACTTGACAGAGAAGGCCTTCCTGGACTTTCACCGCCGTTATTACCACCCTTCCAACAGCTATATTTATTTTTATGGACAACTGGATCTTTTCGAGCGGTTGGCATACTTGGACCGCGAGTATTTGAGCGCTTTTGACCGCCGCGATATCGATTCCGAGATCCCCTTGCAGGCTCCGCCCGCGAAGCCGGTGAGTCGAAGTGCCGACTATGCCGTGCCTGCCGGGACCGATCCGGCCGGCAAATCCTATTATGCCTGGGCGGTGTGCACACCGGCCGACTTGCCTGTGGCGGACCGCCTGCGCCTGGAAGTTTTGTGCGATGTTTTATTGGACAACAGTGCTTCACCGGTCAGAGAGGCCCTGCTGAAAGAGGGTTTGGGTGAAGACGTCTTTGGCTTTAACGAGCACCTGCGGCAGGGCTTTTGCGGTGTCGGCCTGGTCAATGGCCCCGCTGATGCTGTTGCTCAATTTGTCGAAATTGTAGAAGGCGTCTTGGCTGACCAAGCTGCCGGTGCTTTGGATCGAGACAGCCTTTTAGCCTTGATCAATAAAATGGAATACAGTCTGCGCGAAGCAGGCGGTGCTACCAACCGGGGGGTGGCCTATTTCATGACAGCCTTTGAGTCCTGGCTCTATGACCGTGAACCGGCCGAGGCTTTGTTGTTCGCTGACTACCTGGAGGCCTTGCGGGCGGATGTACAGGCAGGCCGCTATGAGGAATTGATCCGCGAATTTTTCTTAGATCAACCACACAAACTTTATTTGACCTTGAAGCCGAAACCCGGCCTCAATGAACAGCAGGAGCAGGCGTTGGAGGCAAAGCTGCAGGCCGAGCTTAAAACCTTTACAGGTCCTGAAATAGCCAGTTTAAAAAGCAGACTGGCCGCCTTTAGGGCCTGGCAACAGGAGCCTGAATCAGAATCTGCTCTAGCGACAATTCCGCGGCTGGAACCGGGGGATATCAACCGAGCTATTTTGACCTACGAGGAAGAGCTCAAGCAGTTAGCCGGCTGTCCGGAGTTGGCCGTATCCTACCATGCTCCGGGTATGTTGTATTTAAGGTTGGCCTTTAATCTGGATCATCTGGCAGCGACGGAGCTAACGCAGGCGGCCCTGGCGGTGAGTCTTTTGAATGAAATGGACACGGCCGGGTACGGCTATAAAGATTTGCAGACTGCGATCAATTTAAAATCCGGTGGCATTAGCCATGCCCTACAAACCTTGCGGCACGAGCCAACGGGAACAAACCACCTGTACTATGTGGTCAACTTGCGCAGTACGCCGGACCAATGGCAGGGGGCTCTGGCCATTCTGCAGGAGATCTTGACTCAAACCGATTTTGCTGACCGCCGGCGGGCAGTTGAGATTTTGGGCACTGTGCGGGTGTCTTTAGAACAGGCGCTGACCAGTAGTCATACCTTTGCCGTTATCCGGGCTCAGGCCGCTTTTGACGATGGATCAGTTATAAAAGACAAGGTGGGAGGATTTGCCTTTTACGAAGATTTGTGCGACTGGCTGCAAGGGCCGGCCATCGAGCAGGAAACCTGCCTGGCAGAGCTTGCGACCTTGGTCGCCAGGATGATCAACCCGGCCGCTTTGACTGTCGGCTTGACCGCTGAAACCGGCCCGGAGCGAGAGCAGGCCGAGGCGGCCCTAGCCGCTTTTATTGAGCAGTTGCCGGCAGGCGCAGCCGCGCCCGCTGCCCCGTCGGTGGAGCCCTACGGCCTGCAGAGTGAAGCCTTTGCAGCGGCCTCACAGGTGCAGTATGTGGTACAAAGTTTCTCCGGCTTGGAGCAGGAGCCGGTTTACCGAGGTCAGCTGACGGTGGCATCAACTTTATGGTCGCGCGGCTATCTGCACAACCGCGTCAGAGCTCAAGGGGGCGCTTATGGGGCAGGGTTGACACTGGGGCGCAATGGTGCTGTGACAGCTTATTCTTATCGTGACCCGCAGCTGGAAAGGACCCTGTCAGTTTATGCCGAAGCCGGCCGAGCCTGCCTAAAAGAGCCGGTGGACCGGAGGCAGCTTGAAGATACCGTGATCGCCGCTATGAATGCCTTTGATACAGTCTTGACGCCGGCATCAGCCGGTCCGACAGCCCTAAACCTGCATCTGGCCGGCCTGACCAAGGCAGATGTATTAAGGAATATGGAGGAGGCTATCAGCACCCGACCGTCCGATCTGACGGCTTTCGGTCACCTGTTGGACTGGGGTTTTAACGGAGACGCAGTTGCCACAGTAGTGGTGGGCGGAACTGAAAAAATCCGGGAGGAGGCAGAGCGTTTTGACCATATTTATGAGGTGACGGAAAAGGGCCTAAAGTTATTGAAGTAAAAGAGCAGTTAGCTTTAGTGAGGACATGTAAGCAAAATTGAAAACCTTGATCGGTTGAATATATAACAGGCTTTGCTTGGCAGGTCAGGTTACCCTCCCGCCTGCAATCAAGGCCTTTTTTTCTGCCCGCGTCAATTGTTTGATGTCCCACTCGCGGCTTTGTGCCGCACTGCGGTCTGCCGCATGCTCCAGGTAGACTTGGCGGACAGGGCGCCGGCAGGCTGTGTATTTGGCGCCGCCGGGCAAGGCACCGTTGTGTTCCGACAGGCGCCTGGCGGGGTCGACTGTGATGCCGGTGTAAAAAGATCCGTCCCGACACTGTAGGATATAGACATACCAGGCTGTAGTGGCGTCGGGAATAGCGGTTGCGGCTACTTCAGGCTTGTCCTTATCCTTTGCTTTATCCATTTTTTTCGTTTTATCCTTCATCCCGCCGGCCCAAATTCCGGCCATATTAACTAAGGTTCCCAATCCCGCCATAAGTGCCACCTATCCATCGACCGTGACTTTTCACCTGAAACAAACTATCTTCAATTTGTAGCAAAAACACTTGTAATAAAATTAAGATTAGATATCAATTATGAACAAACTTTGTCCAAAAGTATAGCGCGGAAAGAGATATTAAGAGCTGCTTTAGTGGGTAAAAAAATTTTAAGGCGGGGAGAATAAGCTGATATCAGGCCTTTGCGACCGACCCTAAAAAGAGCAAGAAAAATAATTTGACGATAGGGGCAGGTTATGATATATAGTTATCCCGCTGCAAAACAAGCACAATATGTTGTGGTTTCTCCTTGACAGCCGCCGCGGCTGACAGTACTATTGAAGTGTCGTTTTAGGCGTCTCCGAATCAGCTGAACAAGGCTGCAGACCTCTCCGGTTAACCGGTTTTCCCAAACGTTTGGCGGGAGTGGATTAGGACGTAAAAATTATTCATATAGACTATTGGGCCTAACAGATAGGACTTTATAAAGGGGCAAAAGATGATTGCTAAAAATATCGAACGCACTGGCACCCGCGCTGCTTCCGCAACTTATCCGACCGTCATTAAACGTGATGGGCAAGGGGCTATTTTTCAAAAGGAAAAGATCATCAAGGCTATTATTGCCGCGATGGAGTCACCGCAGGGCGACTATGTAGAAGGTCAGGCCAGCGAAATTGCTGAAGAGATCTTGCAGCAGGCTTTGGAGGCCGGCAAGAAGAGCCTCTCTGTGTATCAAATTGAAGATCAGGTCTACTATGCCCTGGTCGAGCGCGACAATGCAGCGACAGCCAAGGCTTATGAGAGCTATAAAGCCGTTCAGGCCTACAAACGCCAGACCAATACGACGGACTCTGTGATTGCGGCCCTGCTCGACCAGAGCGATGCGGATTTGCGGGATGAAAACTCCAACAAAAACCCGGCTATTATTGCGACTCAGCGGGATCTGATTGCAGGCGAGGTCTCCAAGGACCTGGCCAAACGTCAAATTCTGCCGAGTGATGTACTGGCGGCCCACGAGAGCGGGGCGATTCATGTCCATGATATGGACTACATGATCCAGCCCATGTTCAACTGCTGCTTGGTCAACTTAGAGGACATGTTGACCAACGGCACCATGATCAACGGCAAGATGATCGACACCCCTAAATCTTTTCAAGTTGCCTGCACGGTTACGACCCAGATCATCGCCCAAGTGGCCAGCAGCCAGTATGGCGGCCAGTCGATCAACGGCATCGACCAGATTTTAGCCCCTTTTGTCCGCAAATCCTGGAACAAGTACATGGAGCAGGTCTTGGAGGAGCAGCACGATGTGTACGGGTTGCAACAGCCCAATGTCAAGGCTGCCGAAGAGATTGCCTGGAAGCGCACTAAAAAGGAAATTAAAGACGGTGTTCAGACCATCCAATATCAGATTAATACCCTGATGACGACGAACGGACAGTCGCCTTTCGTCACCCTCTTTATGTATTTCGATCCGCAGGGGGAGTATGCTAAAGAAGCGGCGATGATCACCGAGGAGATTCTGCGTCAGCGCATGGAAGGAATCAAAGATGCTTCCGGCCAATATGTCACCCCGGCCTTCCCTAAACTGATTTATGTCTTAGACGAGCACAATATTTTCGCTGACAGCCCTTACTATTACCTGACTGAGCTGGCGGCGGAGTGCTCGGCCAAGCGGATGTATCCCGACTACATCAGCGCCAAAAAGATGAAGGAAATGTATGAAGGTAATGTCTTCAGTCCCATGGGTTGTAGAGCCTTCCTGCCCCCTTCTTATAAAAATGAAAAGGGTGAGTATGTTTTTAATGGTCGCTTTAACCAGGGCGTGGTCAGCCTGAACTTGCCGCAGATTGCCTTGCTGACCCAAGGTGATGAAGACCACTTCTTCCGCCTTTTGGACAAGCGCTTAGAGATTGTGAAAAAGGCCTTGATGGTCCGGCACAACCGGCTCAAAAATGTCACTTCCGATGTGTCCCCGATCCATTGGCAACATGGGGCCCTGGCGAGGTTAAAACCGGGTGAGCCGATCACACCTTACCTGTATAACGGTTATTCCACTTTGACGATCGGCTACATCGGCATGTACGAAACGGCCATGCTGGTCAAAGGTTGTTCGCATACAGATCCGGAAGGCAAGGAATTTGCCCTGCGCATCATGGATATCTTAAATCAAAAGAAACAACAGTGGACCGCCGAAACCGGCATTCAATTTGCTGTTTACGGAACCCCGGCGGAATCCTTGACCCACCGTTTCTGCCAGATCGACCTGGCCCGTTTCGGCGAAGTTGAGAATGTCACGGACAAGGGCTATTACACCAATAGCTACCATGTAGACGTCCGCGAACACATCGATGCCTTCAGCAAGTTCCGCTTTGAAGCTCAATTTCAAGAGCGGTCGACGGGTGGCATGATCAGCTATGTTGAATTACCTAATGTGGAAAATAATATCCCGGCGGTCTTGACGCTGATTCGCTATATTTATGACCACATTATGTATGCTGAATTCAATACGCGGTCGGATATTTGCCATGAGTGTGGTTTTAGCGGCGAAATAAAGGTCAATGAGCACGGTGACTGGGAATGCCCGGTTTGTGGAAACCACAGCCGTGAACACCTCACGGTTATTCGCCGAACCTGTGGTTATTTGGGTGAAAACTTCTGGAATGAGGGCCGGACCAAGGAGATTTCAGCTCGGGTTATGCACCTTTAATAAGGCTTTGGGCATCGGTTCAGATGAACATTATCTGCCAGCCGAGCCGGTGGAAAAGTGATTTAGAGGCGACTCTCGGCTAGCCGGCGGAGTCGCCTTTTCTTGTGATGAGGAGCGGGCAATGACAGAGGAAAAGAGAGCAAAAAAAAGCCTATTGACGGTCGAGGAATCACCGCCCTTTCGCTATGCTCAAATGCGGCCCTATGATATTGCCAACGGGCCGGGGGTCCGGTCCACTTTGTTTGTGACGGGCTGCAGTATCAAGTGCCCGGAGTGTTTTAACGAGTCCTACCAGGACCCTTGCTTTGGTGACTTATGGGGGGCGGAGGCAGAGGTGAAACTGACGGGTTTTTTAGACCGTGAAGAAATCTCCGGGCTGACCCTTTTAGGTGGAGAACCGACTGAAAGCGCCCCCGGCTTAACAGCCTTGTTACAGCGCCTGAGGTGTCATTGGGCGGAGCAGGGACTAGGCAAAAGTGTGTGGATTTACAGCGGCTTTACACTAGATGTTCTGGAACAGCGGCCTGAGGCAATGGCCTTGTTGGCAGAATGTGACGTCTTGGTGGACGGTCCGTTTGTGGATGCTTTAAAATCGCCGGCCCTGCAATTCAAGGGTAGTGCCAACCAGCGTTTGATTGATTTGCCCCATTACCGGGCCACGGGGGAGATCAAGGAACCCTCTTTGAGGCCGGGACACCTGGACCGGATGTTCGGTTGAGGGCAGGACGGCTGGCACAGGCAGTCAATTCAAACAGACAAAAGGCCCACAGGTTTGATCCTGTGGGCCTTACAGCACGGAGGAGGTGGGATTCGAACCCACGGAGGCTTTCACCTCGCCGGTTTTCAAGACCGGTGCCTTCAGCCAGCTCGACCACTCCTCCAAACGCTTTGATATAGTAACTTATATTGTATTTTTTTGTCAAATTGTGCAGTTGACGGACCGGTCAGCCGAAGGTTACAATTCAGGACAGTTCCATTTCACTGATTTTTCTGAATCATCAAGCGGAATGACTAAGGCCACTTGTGAGTGGCTACACTAAAAAATGTGTTGACGAAGGAAAGTAGCCCGGCTTGGAGCGAGGCAGAGAGAGTGATCGTCTGTAAGAGGATGGCTGTGAGTCACTTTCGCCGGACCGCGTGAAGTTCCCTTCTGAACAGGCCGACCGAACGGTCCTTCCTCCTGTTTTTGCAGCTACAAGTGTTGCTTAAAACAAGTTTGGTTAGAGGGTAAGTTGGCCCGGTATTCCCCGTTAGCGGAAAAGGATATGTCTGTATCCGTATTAAGTGCATGTCCGTCTTTGGCGGGTATGAAGTCAGGTGGTACCGCGAAGGCTCTTCGTCCTGTTGGAGGACAGAAGGGTTTTTTTATACCTAAATAGCGGTTAAGTAGGATGGTAGTTTGGCAGAAAAGAGGATGAAAAATGATTATTGTAATGCAGCAAAAGGCCGGTCAGGCAGAGATTAAACACATCAAGGATCTTCTGGCAGATGCTGATCTGAAGGCTCATATTTCGGAAGGAACAGCCGTCACGATCATCGGTGTAGTCGGCGACAAAAGTCGCTTGGACTTAAACAGCTTGGCGGTGCAGCCGGGAGTCGATAAATTAGTGCCTATCATGGAGGGGCATAAGTTGGCAGGCAAGACCTTCCATCCGGAACCTTCCGTCTTTACAGTCGGGCGGGCTGAGTTTGGCGGCCGGCGGCCGGTTCAGATGATGGGCCCCTGTGCGGTGGAAAGCTACGAGCAGGTGCGTACAGTAGCGCAAGAAGGGGCGGCCTTGGGTGCCACTGTTTTGCGCGGCGGTGCTTATAAGCCACGCACTTCACCTTACAGCTTTCAAGGGCTGGGTGTTGAAGGACTTAAGATTTTAAGAGCCGTGGCAGATGAGTTTAATTTAGTGGTCATTTCGGAGATCACCTCAGAAAATGACTTGGAGGAGGCCCTGAATTATTTGGATATCGTGCAGATCGGAGCCCGCAATGCCCAAAATTTCCGCTTGCTTTCGGCTGTGGGTAAGGCCGGTGTTCCCGTGATGTTAAAGCGGGGGATGTCCATGACCATAGATGAATGGTTAGGTTCAGCCGAGTACATTTTAAATGAGGGCGAGTACCGGGTCATGCTGTGCGAACGGGGGATCAGAACCTTTGAAACGGCCTACCGCAGCACCCTGGATATCGGGGCCATCCCGGTTTTAAAAGAAAAGACTCACCTACCCGTTATAGTCGATCCCTCCCATGCTGCAGGCAAGGCTTCTCTGGTAGCGCCTTTGGCCAGGGCCGCAGTGGCAGCCGGGGCGGACGGCTTAATTGTAGAAGTCCATCCTGACCCTCCCAAAGCGCTGTCGGACGCGGCCCAGCAACTCACTCTAGCAGAGTACCGAGCCTTGGTGGCACAAATTGAAGGGATGCTGCCTTTCTTAGAAACTGCACCTGGATTGGAAACAGTTCCTGAGCAGGGAGAAAGACCATGACGGGGCGAACCGGAGCCTCTACAGGAAGTGGGCGACCTGCTCGACTAGCAGAGTCCGTCCGGTCGGAAAGTTTGGACTCCCGGGAAATGGGTGTTGATCCAGCCGTGGCCGCCCCAGAGGAGAAATTACAGGTTATTATTGTCGGCGCCGGTTTGATCGGCGGTTCTCTGGCCAAGGCCTTAAAGTTGAACTGGGAACGCCTGGGACAGCTCATTATTTTTGATACTGATCAAGCAACTGTGGAGGCAGCTACGGCAGAGAAAGTGGCAGATGCGGCTTATCTGCTGCCGGCAGTGGGTACAAACGGTGCCGGTATGGACTCGGCGGCGAGTGCAGCCGGAGGCCTTATGGAGACTGCAGCAAAAAGTGTAGTTACAGCAGGCCCGCCTGAAAGGTCTGTTTCCTCTGTTGCCGGCGAAAAAAACGCCCCTCTCACCAATAGTCTGACCGCTGAGATGAAGCAGGTTTTAGCCCGGGCGGACCTAGTTGTTTTTGCTGTCCCCGTGGCTATGATCGGGCCGCTTTATAGAAGTCTCAGCCCTTATACGGATGCTCTTTTCACAGACGTGGCCGGCGTCAAAGTTCCGGTTATGACAGCCCTGGCAGGGCAACGTTTTATTGGCGGACACCCCATGGCCGGAACCGAACGTACCGGTTATGCCTGCAGTTCGGCCGGACTATTTGAAAATGCCTTGTATGTCTTGACACCGCCGGCAAGCGAGGGCGACCCGGCGGCAGCTGTCGATATCCCTGAAGAAAGGCCAGCAGCAGAAGCCGGGGCCAAGCCGGGCGCAACAGGCTCGTTTGAAAGATCCGTTGCTCCTCCTGCCGGCGGCTATGCCTATGATTTAGAGTCAGACCTGGCCCTATTGGAAGAGATGGTGCAGGCGGTAGGAGCCATACCGCTTTTACTAACGGCAGCAGAACATGACCGGGGGGTAGCTGCCATCAGCCATCTACCACATGTGCTGGCAGCCGGTTTAGTCAATGCAGTAAGAGATTTGCAGAAAACTGAAAATGCTGATTTTATGCGCTTGGCCGCCGGCGGTTTTAGGGATATCACCCGTATCGCTTCATCTTCGGCTAATTTATGGGCCGGACTGGCGGCCGAAAACAAGGCCTCCTTACTGCCTGCAATAGACCGGTTGATCAGTCGTTTAGAAGATTTTAAGAAGGCACTGGCGAGCGGCGACCAACCGGCTGTCAAAGCTTATTTTGAAACGGCCGGTCAAGCCCGCGGGCGGCTGCCGAGCAGGGGGGCAGGTGCCTTACAGACAGATGCCCTGATTCAGATTGAATTGGCGGACCGGCCGGGTGAGATAGCAGTAATTGCCACCCTGCTGGCTGTGCGGGGGATCAATATTCAAAATATAGGCATCCTCAATGCTCGCCAATACGAAGGTGGGCGGATGCACCTTTATCTGAGCTCGGACAATCAGGTGGAACCCGCCTTGGCCGCCTTGCGTGGGGCCGGTTATGAGTGTTTTTAGCAAAAAAAGAGCAGGCCCGTAGGAGCTACTCTAAGGAAGGAAAGTCAATATGATTATCGTTTTAAAAACAAATGCGGCAAGCGAACAAACGCAAGAGTTAGTCCATTGGCTGGAGCAATATGATATTCAGGCCACCCCAATTGTAGGTCAGTCATCGAGTGTCCTGGGTTTAGTGGGTGATACTTCTGTGCTCAGGCCGGAAAATCTCCAGCAGTGGCCGGTGGTGGAATCGGTTATTAAGGTGCAGGAGCCCTATAAGAAGGCCAACCGAAAATTTCATCCGGCTGACAGCCTGGTCAAAGTGGGTGATGTGACGATTGGCGGTGCTCAACTGGTAGTTGCCGCCGGCCCCTGCTCTGTGGAGACGGAAGATCAGATTGCCGGTATCGCCGAGCATGTAAAGGCGGCCGGGGCGACTTTGTTGCGCGGTGGGGCCTTTAAGCCGCGCACCTCACCTTATAGCTTCCAGGGGTTAAAGGCGGAGGGCCTAGTCTATATGATGGAGGCGAGGGAACGGAGCGGTTTACCGATTGTCACCGAAATTACCAATCCTTCTCAAATTGAGATGTTTGAACAGCATGTTGATATGATCCAGGTCGGCGCCCGCAACATGCAAAACTTTGAATTGCTGCGCCAGCTGGGGCGGCTCCGCAAACCGATCCTGTTAAAGCGGGGGCTGTCTGCCACGATTGAAGAACTCCTGATGGCAGCAGAATATATCTTGGCGGGGGGCAATGACCAGGTTGTTCTCTGTGAAAGAGGAATCCGCACCTATGAGACTGCCACCAGAAATACCATGGACATTAGTGCGGTGCCGGTCCTAAAGAAAAAGACCCACCTGCCCATTTTTATCGACCCCTCGCATGCCGGCGGCCAAGCCTACTTGGTTGAGCCCCTGGCCCTAGCGGGTGTAGCGGCAGGGGCGGACGGCTTGATTATTGAGGTGCATAATGATCCGCCACGCGCCCTTTCGGATGGGCAACAGTCGCTGACACCGGCAGAGTTTAGCACTTTGATGGACAAAATGAAAAAAGTGGCGACGGCGGTCGGCCGTACGCTTTGACCGCAGGTGGTTGCAGGAGGTGCGACCGGGAGGCCGGGGAGAAAACAGATCAGGCTGTCCAGGTGGTTAAAGATCGAAAAAATGGCTGTGGGATTAAGTTAAAAGCGAGGAGGGCGGTTATGTGTGAGATTGAAGTGAAGAGCAAACAAGGTGATTACCGGGTGGACGTTCAGGCCGGCTGCTTGGACCGAATTGGCGATTTGGCTGCCGGCTTTTTCCCCGGCAAGACCTGCTTAGTAATCAGTGACAGCATAGTGGGGCCACTTTATTTGCCACCGGTGATGAAAAGTTTGCGCCGGGCGGGCGTAAAGGCCTTTTCTTATATGTTTCCAGCCGGTGAAAGTCAAAAAAAACAAGCAACTTTAAACCTTTTATATAAGGTTATGCACGATGTCGGTTTGACCAGGACAGACGGGGTGGTTGCCCTCGGTGGAGGGGTAACCGGTGACCTGGGGGGATTTGCGGCGGCCACCTACTTGCGCGGAATTCCTTATGTTCAAGTGCCGACGAGCTTGTTGGCACAAGTAGATTCCTCGGTAGGAGGTAAAACCGGCATTGATACCGCTTTCGGGAAAAATATGGTGGGTGCCTTTTACCAGCCTAAAGCGGTTTTAATCGACCCTGACCTCCTGGATAGCCTGCCCGGCCCGCGGTTGTCAGAAGGGATGGCAGAAGTGCTTAAATATGGCTTGATCAAAGACGCGGACTTGTTCGCCAAGGCCAAGCAGAAACAAGCACCTGGCGCCGACCTGATAGCTCGCTGCGTGGAAATTAAGGCGGAGGTTGTTCGTCAAGACGAGTTTGACCGAGGTGAGCGGATGCTTTTAAATTTTGGTCATACGGTTGGTCACGCTATAGAAAAGGCAACCGGTTACTCCTTATATACACATGGGGCGGCAGTGGCAATCGGTATGCGGGCGGCAATCAGGATCGGCATCAAGCTGAGGGTGACGCCGCCGGCGGTCGAGGCGGAGTTATTGGAGGCTTTGGCTGCCTGGGACCTGCCGGCGGCGGCTGCACTTGATTTGGAGAGCCTGTTGCCGGCCCTGCAAGCGGACAAAAAATGGCTGTCCGGCAATTTGAATTTTATTTTATTGGAGGCGGTCGGGCGGGCGGTTATTCATCCCTTGAAGGCCGCTGAGTTGACCGAGCTTTTACAAGTAACTTGGCTGGAGGCAGGCGTCCATGAATAAGGCACAATTTTCTCAGGTTTTGCCGGCAGTTTTTTTGCCGGAAAAACCGATTAAGGTCGTGCCCGGCCGGTTGCAGGGTAGTATCGTGCCCCCACCATCCAAAAGCATCTTGCACCGGGCTTTGATTTGTGCGGCTCTGACGGGTGAAATGGCCTGGCTGGAGGCGATCAAAGGGGCAGAGGGATTTGTTTCAGCTGATATAAAAGCGACGGCAAAGGGGCTGGCCCGTCTATTGGTCGCCTGCAGGACGGGGGGAGGACAGTCGGCAGAAAGGCCTCATTCAGCAGAAAGGTCTCATTCAGCAGAAACGCCTCATTCAGGGATTGGTGTACCGGCGCATCCGGGTGGCTCTACAGCTGCTCAAACCACTGTCTCGATCGGATCAGGAAACCGGCAGATGATGGCAGAGCCGGCTTGTTTCCAGTCGTCCGGCCTGGCCAAGCCGGAACCCGTGGCAATCGATTGCGGTGAATCCGGTTCTACTTTAAGGTTTTTATTGCCGGTGGCGGCTGCCCTAGGGATAGAAGCTGTGTTTACGGGCGCAGGTGCCTTGCCGGACCGCCCCTTGCGAGACTATGCAAATATTTTTGAAGATCGTGTCCACTTGGGTTTTCCGGCCGGCGGCCGCTCCTTGCCGCTGCAGCTCAAAGGCCGGTTAAAGCCCGGTCACTACCGGGTGCCGGGACACGTCAGCTCCCAATATATCACCGGCCTTTTATTGGCTCTGCCGTTGACGGGGGGAGAGTGCACGGTGGAACTTACCTCCCCCTTGGCTTCAGGTCCCTATGTTGATTTGACGCTCGATGTGATGGCAGCCTTCGGAGTTGAGGTAATTGAAGATACAGAGCTGGGCTCCTATGGCGGTTGGCGCTTGTCGGCCGCCAGTCAGTATAAGTTGCCGGCGTCGGGCTTCCGGGTAGAACCGGACTTTTCCCAGGCCGCTTTTTGGCTGGTCGCCCGTTTTATTGGCCATCCGATTGAAGTGAGGGATCTGCCAGCGGTCAGCCGGCAGGGGGACAGTCAAATTGTGGCTGTTTTAGACCAATTACAGGCCATCCGCCAGGCCGGAGCAGGCAATCTCTATCTGGCAGCAGATGACATTCCGGACCTAGTCCCGATTTTAAGTGTTGCGGCCGCCACAGTCCCCGGTACGCATGTTTTTGCCGGGGTGAAAAGGCTCCGTTTAAAGGAATGTGACCGGCTGCAGGCCACCCAAGAGATGTTGGCCTCGACCGGTCTGAAAACCGCCTATGATGAAGTCAAAGATGAACTGACGGTCTATGGCATTTCTCCCTTTGAGATTTTATCCGGCTTGAAAGAGGGCGCCACTCCGGCACCGACTTACGGCGACCACCGGATGGCCATGGCACAAACTATTTTGGGCTGCTCAGCTAAGCACGGCTATATTGTGGATAGACCGGGCTGCGTAGCCAAGTCTTGGCCTGATTTTTACAGAGACTTTGCCCGTTTGGGCGGGACCTATATGGAGGTGGACTAATGGGATCGATTTGGGGAAGGCAAGTTAAAATCAGCCTGTTTGGAGAATCGCACGGACCCGGTATCGGTGTTGTGCTGGACGGTTTACCGGCGGGAGAAAAAATCGACTTGGCGGAGGTCGCTTCCTTTATGGCCAGGCGGGCACCGGGGCGAACCCCTTGGTCCACTCGGCGGCAAGAACCGGATCAACCGGAGATTTTGTCAGGCTTGTACCGCGGTCAGACCACCGGTACCCCCTTGGCAGCGGTGATCTATAACCGGGACAGGCGGTCGCATGACTATGAGTCCTTGGCCGGAGTCCCCCGGCCGGGACATGCTGATTTGACCGGTCAAATGCGCTATCGAGGGGCCAATGACCCGCGTGGCGGCGGCCATTTTTCCGGCCGGTTAACGGCTCCTTTAACCTTTGCCGGAGCTGTTTGCAGTCAAATTCTAGCCCGCAAGGGAACAAAGATCGCGGCCCACATTTATAGTATAGGGTCTATCTGCGATCACCCGGTCGACCCGGTGGCCCCGGATCAAGCGGCCTTATTAAATTTAAAGGAAAAGGAGTTTCCGGTTTTAGCTGATGAACAGGGCGAGGCCATGGCGGCAGCGGTCGAAGCAGCCCGGCAGGAGGCGGATTCTTTAGGTGGCAGCGTAGAGGTTTTGGCCTGGGGTTATCCGGCCGGTATTGGCGACCCCATGATGGGCGGTTTAGAGTCGGTCTTAGCCTCACTTTATTATGCTATACCGGCGGTCAAGGGAGTCTCTTTCGGGGCCGGTTTTGATGTTTGTGAACGCCGGGGTTCTGTCAATAATGACAGCCCGGTTATCCTTGAGCAAAGCGGGCAAAAATGCATTCGCCTGCGGTCTAACCATGCGGGCGGGATTGATGGAGGCATCAGTAACGGGATGCCGATTGTAGCCCGGCTGGCTTTTAAACCGACTCCCTCTATCGGCCTGGAGCAGGAGACGGTTGATCTGACAGAGCTGACCAATACCACTGTGGTGGTCAAGGGCAGACATGATCCTTGTCTGGTGCCCCGGGCGGTGCCGGTGGTAGCAGCAGCTACGGCCGTCGGACTCTTGGATTGTTATCTCGTGCAATACGGGAAGGAAGGATAAAAATAATGGACACAGATGTGGTTAAGGGGTCGAATGATGAGAGTCGGCCAGATCAGGCGAAGCCGGTGGCGGTCGAGGGGAGGGCTGAAAACTTTGAGCAAACAGCTGAAAACCCCAAGCAGAGGGCGGTCGAGGAGGGCGCAGAGGCAAAACTGGCACAAGCCAGAGCCGGCATCCGGGAGCTTGATCGGACTTTGACGGACTTATTGATCGAGCGAGCCGGTTTTTATGCACAAGTGGCAGAGGCCAAGGCTGAGCTTAATCAACCGGTTAAAAATGACGCTGTGGAAGCCGAGAAGCTAGCTGCCTTGGCAGACCGGGCAACTGACGTCGACCAGGGTGTGATGCTGGCTGAAATCTACCGCTCCATCATGCGGCAAGCACGTATTTATCAATACCGGTATTTAACCGAAAAGCGCGAGCGGTTTACAGCCCGGTCACCTGTCTCCGCCGTCATTCCGAACCGGGTCCGGATGACCCTGCCGGCTTATAAAATTGCCGTGACACAGGGAACAGACAGCTCCCATGCCGCCAAGGCGGCCGGCCTTCTCTTTCCTGAGGCGACCTTGTTACACACTAAAACCTTTGCCAATGCGGCCTGTCAGGTGACCGACGCCATTGCGCCGGTGGCCGTCTTGCCGTTGGAAAACACGACGGCCGGGACTGTTGATGAAGTTTACCACTTATTAGAGCGCGAGCCGCTTTACATTGTTCGCTCGCTTGATTTGCCCATCCACCACCGACTGTGTGTCTTGCCCGGCACTAAATTCAGTGCGATCAGGCGGATCATTTCCCACCCGCAGGCCTTGGCCCAATGTTCTGTTTTCACTCAGACGATGGGATGGGAGACCGAAGAAATCCAAAATACAGCTTTTGCTGCCGCCAAAGTGAAAGCAGACGGACAAAAACAGCAGGCGGCGTTAGCCTCTCCGGAAGCGGCCAAGGCCTACGGTTTAGCAGTCCTGCCGACAGAAATTGCCAATGAGGGCAGCAATACGACCCGCTTTATCGCCCTGTCGACTGAGCCGGTGATTGCTGCCGGTGCCGACACCCTGACTTTAATCTGCCGTCTGCCTCACCGCCGGGGCAGCTTGGCCAACCTGCTGGCCTTGCTGGAAACTTATGATTTGAACTTAAAAAAGATTCTCTCCCGCCCGGTGCCGGGCAAGCCCTGGGAATATAGTTTTTATTTGGATATTGAAACCGCTCCGCTAGGGGACGGTGCCGACTTGGCCGAGGCGGTTGCAAGCACTGACGGGGGGGATAAAATACTGGCCGCCTTAGCAGTCTTACCTCAAGAACTTGAAGCGGTTCGTTTGCTCGGCTGGTACCGGCAGGAACAAACCCCTTGAGGCCGATTGATTTTAAATTTGTTAAAATGGGTAGAGCTAGCGGGCGAACCTTGCCTTGGCCTGCCCGTGGCCGGTATTTAAGTAATCTGAAAGGATCCGGCAGGCATAAAGCCGGGAGGTTTAAAATGGATATTAAAAGATATAAAGTAGAAGCAGCAGACAGTTTTTTGATTACCATCGATATACAAGAGCGTCTGGCACCGGCCATCGATCAAACCGAGCTGTGCCAGGGGCGGGCCTTGCGGATGTTGGAGGCAGCTGCCTTGTTTGGCATGCCGGGCGCAGTGACAGAGCAATATCCTCGTGGCCTGGGTGAGTCATTGCCGTCCATCAAGACTGCCTATGAAAAAGCTGAACATGCCTGTTTTGACAAGACAGAATTCCAGGCAACGATTGCCCCGGTCATGGAAAAATTGCAGGCTTCCGGCCGCAAAACAGTCATTGTCACCGGTATGGAAACCCATATTTGTGTCTATCAAACCGTCAGGAATTTGTTGGCTTTAGGTTATCGGGTTTTCGTCCCTGCCGATGCAGTCGGCTCGCGCACAGCTGAAAATAAGGCCAATGCCTTGGCGCAATTTACTCAAATGGGGGCTGTGGTTACCAATACAGAGACCCTTTTGTATGACTTGCTGGGCTCCTCCAAGGCTCCTCAATTTAAGGCTGTCTCCGCTATGGTTAAGTGAGCAGAAAAGGCCCTTTTGCCTGTCTTGGTACGGCCCGGAAGGGCAGGCGCTCTACCTTGGAACCACTAAGGGCTTGAACCAAAATGGAGGACACCTATGGATGCGGCCAATGCCTGTCTC
>CAMXYS010000009.1 GCA_947253135.1 uncultured Clostridia bacterium
GATGTGTATAAGAGACAGCTATGACATTCTGAATCATGAAAACCTGCTTCTGACCAAGGAAGCGGCTGCTCAGATGGGGGAGGTGTTCGCATAATGAAAACCGCACAGGAAATTATTATTAAGCCGATCATTACCGAACGCAGTGCTGAAGAGAGCACCTATGGTCGCTACACGTTTGAAGTACAGAGAGGGGCCACCAAGCCTGAAATCAAACAAGCGGTTGAACAGTTGTTTGAAGTGAAGGTTTTGGCTGTGAACACCCAAAACCGGTCCGGCAAACAGCGCCGGGTGGGAGCTAGCGTTGGCAAGACAGCCGCCTCCAAAAAGGCTGTTGTGACGATTGACGTCGACCCGCAGAACGAGCGCTACTTGGCCAAGGGCGGCAAGGAAGAAACGGTCGCCCGCAAATACAAGACTTCAATTGAAGAATTCGGCTTCGGCCAGTAAACCGGAAACAGTAATAAGGAGTGAAAGATGCCAGTTAAACACTATAATCCGACTTCTCCGGCAAGACGCCACATGACGTCTGCGGACTATTCCGGGTTAACTAAGAAGAAGCCTGAAAAGAGACTTTTAACGATTAAAAAGAAAACCGGCGGTCGCAATTCTTACGGCCGTACCACGGTTCGCTATATCGGCGGTGGCAACAAGCGCAAGCTCCGGGCCATTGACTGGAAGCGCGACAAAGACAATGTGCCGGCCAAGGTGGCAGCGATCGAATACGATCCCAATCGCACGGCCCACATCGCCCTGCTGCATTATGTCGATGGTGACAAACGCTACATCCTTGCACCGGACGGCATTAAGGTGGGACACAAGATATTGAGCGGGCCCGAAGCTGATATTCTGCCGGGCAACGCCCTGCCGATGAATAACATTCCGGTCGGCACCTACATCCACTGCGTTGAAATGAAACCCGGAAAGGGTGCTCAATTAGTGCGTTCTGCCGGTTCTGCTGCTCAGTTGGTCGCTAAAGAAGGCAAGTACGCCACGGTCAGAATGCCGTCCGGAGAAGTCCGTCTGTTGCCGCTCAACTGCCGCGCGACGGTGGGCTGGGTTGGCAACGGTGAGCACGAACTCGTGGTCATCGGCAAGGCCGGTCGCAACCGCCACCGGGGGAAGAGACCCCATGTCCGTGGTGTTGTTATGAACCCCAATGATCACCCGCACGGCGGTGGTGAGGGCAAGTCGCCGATCGGTATGCCCAGTCCGGTTACCCCTTGGGGTGTGCCGACGCGCGGTAAGAAGACCCGCAAGGCCCGGAAGGCTTCCAGCAAGTACATTATCCGTCGCGTGAATGACAAATAAGAAAGGGGAGTGACACTGTATGAGCCGTTCGTCAAAAAAAGGTTACTTTGTTGAAGCGTCCTTGATGAAAAAAATCGAGGCAATGAACGAAAAAAACGAAAAGAATGTCGTCAAGACTTGGTCTCGCGCCTCTGCGATCTTCCCTGAGATGGTCGGACACACAATTGCGGTCCACGATGGCCGTAAGCACGTACCGGTCTATATTTCGGAAGATATGGTCGGCCACAAGTTGGGCGAATTTGCCCCGACTCGTACCTATCGCGGCCATTCTAAGTCCGAGAAGACAACCGGACGCTGACGAGGGGAGGAACTTACGTGGGTAAAACCGTCATGAATAAAGAATATATCGAGGCGAATCGCGAGGAGCTTTTAGCCACCTACGCAAAGACACCGGTTAAGTCGAAACGCCCCAAGCTGCTGACTAAAAAAGAAAGAAAGGCGCTGGGGATCGGCAAAGACCGCGGCATCGCGATTGCGAAGAACATCCGCATCAATGCCTTTAAGGTATCTCGAGTTTTAAATGCGATCCGGGGCAAGGGTTTAGATGATGCCTATGCCTTGTTGAAATACATTCCCCGCGGTGCGTCACCGGTGCTGACCAAGTTGTTACATTCGGCTGAAGCCAACGCTGTTAACAATAACGGTTTAAATCGTGAAGACCTCTATGTGGCCGAGTGCTACGCAGACCAAGGGCCGACTCTCAAGCGAATCCGCCCCCGGGCCAGAGGCTCCGCTAACCGCATCGACAAGCGGACCAGTCATATCACGATCGTCGTTAAAGAGAAACAGTAAGAGGAGGCTAAAATGGGTCAGAAAATTAATCCCCACGGTTTCAGGGTCGGTGTGATTAAAGATTGGGACGCCACTTGGTATGCTGAAAAAGAGGACTTCAGCAAATATTTGGTCGAAGATAAGGCCATCAGAGAGTTTGTTAAAAAAGAATTGTTTCACGCCGGTATCTCCCGTGTCACTCTGGAGAGAAAGGGCAATGAACGGACGACTTTGACAATTGAAACGGCCAAGCCGGGTATTGTAATCGGGCGCCAGGGTTCAGGCATCGAGGCTTTGAAGGCCAAGCTGCAAAAACAATTTGGCCGGACCTTTTTCATCAATGTCAACGAAGTTAAATCGCCGGATGCAGATGCTCAGCTGGTCGCTGAAAATATCGCTGCTCAGCTGGAGCGCCGGATTGCCTTCCGCCGAGCTATGAAGCAGGCGATGAGCCGGACCATGCGGCTGGGAGCCAAGGGTATTAAGACGCAAGTTGCCGGTCGTCTTGGCGGGGCGGAAATTGCTCGAGTTGAACATTATCACGAGGGGTCAATTCCGCTGCAAACGCTGCGGGCGGACATCGACTATGGCTTTGCCGAGGCGCACACCCAATATGGTGTCATCGGCGTCAAGGTTTGGATTTACAAAGGCGAAGTGCTCGGCGGTAAGGTTGAGCGTGAAGCAGGCGGAAAAGGAGGTCGGCGCTGATGTTACTCCCGAAAAGAGTCAGATATAGACGGGTTCACCGCGGCCGTATGACCGGTAAAGCCACGCGCGGGAACAAGGTCTCTTATGGTGATTTTGGCCTTCAGGCCACCGAGCCTTGCTGGATTAAGAGCAATCAAATTGAAGCGGCTCGTGTTGCCATTAACAGAAGGCTTAGGCGCGGCGGTAAAGTTTGGATTAAAATTTTCCCGGATAAACCGGTGACGAAGAAGCCGGCAGAAACCCGTATGGGTTCCGGTAAAGGCGCACCCGAATTTTGGGTTGCTGTGGTCAAGCCTGGCCGGGTCTTGTTTGAAGTGGCCGGCGTACCCGAGACAGTTGCCCGTGAGGCCTTGCGTCTGGCGGCTCACAAATTGCCCTGCAAGACAAAGATTGTTGTGAAGGAGAAGGAGGACGTTTTAAATGAAGGTTAAAGAACTGCGTGAAAAATCTTCCGAAGACCTGACCAACGAATTGGCAGAACTTAGAAACGAATTGTTCAAGTTACGTTTTCAACATGCCACTCATCAGTTGGAAAATCCCTTGCAATTGCGTGATGTCAAGCGCAGCATCGCCCGGGTGCTGACCGTCTTGCGGGAGCGTGAATTGCAGGAAGCAGCTAAATAAGGGAGGGTGAGACCGTGACTGAAAATAGAAATAATCGCAAGGTCAGAACCGGTATCGTTACCGCTGACAAGATGGATAAGACGATCACCGTGGCGGTTGCCGACCATGTTCGCCACCCTTTGTACAAGAAATACATCAAGCGCACGGTGAGATTCCACGCGCACGATGAAAACAACGAGTGCAGAGTGGGTGACCGGGTCCGCATCATGGAGACCAGACCGCTCAGCAAGATGAAGCGCTGGAGATTGATCGAAATTGTTGAAAAAGCTAAATAAGCTTTGCTTATGCGGCTGTTCACGAAAAGGAGAGCAAGATGATTCAAGTAGAATCGAGATTAAAAACGGCAGATAATACCGGTGCTCGCGAACTTCAGTGCATAAAGGTTATCGGCGGCTCGAAACGTCGGTATGCCAGCATCGGGGATGTTATTGTCTGTTCTGTTAAGGAGGCGGCACCCGGTGGTGCTGTCAAGAAGGGTGAAGTGGTCAAGGCCGTGGTCGTGCGCACCAAGCGTGCCGTTCGCAGAAGAGATGGCTCCTACATCAAGTTTGATGAGAATGCAGCTGTTATTATTCGCGACGACATGAACCCCCGTGGAACCCGTATCTTTGGCCCCATTGCCCGCGAGTTGAGAGAAAAGAATTTTACCAGAATTCTTTCTTTAGCCCCGGAAGTGCTGTAAGGAGGATCATATGCCTAGAAAAGTACATGTAAAAGTTAATGATACTGTCTACGTGCTGAGCGGCAAAGATCGCGGCATGACCGGAAAAGTTGTCGAGGTTATCCCCAAGAAGGACCGGGTGATTGTGGAAGGCATCAACATGGTGACGAAGCACAAGAAACCGTCCATGGCTGACCAGGTGGGGGGCATTGTCGAGCAGGAAGCTCCGATCCACGCCTCTAATGTCATGCTGGTTTGCGATGCTTGCAAACGACCTGCGAAAACCGGTCGTCGGATCGAAGACAACGGCGACAAGGTGCGCTATTGTAAGGCCTGTGGCAAGACCATTGATGTGGTCAAAGCGGCTAAGAAGGGTTAAGGCAGGAGGAGAAAATGGCTAGATTAAAAGACAAGTATTTATCCGAAATCAGGCCCGCCTTGATGGAGACCTTTCAGTACAAGTCGATCATGCAGGCTCCGAGGCTGGAAAAGATTGTTCTGAATATGGGTCTGGGCGAGGCGAAGGACAACTCAAAGATCATTGAAAATGCGGTTCGCGACATGGAGACCATTGCCGGCCAAAAGGCGGTTGTGACCAAGGCAAAGAAGTCAGTTGCGGCCTTTAAATTGCGTGAAGGCATGAACATCGGTTGCAAGGTGACCTTGCGCGGTGAACGGATGTATGAATTCCTGGACCGCTTTATCTCTTTGGCTGTGCCGCGCGTCCGTGACTTTCGCGGCCTGAACCCCAACTCCTTTGACGGCCGTGGCAACTATGCGGTCGGTATGAAAGAGCAGCTGATTTTCCCGGAGATTGATTACGACCAAGTCGACAAGATTCGCGGTATGGATATCATTATCGTCACGACTGCGAATACCGATGAAGAAGGTCGTGAGTTATTGACCCGGTTCGGAATGCCTTTCAGAAAGTAAGCGGAGGAGAAAAATGGCTAAAAAGTCCAAGATAATTATGTCCACACGTGAGCCGAAGTTCAGCACCCGGGCCCATAATCGCTGCCAGGTCTGCGGCCGTCCGAGATCTTATATTCGCAAGTACGGGCTGTGTCGTATTTGCTTCCGGGAAATGGCTTACCGTGGTGAGATCCCCGGCGTGAAGAAGTCAAGCTGGTAAGAAAGCGGCTGAAGGAGGAAATTATGCACATCACAGATCCCGTAGCAGATATGTTAACGCGTATCCGGAATGCGGCCGCAGCTCGTCACAAGACAGTAGACGTGCCGGCCTCAAAGGAAAAGCGCGCCATTGCTGATATTTTGCTGCAAGAAGGCTATATCGGCAAAGTTGAAATGATTGAAGATGTTCAGGTTCAGGGCGTTTTGCGTATCACCTTGAAGTATGTTGATGGCAGCAGTGTCATCACTAACCTGCAACGCATCTCCAAGCCCGGTTTGCGGGTTTATGCCAAGGCACAAGATCTGCCTAAAGTTTTAAACGGACTGGGCATTGCCTTGGTATCCACCAATAAGGGCATTATGACAGACCGCAAGGCCAGACAGGAAAATGTCGGCGGCGAAGTGCTTTGCTATATTTGGTAAGTAACTCTGAAAAGGGCTGAGGGCATAATTTATAGCCCGCAGCTCACAATCTTAAGAGCAGGAGGAAAGACTATGTCTCGTATCGGTTTGAAACCGATTGTGATTCCGCAGGGAATCACAGTAAAGGTGGACGGCGACCAGGTTAAGGTCAGCGATGGCAAGCAGACGCTGACGACCGCAATCCCGTCTGAAAAAATCCACGTCAAGGTGGAAGACAATGAAGTTCGCGTCACCCGTGACGGTGATCAGAAGGAGATTCGTTCTCTGCACGGCCTGGTCCGTTCTTTGATCCATAACAATGTAGTCGGTTTGACGGAAGGCTTTAAGAAAAATTTGGAAATCAACGGTGTGGGTTACCGGGCTGCCAAGCAAGGAAAAACTTTGGTTTTGAGCCTGGGTTATTCTCACCCGATCGAATTTGATGAACCGGCAGGTATCACCATTGATGTACCGGCGCAAAACCGTATCACCGTTTCGGGGGCGGACAAGCAGCTGGTCGGTGAGACGGCGGCGGTTATTCGCAGTTACAGAAAACCCGATCCTTATAAGGGCAAGGGCGTCAAGTATGACTATGAACAGCTCCGCCTGAAGGAAGGCAAGACCGGCGCAAGCTCATAAGCGGAAAGGAAAGATAAATGATTAAAAAAACATCCAGAAATGAACTCCGCAAACGCCGTCACTTCCGGGTCCGCAACAAGATTAACGGAACTTCGGAGCGGCCGCGCCTGAGCGTCTTCCGCAGCTCCAAGCACATCTATGCGCAGCTGGTCGACGACGTCAACCACGCCACGTTGGCAGCCGCTTCCTCTCTTGAAAAAGAGGCCGGTGTAGAGCAGGGTGGCAATGTAGCTGCCGCTCAAGCAGTCGGCAAACTGATCGGCGAGCGCGGTGTTGCCAAAAAAATTGAACAAGTTGTCTTTGACCGTGGCGGTTATCTGTACCACGGCCGCGTCAAAGCTCTGGCCGAAGCCGCGCGCGAAGCCGGCTTAAAGTTCTGAGGGGGAGGTTAAGCAATGAATATTGATCCGAACACAAAGGAACTGAACGAAAAAGTTATTCATATCGGCCGGGTGTCCAAGACGGTTAAGGGCGGGCGCAACATTCGCTTTACTGCTCTGGTAATCGTGGGTGACGGCGAAGGCCGGGTGGGCAAGGGCCAAGGTAAGGCCGCCGAAATTCCCGAAGCTATCCGCAAGGGTGTTGAGGCAGCTAAGAAAAATATGATTACGGTTCCCCTTTCCGGCACCACGATTCCTCACCAGATGACCGGCGTATTCGGTGGCGGCAAGGTCTTGCTGAAACCGGCTCCGGAAGGTACCGGTGTTATCGCCGGCGGTCCGGTGCGTGCTGTTTTGGAAATGGCCGGAATCAGCGATATCCGCACCAAATCTCTGGGTTCTAACAACCCGAACAATGTTGTCAATGCGACCATGGAAGCTTTAAAGGCCCTGCGGTCGCCGAGTCAAGTGGCGCGTTTGCGCGGCTTGTCAGTCACTGATATGTTTAAATAAGGCGAGGAGGTTTTTTATGTCTAAATTAACCATTAAGTTAGTGCGCAGCCTCGTCGGATCTTCAGATACTCAGCGCAAAACAATAGAGGCTTTGGGCCTGAAGAAGATTGGACAGAGTGTCACTTTGGCTGATACGCCGGCTACACGCGGCGCTTTAAACAAAGTGCGTCATCTGCTCGCAGTTGAAGAAGCTTAAGGGGGCGGAAATGAAATTAAATGAATTTACAGCAGCTCCGGGTGCTGCCAGGACAGCCTACCGCAAGGGTCGGGGACCGGGTTCCGGCAACGGCAAAACGGCCGGTCGTGGCCACAAAGGCCAAAAGGCCCGCTCCGGCGGCGGTGTTCGCCCGGGCTTTGAAGGCGGACAGACGCCTTACTTCCGTCAGGTGCCCAAGCGCGGTTTTAATAACAAGCGCTTTGCTAAGGACTATGTTGTCATCCCGGCGGACCGTTTGAACCTATTTGCTGACGGCGACGTAGTGGATATGGAGAGTGTGCGTGCCAAGGGCGTGGCCAAGTTCAGCCACGACAAAGACGGCATCAAGATTGTAGCGGGCAAGGAAGCCTTAAACAAAAAGTTGACTGTGCGCGGTGCTAAGTTAACGGCCGGCGCCAGAGAGCAAATTGAAAAAGCCGGTGGTAGTGTAGAGGAGGCATAAGCTCATGGGTAACATGATCGACACCTTCAGGAATGCTTTCCGTACGCCGGAGTTGCGCAAGAGGATGCTGTACACACTCTTTATCATTGTCCTCTTTCGCGTTGGCAGCATGATTCCAGTGCCCGGTATTGACCGTGTGCTCTTTACGAATCTGATCCAACGGTTTGGACAGCTTGGCTCCATGATGGATATTATGTCCGGTGGTGCGCTGATGTCGGTTTCCGTTTTCGCAATGGGTATTACGCCTTATATCAATGCGTCCATCATTATTCAATTGCTGACGGTGGCTATTCCTGCTTTGGAGAGGTTGGCAAAAGAGGGGGAGACCGGTCGCAAGAAGATCCAAAAAATCACCAAAGTGACCGGTGCGATTATCGCACTTTTACAGTCAGTGGCATTTTATTTTAATACCAGGTCGGTAACCTCCACCAGCCTGCCGAATTGGATTACCGCTCTGGTGGTCATCGGCAGCTTTGCAGCCGGTTCGATGCTTTTGATTTGGCTGGGAGAGTCGGTCAACGAGAAGGGTATCGGCAACGGTATATCGATCATTATTTTTTCGGGTATCGTCGCACGTGTCCCGCAGATGATTCGGTCGCTGTTTCTTTATGCGCAGGGCTGGGAAATTCGTTTTAACGCCGTTTTGGCTATCCTGTTTGTCCTCTTGGTGATTGTGGCAATTTGTCTGGTGATCATCGGTGTCCTGTACATTCAGTTGGCTGAACGCCGGATCCCGGTGCAGTATGCCAAACGGGTTGTGGGGCGCAAGCAATATGGTGGCCACAGCACCTACCTGCCGATTAAGGTGAACCAGTCCGGTGTTATGCCGGTCATCTTTGCCATGTCGATTCTGCAATTGCCGAACCTGATTGTGACTTTCTTCTTTAGTGAAAGCCAGCATCCGGTGGCAGTCTGGTTTAGAGATATGGGGACCAGTCCTTTTTACTATGTCATTCAGGCATTGTTGATTTTGGGCTTTACCTTCTTCTATTCTCTGATTCAGTTCAATCCGATTGAGATTTCTAACAACTTGCAGAAAAACGGCGGCTATATACCGGGCATTCGTCCCGGTCGCCCGACCTCTGACTTTATCGGCGGTACCGCCAGGAGATTGTGTTGGTTTGATGCCTTGTTCTTGATTGTTGTTACCTTGGCGCCGATGCTGGTCGGCACGCTGACACACACACAGGGACTGTGGTTTGGCGGTACGGGTGTTATTATTATCACCGGTACCTGTATAGAGATTATGAATCAGTTGGAATCGCAATTAATGATGCGTCACCACAGCGGTTTTCTTGACCGCTAAGTGACCGGAAGCGATCCTTGTGACGTAGAATGCTGCCCTTCGCCCTATTTTGGGGCCGGAGGGCAGTCGTGTTAGACAAGGGGGACACGTATGAATTTGATTATTTTGGGTCCGCCGGGATCCGGCAAGGGCACCCTGTCGAAACTTTTAGTGGACCGCTGTGAGGTTGTACACCTTTCAACCGGCGATCTCTTCCGGGAGAACATTGGCGGTGGAACAGAGCTGGGCCGGCTGGCAGAGTCCTATATCAACAAGGGTGACTTGGTCCCGGATGAAGTGACAAACGCTATGGTGAAGGACCGTTTGGCTGCACTGGCGGCAGCGAAGGGCAAGGAGGCCGGCTTTTTATTGGACGGCTTCCCCCGCAATTTGGCCCAGGCCGAGGCGCTGGCGAAAATGCTTGAGGAACTGAACCTCAAGTTGGATCACGTGATCAATGTCTGTCTGCCGGACGACCTGATTGTAGCTCGTTTGGCCGGCCGGCGGGTGTGCCGGCAATGTGGGGCCAGCTACAATACGGAATTCATGCCAACGGCAAAAGCAGGTGTCTGCGACCGCTGCGGGGGCGAGGTTTATCAGCGCAGTGATGACAATGAGGAGACGGTAAAAAACCGCCTGGCGACCTACCGCGAGCAGACTGAACCCCTGATCGAATACTATGCGAAGGAGGGTCTGTTGCTGGACATTGACAACAGTGGCGCTCCGGCTGAAGCGGCCGCTCAACTGACCGCAGCGCTTGCAGTTTGAGGCAGATTATGATTATTTTAAAGTCAAAAGCAGAAATAGAAGCGATGAAAAAACCTAACGCCATTGTAGCTAAGGTTTTAGATGAGATGCATGACTTTATTAAGCCGGGCCTATCAACTTTGGAGATAGACCTCAAGGCGAGGGAGATAATCAAAGGCTGTGGCGCCGAGCCCGGCTTTTTGGGTTACGGTGACCCCCCTTTTCCGGGCGCTGTCTGTGTATCCGTCAATGAAGAGGTGGTCCACGGGATCCCCTCTGCCGACAAGATCTTGCAAGAAGGCGATATTGTCAGTGTGGACTGCGGTGCAGTGGTCGATGGCTGGAATGGCGATGGGGCCAGAACCTACCCGGTAGGAGAGATATCGGCTGAAGCTGCCCGGCTCATCCAGGTGACGGAAGCATCCTTCTGGGCAGGTTTGGAGCAGGCGCACCCCGGCAACCGCTTGGGCGATATTTCGGCGGCTGTCCAGCAAGTGGCGGAAGCGGCCGGCTATGGTGTAATCCGAGAATTGACCGGCCACGGCGTCGGCAGAGACCTCCACGAGGAACCCAACTTGCCCAACTACGGTCGGGCAGGCCGGGGAATACGCCTGGAAGAGGGGATGGTCTTGGCCCTGGAACCGATGATTGCACTGGGGTCTTACCGGATAAGACTGCTGGACGATGAGTGGACGATTGTGACTGCGGATGGTCGGTATGCTTCACATTATGAGCACACCTTTGCCATTTTGGCCGACGGTCCTCTGATTTTGACCAAGCAAGCTTGAGAGATAGCGGTGCGCAAGACAGATAAACACAAAAAGGCCCGAGACAGTTTAGTCTATGAGCCCCTCTTGAGGGCAGAAGTGGTTGCTGTGACAGCCGGTCGGGAAAAAGGCGGCACCTTCGTCAAAGTAGGAAGGCCGGACCGGGCAAGTGCATTAATCTGTGACGGCAAAAAAAGAACAGTAGACCGACCTAAAAAAAAGAATCAAAAACACTTGCGGGTACTGGCACCGGTGGCTCAAGAGGTCTGGCAGGACATTGTCAAACGCAGACAGTCGGGAACAGCAGATGCAGCCATCAGGAATTTGCTCAAACAGTGGCAGGTGGCAGAAAGAAAGGATCCATCATGGCTAAAGAAGATGTGATAGAAGTTGAGGGGACAGTAACAGACTCCATGCCCAATGCTATTTTTAAGGTGGAGTTGGAAAACGGGCATGAAATTATCGCCCACATCAGTGGCAAGCTCAGGCAGAATTATATCCGTATTTTGCCGGGCGACCAAGTGACTGTGGAGCTTTCGCCTTATGACTTGACCCGGGGCAGAATTACCTGGCGCGGCAAGCAATAAGCGCCCCTGCACCGGTTGTAGCGGTGTTGCTCGGTTTTCGGTTCCAGGTGCCTGGTCGGGTTATGCTTTCCAAACAGCTCCGACCGCTACTTGACCAAGCCGGTATGCTCTTGTCAGTTTGCACAAAAACAAGAAATGACTTGATTGCAAACAATATCTTGGTATAATTTAATAATATGTCTTAAAATATGTTAAAGTTCACTTTAACAGCAAAAATGCCAGTAAAAATGAGGAGGTAGACTTATGAAGGTAAGGCCGTCAGTTAAACCGATGTGCGAAAAATGCAAAGTAATTAAGCGCAGAGGCAGAGTAATGGTTATCTGCTCTGACCCCAAGCATAAACAACGTCAAGGCTGAGTGCAGTTGCAGTGAATGAACCGGTGCTGTGTGCCGGTGATTTCTTTGTTGACACATACTATTTTTGATAGGTGCGGTCGGTGCCGTTACGGGGTACAGGGCCGGGTAAATACAAAACTGAAGTATCTAAATTGACAATTTTCCACGCCGTCTTAGCAGGCTGTGATTTTATATATAGAACAAATAACCATTATTGACATGGAGGTGCACATATGGCACGTATTTCTGGTGTAGATCTGCCGAATGAGAAGCGTATCGAAATCGCTTTGACCTATATTTATGGTATCGGCAGAACTTTTTCCAACGAGATTTTGGCCAAATGCAATATCAGTCCCGATGTTCGGGTTAAAGATTTGACAGATGCTGAAATCACCCAGATTCGTAAGGTGATTGAAAGCGATTATCACGTCGAGGGTGACCTGCGGCGTGACACCGCGATGAATATTAAACGCTTGACCGAGATCGGTTGCTACCGTGGCCGTCGTCACAGAGTCAGCCTGCCCGTGCGTGGCCAGCGGACCAAGACCAATGCCCGCACCCGCAAAGGCCCCAAGCGCACGATCGCTAACAAGAAGAAATAAGGAGGACTGATATGGCTAAGGCGTCCAATCGTTCTGCAAGACCCAGAAGAAGAGCAAGAAAAAATGTTGATTTGGGTCATGCCTACATACATGCTACTTTTAATAATACAATCGTCACCATCACGGATCCTCAAGGCAATGTTATTTCTTGGGGCAGTGCCGGTGCTCAGGGGATGAGAGGCTCGCGCAAGGGCACACCCTTTGCTGCTCAGATGGCAGCGGAAAACGCTGCTCAAAAAGCAATTGACCACGGAATGACCCAGGTCGAAGTCTATGTCAAGGGCCCCGGGTCCGGCCGTGAGTCGGCTATCCGCGCTCTTCAGACCGCAGGCTTAAATGTCATCATGCTGAAAGACGTGACGCCTGTTCCCCACAACGGCTGCCGTCCGCCGAAGAGAAGAAGAATGTAATGCTTCTATTACTCATACACAAGCGCGATAGAGTAGACATGAATGTCTCCCTCAGATTAAATGTTCAACTTTGCTCCCGCTAAATGTTGTGTGTTACGTATTTTATTGTCCACACTGGTAGGAGGTAAGAATGATAGAAATAAATAAGCCTGTCATCCGGACTGTTGATAGCAATGACGACCACTCGTACGGCAAGTTTGTCATTGACCCGCTGGAGCGCGGCTACGGCATGACGCTCGGAAATGCATTGCGCCGCGTCCTGCTCTCCTCGCTTCCCGGTGCTGCCGTCACGGCGATCCGTGTAGACGGTGTTCACCACGAATTTTCCACGGTTCCGGGAGTCGTTGAGGACATGACTGAAATGATCCTTAACGTCAAGGGAATCAGAGCTCGACTGAATGTTGAAGGTCCCAAAACGGTTTTTTTGAGCACGGATGAAGGCCGCACCGGGCTGGTTACGGCGGGTGACATCGTCCGGGATGAGGAAGTTGAAATTATCAACCCTGACCATCCGATTTGCAGCTTGAATGGTGAAGGTCGTCTCTTTTTGGAACTGACCATAGGGGCCGGTAAAGGCTATAACAGCTCTGAACAGAATAAGTGGCCGAATCAGCCGATCGGTGTGATTCCGGTCGATTCCATCTTCACACCGATTAGCAAGGTCAATTTCAGTGTGGAAGACACCCGTGTCGGTCAGTTTACTGATTATGACAAGCTGACGATGGAGATCTGGACCGACGGTACGATTGCAGCCGGCGAAGCTTTAAGCAAGGCAGCTGCTATTTTGACCAGCCACCTCAGCTTATTTTTAAGCTTAGATCAAAAGACGGATGAAAGGCAGGCCGAGGAGCAACCTGAGGCTGAAGAGCGCGACGAAGCATTGGATATGGTGATTGAAGATATGGATTTTTCTGTCCGTACTTACAACTGTCTCAAGCGCGCCAATATTAATACGGTGGGCGATCTCACCGCAAAGACGGAAGAAGAAATGATGAAGGTCAGAAACCTCGGCAAAAAATCTTTAGAAGAAATTTTGCTCAAGTTGGAAGAATACGACTTGGTTCTGGCTTCCTCAGACGATGACGAATGATTGATGCTCCCGCACAGGGAGATTAGGAGGTAAATACATGTCCGGATACCGTAAACTCGGCCGTCCCACATCGGCCCGCATGGCGATCTTGCACAATATTGTCACGGCTTTGATCCTCAACGGTAAAGTGAAGACCACAGTGCACAGAGCCAAGGAAGCTCAGCGTATTGCCGAGAATGTGATCACTAAGGCGGTCAGGGAAAACGATAACTTCACTACCCGTGAAGTGGTCACATCAAAAGCTAAACTGGACAAGGACGGCAAGAAGATCCTTGTCTCCAAAACGTCGAAAAACGGCAATCGCTATGACGTGGTTGAACGTGAAGTTTCCACTAAGACCGTTCAGGTGGATGCCCCTTCTCGTTTGGCGGCCCGTCGCTATGCGATGAAGAACATGGCTTCTGCCGCTAAAAAGAACCCGGTCAATGTCTTATTCAATGATGTTGCTCCGCGTTATGTGGCTCGCAACGGCGGTTACACGCGGTTGACCCGCATCGGCGTCCGCAAAGGCGACGGTGCCGAAATGGCCATTTTAGAGTTAGTATAAGCCGACTTTGTCTGTCCGGAAACGGTAGCAGTGAAGCGTTTTTGCTAATTGAGACTGCCCTGAAGCGAAGGCCGGGGCAGTCTTTTTTAATCGAATTTGCCAACGGCGGATGAAAAGATAGAAGAGATGGAGAAAAAGTCATTTGACTGCATTTATTGAAGCGGAACAGGTCACCTTTGGCTACCGGTGTGAAGGGGAGTCGGTGCTGGCGGTAGACGATTTGTCTATGGCGATTCAGCCGGGGCAAAAAATTGTAGTTTTAGGCCGTAACGGGTCGGGTAAATCGACTTTAGCCAAACTTTTTACCGGTTTGATTTTGCCTGATACCGGGCGTATTAAAACCGGCGGTATTGACACGGCGGATGACGATCAGTTGTTTGAATTAAGGCGGAAATGTGGCTTTGTTTTCCAAAATCCGGACAATCAAATTGTGGGGACGACAGTGGAAGAGGATGTCGCTTTCGGGCCGGAAAATATAGGGGTTCCACTGCCGGATCTGCGCAGCCGGGTGGAGTCGGCTCTGACGACAGTTGGCCTGCTGGAGCGGCGTGAAGAGGCGCCGGCCAACTTGTCGGGCGGTCAAAAACAAAAGTTGGCCATCGCCGGTATTTTAGCTATGCAGCCGGAAGGTATTATCTTAGACGAAGCGACCTCCATGCTGGACCCGCTCAGCCGCAGAGAGTTGTTGGAATTATTGGACCGCCTGGTCAAAGTTGAAGGGTTGACGGCGGTCCATATCACCCACCACATGGACGAGGCCCTGGACGCAGACCAGCTGTTTATTCTGGCAGGGGGGCGCCCGGTTTTGGCAGGGTCGCCGGCCGCTGTTTTAAGTCAGACGGACCGGATTCGTGAACTGGGCTTAGAGGCCCCTTTTCATCTGGATTTTTGTGCGGCCCTGGCCCGCTTGGCCGACCGTGACCTGCCGACTGGCTGCGTGTCAACAGAGGGGGCGATAGCCTTTGCGGTCGGCTGTTTGGACGAAGGTTCCGGTGGTAACTTTGCTTCCAAGCTGGCGAAGCAAACATCCCTCAAAGGGAAGGTGGCGGATGGCCCGGGTGAACCTGACATGGCCCGGGCGGCAGCCGACTCCCCACTTGCAACCGAGATCTCGGCTGATCCCGTGCCAAGGGCAGCAAGAGGCACAGCGGAGCCCATTCTAACTGTCTCAAACTTAAGCTATGCTTACGCAGAATCAGATCGGGAGCGCCCGGCTTTAAAAGACGTCAGCTTTGCGGTTAACCGGGGTGAGTGCTTCGGCATTATGGGCCAGACGGGGTCGGGCAAGTCAACCCTGGTCCAACATTTTAATGCCTTGATTCGTCCACCGGCCGGGGCAGTGCGGGTGTTTGATCTGGATGCAGGAGACAAAAAACAAGTTAAGGAATTGCGCCGGCGGGTCGGGCTTTTGTTTCAATATCCTGAACACCAACTCTTCGCGGAGACCTGCTATGAAGACATCGCCTTCGGTCCCCGGCAAATCCCCTTGCCCGAATCCGAGGTGAAAGAGCGGGTGCACACGGCTGCTGCTGCTGTCGGTTTGGCGGCAGAGCTTTTGGAGCGGTCTCCCTTTACCTTATCCGGTGGGCAAAAGCGCAGAGTGGCCTTAGCCGGCGTCCTGGCCTTGCAGCCGGATATTTTAGTGTTAGATGAGCCGGCGGCGGGGCTTGACCCGGTTGGTCGGTCGGAAATCTTCCGCTATATCAGCAGTTTGAAAGAACAAGGGGTCACTATTATTTTAGTTTCTCACGACATGACAGAGTTGGCCCGCTTGACCGACCGTTTACTGCTGCTTGAGGGCGGTGAGGTGGTAGCGGTCGGCAGCCCCAAAGACTTGTTCAGTCGGGAAGATCTGCTTAAAAGGTCCCGGCTGGAAGTACCGGAACCGGTTCGCTTTTTAAAGCAATTAGCCAAGTACTTTCCTGCTGTAGATCCTTTTTGCCTGTCGCCCGAGACTGCAGCCACCAATCTGTGGGCAGCGGCGACTGCTGACAGAGAGGAGGTCTGGCAATGAAAGTGCGCCTGGGCCAATATTTGCCGGGAAATTCTTTTTTGCACCGGGCAGACCCGCGCTTAAAGATTCTCCTGATGTTGGCAGCTATGATTATTGTTTTTATCTTAAATCAGGCGGCCGGCTTTTTACTGTACGGGTCACTTTTGTTGGGAACTGCCTTGCTTTCCGGCACCGGGATCAAAAAATTATTAGTCAGTGTTAAGAGTATTATCTATATCGCCCTGTTCGCCTTTTTGATCAATCTGTTGACAGCTGACACCGGGGAGACCCTGTGGACTGCCGGCCCGCTCAGCATCACGACCGGTGGTCTGTTCGGCGGTTTTAAAATTATCTTGCGCTTGCTTTATCTGGTCACGACATCTTCTCTGCTCTTGACATTGACCACCACACCGATGAAGGTTGCTGACGGTTTAGAAGCCCTCATGAAACCTTTGACCTATATCCGGGTGCCGGTACATGATGTGGCTATGATGATGTCGATCGCCCTGCGTTTTGTACCTACTTTAGCGGCTGAGGCAGAAAAAATTATGAAGGCGCAAATGTCCCGCGGGGCAGATTTTGAAAGTGGTTCTCTGCGCCGGCGGGGCAAAGGCCTGGTGGCACTTTTAGTCCCCCTGTTTGTCTCGGCCTTCCAGCGGGCAGATGAATTAGCCCTGGCGATGGAGGCGCGCTGTTACCGGGGGGGAGAGGGTAAGACCAGGCTGAATCCCTTATCTTTCAGCCGGACCGACCTGTGGCTTGCCCTGCTGGCGGTGCTGGGTTTGGCCGCCTGCCTCCTCCTGGACCGCCTGCTTTGACGAGCAGGTAGAGCCGGGGACGCAAGTGCAAAAGTTGTCATCAAACCGACCACAGCCAGCGAAAACCACTGTCAATATATAGAAAGAGGAGACCATGGCCGCAAGCCTTCTGCATGAAAGAAATATAGCACTCTTACTGGAGTATGACGGTACCCGCTACGCCGGCTGGCAAAGGCAAAAGAATGCGGTCAGTGTGCAAGAAAAATTGGAACATGCTTTAACCCGGGTGACGGGTGAACCGATCACTGTGGTCGGTTGCAGCCGGACTGATGCCGGAGTACATGCTTGGGGCCATGTCAGTAACTTTACGACCGCCAGCCGCATTCCGGTAGAGAAGTTGCCCCTGGCTGTGCAGACGGCTTTACCGCGCGATATTGTGGTGCTGGGGGCAGCGACAGTTCCACCTGATTTTAATGCCCGCTTCGCGGCGGTGGGTAAGCGCTACATTTATCAAATCTGGAATCATCCGCGCCCCTCGGCTATCCGGGGACGCTTCTATCTGCACGAGCCTCGGTCCTTAAACTGCGAGGCCATGCGGGTGGCGGCAGCTCACCTGGTTGGCCGCCATGACTTCAGCAGCTTTATGGCGACCGGCAGCACAGCCAGGACAACTGTGCGGACGCTCAGCCGGGTGGAAGTGACTGCCACCGGCCCCGCTGTCCGCATCATTGTTGAAGGGGACGGCTTTTTGTATAATATGGTGAGAATCATCGCCGGGACATTACTTTATGTAGGCCTGGGTAAAATTGCGCCGGTTGAGATACCGGCCGTTGTTATGTCCGGCGAACGGAATAGAGCGGGCAAAACTTTACCGGCCAAAGGGCTTTTTTTAGAAGCTGTACAGTATGACCCGCCCTTGTTTGATTTCTCAGAATAAGGAGAGATAAAAATGGCTTGGAACCACCGAACTAACCTGTCTATGTTGACAGACTACTATGAGTTAACGATGTCGCAAAGTTACTTTAACCAGGGCTTGGGCGACACGATTGTTTATTTTGACCTGTATTTTCGGGCCGTGCCGCAGCAGGGTGGCTATGCATTGATGGCGGGCGTCGAACAGATGATCGACTACCTGCAAGACCTGCAATTTACAGAGGAGAATTTAGCTTATCTGCGCTCAACCGGGGATTTTACAGAAGGCTTTTTGCAATATCTGGCCGATTTTAAGTTTGCCTGTGACGTCTGGGCGGTGCCGGAAGGCATGCCGGTTTTTCCTAATGAGCCCATTGTCAAGGTCAGAGGACCGCTGATCCAGGCTCAGATGATTGAGACCATGCTGCTTCTAACCGTCAACCACCAAAGCCTCATTGCGACCAAGTCCAGCCGGATTGTCCGGGCGGCCGGTGGCCGAGCCGTCATGGAATTCGGTGCCCGGCGGGCTCAGGGTTATGACGCTTCGGTATTAGGTGCCAGAGCCGCTTATATCGGCGGTGCGGCAGGGACTTCCTGCACCATTTGTGGTGAGCAGTTCGGCATCCCCTTGTCCGGCACCATGGCCCACAGCTATGTTTTGATGTTCGATTCAGAGTATGAAGCTTTTCAGGCTTATGCCGAGGCTTATCCGGACAATACGGTTTTGCTGGTCGATACCTACAATACCTTAAAATCCGGCATTCCCAATGCGATCAAGATCGCCAAAGAGGTCTTGGAACCCGCTGGCAAACGCTTAAAGGGGATTCGCATCGACAGCGGGGACCTGGCCTATTTGACCAAGGAATCTCGCCGTTTACTCGATGAGGCCGGCCTGTCTGACTGTGCTATTGTAGTCAGCAATGCCCTGGATGAAAGTGTGATTGAAGCCTTGTTTCTGCAGGGGGCCGCGATCAACAGCTTTGGTGTCGGTGAGCGCCTGATCACCTCTCGGGCAGAGCCCGTTTTCGGCGGTGTCTATAAGCTTGCTGCTATTGAAAGAGACGGACAAACGATTCCGCGCATGAAAGTCTCGGACAATGTAACCAAGATGACCACTCCCGGAAACAAAGCGGTTTGGCGTTTTTATGACCGAGATACCGGCAAGGCTCTGGCCGATTTAGTGACGCTGGCAGGTGAGCGGCCGGACTTGGAACAGGAATATGAGATTTTCCACCCCGACCACACCTGGAAGCGCAAAAACTTGACCAATTTCAAGGCTGAACAAATCTTACAACCGATCTTCCGGTCCGGTGAATTGGTCTACACCAATCCTGCTATTCACGAAATTAGGGAGTTTTGTCTGCAGCAGCAAAATACGCTGTGGGATTCCGTACGTCGGTTTGAAAATCCGCAGACCTATTATGTGGATTTGTCGGAAAAACTGTGGACTGTTAAGCAAGATCTGCTGAAAGCGGACCAGGCTAGGATGTTAAACAACCATTGATGAAGGTGGGACCGGGCCGGTACCGGTTTCAATAGAAAGAGGCTGTTATGGCGATAAAGGTAACATTTGACATTAAAGGCAGAGGTAAGATAGAGGCGGACTTGTACCCGGAAGTGGCTCCGGAGAGTGTCAAAAATTTTGTCAGTCTGGTGAAGTCGGGTTTTTATGACGGTTTGACTTTCCACCGGGTTATTCCCGGCTTTATGATTCAGGGAGGCTGCCCTGTAGGCAACGGCACCGGTGGCCCGGGCTGGCATATTAAGGGCGAATTTGCAGCCAACGGAGTGTCCAACGACTTAAAACATACGCGCGGGGTTTTGTCTATGGCCAGAGCTATGCACCCCGACTCAGCCGGCTCACAGTTTTTTATTATGCATGAGACGTCACCTCACTTAGATGGACAATATGCCGCCTTTGGGCAAGTGACGGCAGGACTTGATATTGTCGACGCCATCGCTAATGTGCCTACTGACGCCCAGGACCGTCCCCTGGAGTCAGAGGTAATTGTAAGCGCCACGGTCACAGGCGACGAACTGGACAACCTGGGCGAACCGACCAAACTGTAAGGCCGGACAGCCAAGGGCCTCGGCCGGATCACTGTCAGGGACAGCAGAGCAGAAGAAAGGATTAAAAGCATGACAACACGTGTTCCCGGGCCGGCGGAACCGGCAGCGGAAAAACGCACCTTTTACATTACGACACCGATTTATTATCCGAGTGACAAACTGCACATTGGGCACTCTTATACGACCGTGGCAGCGGATGCTATGGCCCGCTACAAGCGTTTAAATGGATTTGATGTGATGTTTCTGACCGGCACGGATGAGCACGGACAAAAGATTCAAAAACGAGCGGTGGAAGAAGGGGTAGAGCCACAAACCTTTGTGGACCGCATGGTGGCTTCGGTCAAAGACCTCTGGTCCCTGATGAATATTTCTTATGACCGCTTTATCCGGACGACTGACCGGGCTCATGAACAACGTGTCCAAGCCATTTTTCAGCAGCTCTACGACCAGGGCGATATTTATTTGGACCGCTACGAGGGCTGGTATTGTACGCCCTGTGAGTCCTTTTGGACGGAAACTCAGCTGGTAGACGGCAAGTGTCCGGATTGTGGGCGGGAGGTCCACCGAACCGAAGAGGAAAGCTATTTTTTTCGTCTCTCAAAATATCAAGACCGCATTATTAAACTCTATGAAGACTGTCCGGAATTCATTCAACCGCCTGCCCGCAAGCACGAGATGCTAAATAACTTTCTCCGGCCCGGTCTGGAGGACTTAGCTGTTTCACGGACAAGTTTTGATTGGGGGGTCCGCGTCCCGTTTGATGACAAGCATGTCATATATGTTTGGGTTGACGCCCTGGTCAACTACATAACGGCCCTGGGGTATCCCGACCATAAGGAGGACGGCTATGACCGTTTTTGGCCAGCTGATGTGCAGCTGGTCGGCAAGGAGATTGTCCGCTTTCACACTATTATCTGGCCGGCCCTCCTAATGGCCCTGGACCTACCGGTTCCGCAGCAGGTCTTTGGGCACGGCTGGCTTTTAATTGACGACGGCAAGATGTCTAAATCTGTTGGCAATGTGGTCGATCCTGTTATCTTGTGTGACCGCTATGGTGTCGATGCAGTGCGCTACTTTTTGCTGCGTGAAATCGCCTTCGGTTCGGACGGCAATTTCTCAAATCGAGCCCTTATCAATCGTATTAATTCAGACTTGGCCAACGACCTGGGCAACCTGGTCAGCCGGACGACTTCCATGATCAAGAAGTACTTTGCCGGTTCCTTGCCGGATGAACGGGAGGCGACAGACTACGACCGGGATCTGGTCGAAACAGCTTTGTCAACCGGCCGGCTTGTGGCAGAACATATGGACAGCCTGAATTTTAACTTGGCGCTGCAGGATATCTGGACTTTAATCGGGCGCAGCAATAAGTATATTGATGAGACCCGGCCCTGGATTTTAGCCAAAGATGAAGGCCAAAATGCCAGCCTGGCCAATGTGCTTTACCACTTGGCTGCGGCCTTGCGGGTGGTGGCTGTCTTGTTGCAGCCCTTTATGCCGACGACCGCCCAAGCCATTTTTGAGGCTTTAAACATCACGGAGGCCGGGCAAAAAACCTGGTCGAGTGCGACGGATTTTACGGCTTATCGGCCGGCTGGTCCGGTGGCGGCAGCCAGGCCCCTGTTTCCCCGCATTGATGTGGAAGAAGAACTGGCCCGTTTGGAGGCCGAGCGCCGGGACCGGCAGCAGTCCTCCAACACCCCCCCGTCCGGGGACAGGACCGCAACTGCAGGAAAACAGACGTCCCCCAAAAATAAGGAGGCAGGTGACTCAGATACTGCAAGGCCGGCTGCCACTTTGGATTTTAATGACTTTCTTAAGCTTCAATTACAAGTTGGTACGATCACGGCCTGCGCAAAGGTGGAGGGTTCGGATAAATTGTTGTGCTCAACGGTTGACCTGGGAATTGAAAGTCGCCAGGTGGTGTCGGGCATAGCGGCTTTCTATGAGCCGGTTGACCTGATCGGTCGGCAGGTAGTCTTGGTGGCCAATTTGAAGCCTCGCAAGATTTTCGGGCAGCTGTCACAAGGCATGCTTTTGTGCGCTGAGGACAGTGCCACCGGAACTTTGCGCCTGCTGTGTCCCGATGAGGCTGTAGCCGCGGGGTCCGAAATCAGCTGAGCGGTTTGGCGCAGCCGGTTTAAAAGGAGGACAAGTTGCTAGTTGATACGCATGCACATATCTACGAGGAATATTATCCCGACCAAATTGAAGCGGTCTTAGCACGGGCGACCGCAGCCGGGGTGGGGCGGCTAGTCGTGCCAGCCGTTGACTTGGCCAGTTCAGTTGAGGCTGTCCGCTTGTCTCGCCGCCGGACGAATCTATATGCAGCGGTCGGAATTCATCCGGGTGAAGTGGACAATGTGGGCGAAAGTGACTTGGAGCAGCTGGAAAATTTTCTTTTGGCCTCTCGGGAAAATCGCATTGTCGCCGTCGGTGAAGCCGGTATCGATTACCATTACACCCGAGCCAATGCAGGTCTGCAAAAGGTTATTTTTAAGGCGCAGATCAAATTGGCCTGCCGCTATGACTTGCCTCTGATTATCCACTGTCTCTTATACACATCTGACGCTGCCGACGATTCGCCACCGGTGTA
>CAMXYS010000010.1 GCA_947253135.1 uncultured Clostridia bacterium
CATCTGTTGTCAGCTGAGCTTTGCCGGTGCCGTCAACTAGCTTTAGCGACAAACTTTGCAGGATCCTATCCATGGAAAGAGCGCGGTAGGACGGCATGGACAAGGCGGCATCAGACCACTCGGCACCCCACTGATCCAGCTTATCCAGGAGCGGCAGGAGGTCGGCCTCAGAGCTGGTTTTTTGGTCGGTTTTATCCTCTGCTTCACCCGCCTTTGAAGTTTCCTGAGTGATCGGTTGTACACCTGTTTCCACCGCCGCCGCCCGGGGAGAAACCAGAGTTTCCAGGTTGAAAAAACTGCCGTCCTTAAGCCGGATAAAGCGGCGTTTTTCCCGGTAGGCAGCGAGTAAATCGCGGATGGCAGCAGGATCGATCGCGCCGGCTTCCAGGTCGAGAGAAAGCAGGTTTAAATTTTCGTCCAAGCGAATATGGCCGGTTAACCGGGGAGGTTTTTGTACAGTCAGTTTTTGAAATTGGCTGGAGTAGTAGATCGTAATTAAATTTTTTAAATCATTTAAACCGTCAGTCAAAAATTCAAAAATGGCAGCATTGTCTTTTAAGTAGTAAAGCCCTCTTTCGTTTGTATGGGGGAGGTCGGCCCGGCGGACCCGTCTCGGTGCAGCCGGATCAAAGCCGGCGGCTTGTAATTTTTGCAAGACAATCTGTTCACTTTCAGAATCGCGGATCAGAATTTGTGGACGTTCATCCGACTCGCTTTTTGTCCCGGCCTCAACCTCAGCCTCAGCCAGGTCTACATCGGGGTGGGGGTTGATTGTAATGTCTTCATACTTAAAAAGCAATTTGCCGGTCACGGCCGTGTGGTCGGTATCCAGATAGAGTTCAATTTCCGGTTTGACATGTAGCAGCCTGCCCTTAAGCTCATTGGTCAGACGGAGATAGCCTGACCGACTTAGCCGGGGGCCGGCGAGATTTAAAAAGTTACCGGTGGCCTCCTCTGATAAAATCAGGCCCGGTTTGTCACTCAAACTACTGAGTGCCTTGTAGAAAGGCTTCAAAAAAAAGGCTGTATCATTTTCGGGAATCAGGTAGAGATTTTCTTTATCCATAATCATCCCGGCATCGTCGCTCAGCAGCCTAAAGCAGGGCTCTTCCTTTTTCCAAGTGAGGGCCTCACATAAATTGGCCGGCCGGTCATCTGACAGGCACTTAGCGGTCAATAAGCAGATCTCGTCAGTCGGGTAAGACCGCTCTTCCCACCGTCCTTCTGCCAATTCAAAATAGAGAGGCGGGAAGTCCCGGCGGATGTGAAAATCCCGGCCAACCCTGCGACTTTTATGTTTCCCACTTGTTTCAACGAACAGGACCGGTTCGGTTGGCCGGTCTGTCGAGTCCGGTTCCGGCGGAAATAATTCTATAAAATCTCTTAAGCGAGCAGGGTTTAAGTGGAGGGTATTGCCTCTGAAAATGCTGGTTTCAACAGCCGGGTTGTAAAGGTTTTTTTCACGGTCGTTTTGATAAAGATTGAGCAGCCAATCAAAAATTTTTTGGCTGGCAGGGTGAACTTGCTGGCTTAACGGACGGTAAACCAGAAATTTGCCGAAGTGCAGATTTTCGCAATTTAAGGCTGCCAAGAGTAGCTTTTCTATATTGCGGACGACATAGAGCTTGCCGGGAAAGCCAAAGCGGAAAGTCAAGCCGGCAAGCTTGGAGCTATAGGAGGGTAAAGAAAGCGTGCACTCCAGCTCCAGAAGCTGGGCGCGGGCGGCCGTGATTTCGTCAGCGGGGGAGGAGCCCAGGGCATTGGCGTCAATGGGTTGGGTCCTTTTTTTGGCGTAGGCGAGCCGGTTTAAAAAAAGCTGGGCTTCTAGCCGGGCCAACCGTCGCTTAGGGGAGACGGTCGGCAAAGCGGAGGGGTTGTCGTTATTGTTCATAAAGGAAAAGGGGGAGGTCGTTTCGGCCGGCCGCACAACCGGCCTAGCCTCTCGGCCGGCCGCCGGCTCGCGAGTTGACCGCAGTGGGGTCGTTGGCTGTTCGCCGGCTGTGGTACCTTGGCCGAAAGGCGGATTGTCGTCCGCCGGTATAGGTAAATTTAAGTTGCCACCTTCGGTTTCAGAAATATCTTGTTCGGCCGCCAGGAGCATAACCGCTACCAGGTGCTTGCAAAAGCCATGGTATTTTTTAAAGGCAGGACAAGAGCAGGCGACACTGAGCGGTCGCCCGGTTTTTCCGACCTTGATTTCAGCCCGGTAGAGATTCCTGCCGGAACCGGCAATGCGGGCCCGGTAGGTCAGGTCTGCGGGGTTGTAAACTAAGTCTCGGATGTGGCCGGAAGCGTAATATCTTCGCCCGCGCATATAGGTATTGCCATTGGTAGCAAGTTCTTGAATTTCGCGGATCTTGATGTTTAACTGCATAGGTCACCCACCTCGTGTAAAATAAAATTAAGCATCAAATCAGTATAGCACGACCTGTTTAAGACAGCCCCTTAAGAAGATGGAGGTAACGGACGATTGGCTGATTTCTATCTGCCCAGCTGCCATTACACCCGCTTAAGCCCGGCCGGCAGCCGATTCACTTAGTAGATTTATTGTTTGGAATCTAAGTTAAGGCACACTCGGCAGTGCCATATTGCTAAACAGTAAAAACGGTTAATTTAATAAATGATTTGTGCTAAAATGATAGTTAACAGGAGCGGTCGTCCAGTAGATTTCTACTTTACGACAGATGAGCATTGCATCAATAGGAGGCAATTCATGTTTTTTGAAGAAATTATCGGTGCTTTTACCGGACAAAACAGAAGAAAACGCCGCGGACAAGTTATTTTAGGAACCATTTTAGGCACCGTTGGCGGCTTGGCAGCCGGCTTATTGTTCGCACCTCAATCAGGTAAAAAAACACGCAAAGATATTGCTGATAAAACCGCTGAAGGTGTTGACTTTGTCAAGGAAAAGGCCGGTGAAGCCGGCGAGTGGGTCAAGGATAAGGCCGGTGACTTAAAGGAGCGCTTTGAAGAGGCTACATCTGCCGCCGCCAAGGCCGGCCGCGCCGCTGCCAGAGATGCCCGCATGGCTGCCCGCCGGGCCAAACGTGGCGCCGAAGAAACAGCTGACCAAGCGGTTTCTGCTGTTTTAGACAAGGCAGATGAAGTGGCAGCAAAAGAAGACGCTGATGCTAAGGACGATGACGAAGTTAAAAAATAAGGGCGGCCGGGGAGGTAAAGTCTAAATGACTTATATTAATGCAACCATGGTCGACACGGAGTTATTGTTAAAAGTTCTGCTTTATGTCTGCGGCAGTCTGGCTTTAGTTGGTTTGTTTATTCTTTCCATCAAGTTGGTTCAGGTTCTTTCTCGATTGGGGCAAACGGTTGATGATATCAACGATTTGCTGGACGACCTGTCGGACCCGGTTAAGGAGACTGTAGAAAAGTTGCCGGAGACAGTCGACCACGTCAACGCCACCTTAGGTGGAGTTGTTGACATAACAGACGGTTTGGCTGACACGGTCCCATCACTTTTAAAAACAGCTGACAAGTTGACGGAAAGCGGGTCGGATACGCTTATCTCAATAGCGGAACTGGTTCAGTCCGTAGCAGATACCGCTAATTCGTTTGTCGATAAGGTTAAGACTCCGATCAGCAGCATAGCCGGTGTAGCTAAGACAATCAGAACTTTTGCCAGCAGTTTTACCGACAAGATGAAAAAGCAGAAGAGAAAAAGTAACCGTCGCAAGAGGCGGCGGCGCTAAAGATTATTCATCCGGTTTGGGTTTATCAGAATGATCTGGTGTCGGATTAAAGTCACAAAAAGAGGCTGTCCAATTAGTGGGCAGCTTCTTTCTTATTGAATTGAAAATAGTTCCTTAAAAAATTTTAAAGCCGGACTAAAAATAGAAAAAACAATTGAGTTATAATTGGTTAAGTAGAAAATGACAGCAATAGACAGTCCGGACATTTCCAAAAAAGACCGGACTCACTGGAACTGAGTCGCCGAGTGTGCCTGTAATGGCAAAAGGCCGATTGGGAGGAAAAATGACAGATTATAATAATAACAATCAATTGGGAGCACCATATGCTGATGTCAATGGCCAACCGGGACAGCCTGTTATGCCACCGCAGGGTGGGCCGTCCTACGGTGACGGTTACCAGGTTCCGCCGCCGGTGGCCCCGCAACCCCAAAGTGCTCCGGTCGACCAAGGTCGGATGAAGCTTTGCCTGATCTTAGGTATTTGCGGTCTGGCAGTCAGTATTATTGCCAGTTTCTTGGCTTTTCCGCTTTTTATCCTTTTTTTGATTTTGGAGCTGTTATCTTTAGCAGCAGGCGTTGTGGCCATCATACTTTATGTGACTACCAAGAAGAAGGCCGGAGTCCAAGCTCCCGGTCTGCCGGTTAGGTCGGGACAATTGACAGCCGGTTTGGTCTGCGGCATCATCGCCATCGTTACTTCTATCGTGCTTTCAGCCAGCTGTGCTTGTACTTATGTGGTGGCCCGCCAAGCCTTAAATGTCGGTCAAAAGTACGGGCAGGAATTTTGGGATGAATTGGAAAAAAACGGCAATGATTATGAAGAGTTTGGCAAGCATTTCAATGAAGAATTTGCCAAGGAATTTGCTGACCGCTTTGAACAAGAGTTTGAAAACAGCTTTGAATGATGTCTCAGGGAGGGCCTTATGCCGGCCTGGAAAAATCCGGAGATCTTTATCCCTTTTGGCAGTGGGCCGGTTAGACTAGTATGTATCCTTTTGTTACTGTGCTAGGCCGCTCGATTCCCACCTATGGTTTGATGATGGTGGTGGGTCTGACGGTGGCCTTTTTGCTTTTATATTTGCTGGCAGACCGCTTTAAAATTGATCGGCTGGACGCTTGTCTGGCCGGTCTGTTTGCTATGGTGGGAGGCCTATTAGGCGCCAAATTCTTAGATGTTTTGATTAATTTACCACTTTTGCTGCAATTGTTAAGAGAGGATCCCTGCATTTTTTTCGTCGCCCTCTTGCAAGGAGGCATGGTTTTTTGGGGTGGCTTTATCGGCGGATTTGTCATGTTGGTGATATATATCAAGAAATATAAAATACCTGCATGGCCTATGTTTAACCTTTTTACTGTACCAACCGTCATAGGGCATGGATTTGGTCGGATCGGCTGTTTTTTGGTGGGTTGCTGCTATGGCTGTCCCGTGGCAAAAGGCGGTGTAATTTTTCCACATTCACCGGTTGCACCAAGTGGAATAATGCTTTTGCCGACTCAACTCATAGAGGCGGGTTTTAATTTTTTATTGGGCCTTAGTTTGTTTCTGCTCAGCCATTTGCCGCGTTTTCGCCCGTATATTGCCCAGCTCTACCTTTTCTTCTACCCACTCTTTCGCTTTATAATTGAATTTTTGAGAGGTGATACATATAGGGGTAAATGGGGTCCTTTTTGGACTTCACAATGGATAGCAATCTTTATCTTGGGATTAAATATCTTGCTTTTCCGGCTGCAGAAAGGGCGGAAAAAAGTAGAGCGAAGCCCCTGAAATTGGACCTTTAAGAAGATTTCAACAAAAAATTCGCTCTAACAAAATTTTAACTTCGGGCGACTTGTAAAATAAACTGATTTTGTTCATGGTTAAGGACCGTTTATAAATAATTTTTAAATAACCTCAACAAGACCTGAGCTGAAGGGAAGCGAATCGGGCTAAGGGGCAGTGCCATCAGCTTTACAGCCTGTCAGGAGTCTTGCTAAATACTTTGGCTTACCGTATAGTATAGGTTGTTTGTAAATAAATTTTGAACAACTCATACCAAGTAGGAAAGGATATAACTATGTCTGAATCTGATTTCAACAACAATCAACAGCAACCGGATGTAAGTAACCGGCCACAAGGGCAGCCGGGCTATGGGCAGGCACCGCAGCAAGGTTATCAGCAACAGTCCGGTTACGGACAAGCAGTACCACAAGGCCAACCCGGGTATTCACCGCAGGGCCAGCCGAATTACGGTCAGGCGCCTCATCAAGCTTATCCCCAGCAGGGTCAGCCGAATTACGGTCAAGGTTATCCGCAGGGTCAGCCCGGCTATGGTCAGTTTTACCCGCAGGGGGGCCAGCAGCGTTCCAGCAAGGCTGTTGCAGGCATGGTGCTCGGCATCTGCTCACTGGCTTTGCTTTGGATTCCTTTCATTAGCTATCTTTGCCTGGCCTCAGCAGTTGTCGGTGTTATTCTGTCTGCTTTAGCCCTCAAAGAAATTAAGTTAAATCCAAGCTTGGGTGGCAGAGGCATGGCCATCACCGGTGTTGTCCTGTCTGTTGTCTCATTAGGCTTAGATATTCTTGTTATAGTAGCTTGTGCCAGCGCGTGCGCCGGATTTTCAACTTTAGCCGGCCTGATGTAAGCTTGTAATGAGGCTGGTAAAACAGGCCCTAGCCAGAGCGGGGTTCCCGTTTAACTTTTAAAGTAGAAACTTCAAGAAAAGGCTGTTGTCCTCAAGGGGTGGCAGTTTTTTCTTTCTTTTTCTTTTAGATAAGAACTTCCTTTCTACCGACAGCTGTTAGCTTGTTTTGCTGCTTCTTAAAAAAGAAGAGATGAAATGAATCAAAAAACACTCCGGCAGATGCATGCCTGGAAAGAGACGATCTAAAATAAAGGTGGTCTCTTTTTTATCGCAAGGGTGAATTTACTTAATAACTAGAGGAATCCCTATTAAAAGGCTAAAATAAAACCGGTGCAGCAATTGAGGCATTTATTGTTATCGTTTAAGGGTCAGCAAAAACAACCTTGAGGTTAGGCCGGCCGGGGTGGAAGGAGGCAAGAACCATGTCAGACAGTCAGGTTATTCGCTCTGACCAAGGCTTTCTTCATTCTTTTGAGAGCATGGGTCTGGTGGACGGACCGGGTATTCGCAGCATCTTCTTCTTGCAAGGTTGCCCCCTGCGCTGTCAATTTTGTCACAACCCTGATACCCAACCGCCGGCAGACCCGGCCCGTGGGCGGGGTGAGCCTATTACTGTGGAACAGGTTGTGGCCAGGGCCAAACGCTATCAATCTTATTACGGCGCGGCCGGAGGGGTCACCTTTTCCGGCGGTGATCCCTTAATACAGGCCCCCTTTGTCTTAGCCGCCTTTGAAGCCTTGCACCGGGCCGGCATCAACACCTGTTTAGATACAAGTGGCTATTTCGGCGGCCCGACTGTGGCAGCTGTCTTACAGGAGACAGATACCTTGCTACTTGATATTAAGGCCTTCCGGCCGGGCGATTGGCGAGAGCGAACCGGTAGTGACATGGCCGTGTTTGAGCGTTTTGTCGACGGCTTAAAAGATTTTTCGGGACAGGTCTGGCTCCGCCATGTCATGGTTCCGGGCTGGACGGACAATGAGGCAGCCATGCAGGACCTGTGCCATTGGCTGAATCGCCGCCCTTTTTTAACAGACAAAATAGAAGTCATCCAAATTCTTCCCTACCATACCTACGGAGTGGACAAATACCGAGAATTAGGCCTTCCCTATGCTTTAGAAGGCGTTCCGGATATGGACAAAGACCGGTGTAGTATCCTGGAAGAGAAGTTGAATAAAATACTGGCATCTGCCCGTGACAGGGTGGACAAAAAGTGGATTTGGGAGTAAGAAATGAAGGCAGGTTTTAATTCGGCCGACCCGGGCAATTCGGTTGTCAAGGCGGCGGACATAGCTTTGTTCGCCGGTCTTAATGAGGAGGAATGCAAGCTGATTGACGAGGCTTCTCAGACCAGCTCATACGAGCGCGGGGACACAGTTTTTAACAGCGGTGACCCGGCCGAATATTTCTTTGTTGTACAAAGTGGGCGCATGAAGGTCTATTTTTTACAAAAGGACGGGCGGGAGCAAATCCTTTATATTTACGGTGCAGGCGATTTTATTGGCGGTTTGAATTTAGTCCAGGAGACAGATTACATTTATACGGCGGAGACGCTGGAGGACACACTGATTGTCCGCATTGCTAAAAATGCCTTTTTGAGTGTTTTGCAGAGTAATTTGACGGTCAAAGAAAAGGTGATGGACCAACTGTGGATGCGCCTGCGTTGGGCAGAAGGCTTGGTCGGCCGCCTTTCGATGCCGGAGGCGGAAAATCGGGTGGCACAATTGCTGCTGGACCTGATTCCGGAGTACGGCCGTCAAACAGCTCGGGGGATTTGGTTGCCGTTGACGCTCACACAAGATGAGATGGGCAATTTTACCGGCTTGACCCGAGAGACTGTCACCCGCCAGCTGCGGCGCCTGGTGAAAGACGGGCTGATTCAAATGGAGCGGGGGAAGGGTATCCTGTTGCCGGATCCGGCTTGGCTAAAAGACCGAATCAATCAGGTTTAAGCATGTGCGCAAACTTTCGAAAAAGCCGCACCTGTGAATGGCGCGGTTTCCTTTTGCGAAAAAGCTGAGGAAAAACACGGCATAAAAGAGGGAGATTATTGTTATGCTACAAGCCATTCAACAAATTGCAGCCATTATTTTGGTGATGCTGGTCGGTTTTTTGGCGGCCAAGGGCAAGCATAAAATCATAACGCCGACCGTTCGGGCAGGCCTGACAGGGCTCGTGATTAACATAGCTATGCCGGCCGTTATTGTTCGGTCGGGCAACCTGGCTATAAGCGGTGCTGCCTGGTGGCAAGCCCTTTACGTCTTTGTCTTCGGTCTGGTCTTCCACTTCGGCTGCTTTTTTGTCATCCGGCCCTTGGCGGCCCGTTTTTACCCTACTCTCCATGAAGGTAAGGCGGCCACCGTCTGTATTACCTTCAACAATTGTGTGTTTGTAGGCTTTCCGATTTTATCAGCCCTGCATGGTGACCAAGGTGTCTTTTACGGGTCTATCTTTGCGGTGACTTACTATCTGGGTTTGTATACAATCGGAACAGCTCTTTTGCAAGGGGATAAAAAGGTCTCGATCAAGGAGCAGCTGCTGACGCCCTTTAATTTCGCCCTTTTACTGATGTTTGTACTTTTACTCACGCCCTTCAAATTGCCGGCTATAGTTAACAGCGCGGTTGATCTAATGGCCAACCTGTGCACCCCGCTCAGCCTCTTGGTGATCGGCGCCATGGTAGCGGAGATGAATCTGAAGGCGGTTTTGTCTGACCGCAATGTCTATATCACTATGGCTATGCGCCTTTTGGTCATCCCTCTGCTGACTTTGCTCATCCTGGTTTTTATCCCCTGGTCGGCGGAATTAAGGCAGGCCCTATTAGCTCTTTCGGCTATGCCGACGGCTGCTATTGTGCCGATGATGGCGCAAGAGCACAAGTGCGCCCCTCAATTTACTTCTGCTGTGACGGTCCAGACCACTCTTTTCTTTCCTTTGACTTTTTCTATTATCTTATGGCTGGGAAACTTATTGATTTAGGCGAAATAGCAAAATTTTTCAATGTAGCTGTACCAAGTATCAATTGATGTATAATAAATCCCGTCTAGAGTTTGAATCACGAGGAGCAATATGGACTATTTGCAACGTGCGATTTTAGAACAGGGAACTGTCATCGACGGAAATATTCTGAAGGTGGACAGCTTTCTCAACCATCAGTTGGACCCGCAATTGATGAATCACATCGGCCAAGATTTTGCCCGCCTGTTTGCGGGTGCCCACGTTACTAAAGTGCTGACCATCGAAACATCCGGCATTGCACCGGCTTTGTTTGTCGGCTTGCACTTGGAGGTGCCGGTTCTCTTTGCCAAAAAAACACCCTCTTTAACATTGACCTCCAACCTGTATACGGCGGAGGTAACCTCTTACACAAAACGTAAGCAGTACCGTGTTGTTGTCGATAAAAACTTTTTGTCGGCCGGCGACACGGTTTTGTTAATTGATGATTTTTTGGCGGAAGGAAATGCCCTGCGCGGTTTGGCTGAGATTGTAGCAGAAGCCGGGGCACATGTAGCCGGAGCCGGTATTGTGATAGAGAAGGGTTTTCAAGGTGGAGGTGACCGCCTGCGCCAAGCGGGTTGGCGGATAGAATCGCTCGCGATTGTGGATTCAATGACAGCAGGAAAGATTGTTTTTAGAAATCAACGGAGGTAGAAAACAATGCATTTCAAAAAATGGGGAGCTCTGGTAGCTGCATTGGTGATGACGGCGGGCTTCATGTTGACCGGTTGCGAAGGCAGCGTCAGTTCCGGCGCCAAAGAGTCGGGCGAGACGGCCGCAGCAAACGATCAAACGGAAGAAACCAAGGCAGGTGAAAAGGCAGCGGAGCCGGTAGAGGGCAAGTTAAATGTCGGTATCCTGTACATCAGTCCGAAGACGGACGGCGGTTTCTCTCAAGGTCACGCTGAATCGATGGCCAAGGCGGTTGCAGCTGTTGGGGAAGACAAGGTTCAGCTATTTGAAAAAGAGAATGTGGATGACACGGATTTACAGGCGACTGAAGCTGCTATCCGCACCATGATTCAAGACCAAAAATGCCGTCTGATTTTTGCGGCCAGTTTTGGCTACATGGAGACGGTGGAAAGACTTTCTAAAGAATTTCCCGAAGTCAAGTTTGAACACTGCTCCGGCTACACCACCACCGAAAATATGGACAATTACTTTGGCCAGATTGAACAGGGCCGCTACCTGTCCGGTATTGTGGCCGGCATGATGACTAAAACAAATCAAATCGGTTTTGTGGCGGCCCAGCCCATCCCCGAGGTTATCCGCGGTATTAACGCCTTTACTTTAGGCGCACGTTCAGTCAATCCGGAAGCCGAAGTCAATGTTAAGTTTTCTATGACCTGGGCTGATTCCGGCAAAGAAGCCGAGACCGCCAAGGCTCTTTTGGATGAAAATTGTGATGTTTTGGCCATGCACCAGGACACTCCGGCAACTCTAAAAGCTGCTGAAGAAGCCGGCAAACTGTCGATCGGTTATGACTTGAGTGCGGCTAAGGTTGCTCCCAAAAGTTATTTGACTGCTCCCCTGTGGGACTGGTCCGGCTACTATGCCCACAAGATCCAGGCTGTTCTGGACGGCACCTGGAAGGTGGAAGAGAGCTGGGGCGGCATGAAGGAAGGCATTGTCAAGCTGGATGATATGACCGACTTGGTTTCCGATGAGGCCAAAGCAAAGGTCAAAGAAGTCGAACCGGCTGTAATTGAAGAAGGCAACGGCTACATCTTCAAGGGCCCCTTGAAAGATCAAGATGGCAATGAGGTTTGCCCTGCCGGTCAGACTTTGACGCGTGAAGATCAAATGCAAATGAATTACTTTGTCGAGGGCGTTAAGGGGCAGATCCCGGGTAACTAAGTAAGTGATTGAATCGGTTAATTGACATCTTTTTAGATGAGCGCACCGGTGCCGCTCCGGAGAGTGGCACCGGTTTTTTGTTTTCGGAGGTAGCGATGAAAACAAACGGGGATCAGGGAGTGACGGTTGCCGGACCGGCGCCTACCGGAGGTAAGCCCTTGCTGGTCATGCGGGGGATTTCTAAACATTTCGGGGCCGTACAGGCAAATGACGAGGTTGATTTCACCCTCAAGCAAGGGGAAATACATGCTCTGTTGGGGGAAAATGGGTCAGGCAAAAGCACCTTAATGAATATTTTGGCAGGGATTTACCGGCCGGACGCGGGTGTGATTGAAATGGCCGGCCAACCGGTAGACTTTTTACAACCGGCGGACGCCCTGGAGGCCGGAATCGGCATGGTTCACCAGCATTTCAAGTTAGTTGAGCAAATGACGGCTTGGGAAAATATTGTCTTGGGAACGGACCAGGGACCACGGCTGAAAAAACAGCAGGTTATAGCCCGTCTGCGCGAATTGTCAGACCGCTATAGCATGGCCCTTAACCCGGAACAGCCGGTGGCAGAGATGTCGGTCGGCGAAAAACAAAATACCGAGATCATGAAGGTGTTATATCGCGGCTCCAAAATTTTAGTTATGGATGAACCCACAGCTGTTTTGACACCACAGGAAATTGAGGGCCTGTTTGCTGTCTTACGCCGGCTGGCGGAAGCTGGCTGTGCTGTTATTTTTATCAGTCACAAGTTGAATGAAGTCTTGAGCCTGTGTCACCGGGTTACGGTTTTGCGGGCAGGTCGCTCGGTCGGGACTGCTGCTACGGCGGGCCTGTCTGACCGCGACTTGGTGGAACTGATGGTCGGCCGCCCGGTTGAATTGGCGATTGGCCGGCCACAACCCGCTCACCGGCCGATCTGCTTGAGTGCAGCAGGGCTGACGGTGCAAGACGAGCATGGACAGGAGAAGTTAAAAGGGATCTCCTTCGACCTCCGGCCGGGGGAAATTTTAGGGGTAGCCGGTTTGGCGGGCAGCGGACAAAAGGAGCTCTGCGAGGCCATTGCAGGTCTGCAAGACCACACCACCGGTTCAATTGTCTTTGACGGTAAGGAGATTTTAGGACGCTCGCCCAGAGATATTATCCGGATGGGAATCAGCATGAGCTTTATCCCTGAAGATAGACTGGGTATGGGCTTGGTCGCCAACATGGATATAGTTGACAATGTCATGCTCAAAGACTATGCCTTCCACAAGGGACCTTGGCTTGACCGCCGGGCAGCGGAAGAACAGGCTGAGGCCATTGTTGCAGACTTGGAAATTCGCACACCCGGGACCGATCAAATTGTCAGCCGGCTGTCAGGCGGAAATATCCAAAAAGTTATTTTAGGGCGCGAGATTAATTTGAATCCCAAGTTGCTGATCACGGCCTACGCTGTCCGCGGACTGGACATCAATTCATCTTATGTGATTTATGACTTGTTAAACCGGCAGAAAGAAAAAGGAGTTGCCATCCTCTATATAGGAGAGGATCTGGATGTGTTATTGGAGTTGTGTGACCGGATTATGGTGCTCTGCCACGGCGAAGTGACCGGTATTGTCAAGGCGCGTGACAGCAATAAGGAGGAGCTGGGTCTTTTGATGGCTGGTGCCAAGCACACTGAGCAGGCCGGCGCGGCTGTTTCTGTCGGAGAGAGAGGTGTAAAGTGAGCATTCGTTTAGTCCAAAGAGAGCGACTCGGCCGTGGACAGGCTGCTCTGATCCGTCTGGCGGCGATGGTGCTGGCCTTGCTGGTCGCTTCAATCTTGCTGCTATGCATGGGACACAACCCGTTGACAGCCTTTGGCAGCATGTTAGCCGGGGCGCTGGGTTCTAAAAGCAATATCAACATGACGATTGTCACGACAGTCCCCTTGGTGATGATTTCACTGGGTGTGGCAGTGGCCTTGCACATGGGTTTTACCAATGTCGGTGGCGAGGGCCAGCTTCTGGCCGGTGCCGTGTGTGCCACCTTTGTTTCCCACCATTTGCCCATGAGCTTGCCGGCTCCGTTGATGCTTTTGGCTATGGCTGTGGCAGGCATGCTGGGCGGTTTGCTGATTGCTTTAATACCCGGTTTTTTTAAGGCCCGCTTTGGCGTCAATGAAACTTTGTTCACTCTCATGTTGAATTATGTGATGCAATATTTTGTCCTGATGTTGCGCACTCAAACCTGGAAGGATCCCAAGGCCATGGGTTTTCCTAAGATTGCGGCAGTTCCGCCGAATGCCATGCTGCCGAAGTGGCTGGGTATCCATATCGGTTGGGTGATTACGCTGGTTTTGCTGGTGGTTGTCGCCGTCTTGCTGCGGCGGACCAAGATTGGTTACGAGATCAGAGTAGTCGGAGCAAGCGTCAATACGGCTCGTTACGCCGGGATGAATGTGACTAAGATTTTGTTGGTCGGTGTCTGTATTTCGGGAGCTATCGCAGGGCTGACAGGCATGGTCAAACTGTCCGGCACTTCTTATAACTTGGCTGAGACGATCGGTGGCGGATCCGGCTTTACGGCGGTTATTATAGCCTGGCTGGCTAAATTGTCGCCGGTGGGAATTTTAATCATCGGCTTTTTGTTTGGCGTTTTAACCCAAGGGGCCATGAGTATGGAATTAGCCATGGGGATTCCGGCGGCCTTGGCGGAGGCAATTCAGGGATTGATTTTATTTGGGGCCCTGGGTTGCGAATTCTTTATTAAATACCGCCCGATGCTTGAACGCCGTGGCAGACCCGAAAAGGAGGTGGCCTAATGGAGAGTGTAGCGTTGTCAATCGCCCTGTTGTTGGCTTCCGGGATCAGAATTTCAACCCCTTTAATTTTAGGCACTTTGGGCGAATCCTTGACGGAGCGGGCCGGCCTTCTAAATTTGGGCGTTGAGGGCATGATGATGTTGGGGGCTTCGACTTCGTATTTAATTGCCCTGCGCACCGGCAGCGTATTCTTGTCTTTGTTGGGTGGCCTTTTGGCCGGCTTGCTGGGGGCTTTGATCTACGCCTTTTTAACCGTCAGCATGAGGGCCAACCAGACGGTGACCGGCCTGGCTCTGACGATTTTCGGTGTGGGGTTCGGCAACACTTTAGGCAAGTTGGGGGCCGGTGCCAATGTGCCGGAGCTGGTGGTGGAATTTTTCCGCAAAAGCCCCTTTTCACTGGCTGTTGCAGGAGGTAAACCGGGCCCGGTTTTAAGTTTTATTAACGCGGCTTTCCTGGAACATAACTTTTTTGTCTACTTGGCCATTGCCTTGGCAATTTTGATGTATATCTTTTTGTTTAAAACCCGCTATGGACTTAATGTCCGGGCGGTTGGCGAAAGTGCTCCGGCGGCAGATGCAGCCGGCTTGCCGGTGGCTAAAATTCAATACGGGGCGGTCCTGGTCGGCGGCGGTCTGGCCGGTCTGGCCGGTTCTTATTACCCGCTGGCCAATATTGGGACTTGGTCAGATGGGATCACCAGTGGTCGTGGCTGGATTGTAGTGGCTCTGGTGATCTTTATCCGCTGGCATCCGATCAAGGCTATTTTTGGCTCCTTTTTGTTTGGCCTATTAGATGTTATCGGTTTTCGCCTGCCGACGCTGCTTCCTCAGGTGGCTGATTGGCCGATTTTTTCGGAGTATGCTTTTAACATGTACCCCTACATTATGACGATTATTGTTTTGATTCTAAGCTCGACGGGGAGGCGCAAGATTTGGCCTGGACCGGCGGGACTGGGGCGTTCATATTTCCGTGAAGAGCGGTGACCGAAGTGGTCTGTCAGTCTGAATATTTTATAAACTGAAATTGTCAATTTAAGAGCAGACTAATTAAAAGCCGGAAGAAGAAGATTCTTGCGGCTTTTTTGTGCTTTAAAAACTTCCAGGACTAGCATCTGCTAATAAACTGGAAAATTTTTCTTGAACTGACAGCATCAGGTTGAAGAGCCAAACAGTTTGGGTTGATTCGGCTGAGCCGCTGTGGCAAGGGGGTGCCAGTGGAGCAAAGGTGGCTAGGGGAAGGCCGGGGCGTTGATTGCTTCCCGGAATTCTGTAATTTTATGGTTAGCAGTGGCGCCGGCGAGCTTGCTGGAGGCCCTGTTTGATCGCAAATTCATCCGTAAACACCTGCTAACAGAGCTTCCCCCCGCCCGCCTAAATCAAGCATTCAGCAGCCGGGCTTTCATGTATAATTGAACAGTAAATGAGAAGGGAGCCCGCCCGCCTATGCCTTTATTTGCCGCTCAGTTTTTTGAAGGTCTGGACAGATTGTTCAGGCAAATTTTCGACAATATAGCGAATGGTCTATTTGCCTTTGGCAGTGTGGCCGATATCATCCGGGCTGTCTTTGACGTCGGCCTGTGCGCCTTGGTTTTTTATTTAGTCTTGCGGCTGGTCAAGAACACAAGGGCTTGGCAGCTGCTGCGCGGGCTGATCTTCATTATTATCTTTAGTCTTTTTACCGGCCTTTTAGGCCTGCAAACCATGAACTACATCCTGTCCGGCACCATTTCTCTGCTGGCGATCGGACTTTTAGTTATTTTCCAGCCGGAACTGCGCAGGGCCTTGGAGCAGGTGGGCCGCAAAACAGGAGGGTTACTGTCGCCTTTGGGGCACAAATCCGGGAATAATGAGACCGTGCATACGCTCGCGGCGGAGATTAGTGACGCTTGCCAGACCATGGCCAAAGAATATTGCGGCGCCCTGATTTTAATCGAGCGGAGCACGCCGATGGCAGAATTGGCCGATCAGGCCAATGCCGTTAAGGTGGATGCGGCTGTCACATCAATGAATTTGCAGCAAATTTTTTACGAGGGGTCGCCGATGCACGACGGGGCGGTCCTCATTCGCAATGGCAAAATTTATGCTGCCCGTTGCCATGTGCCCTTGTCAGAAGGGACTCGGGTAAAGGAGGGGCTTGGCACCCGCCACCGGGCGGCTATCGGCGCCAGCGAGATGGGGGACGTAATCGGTGTCGTCGTCTCCGAGGAGCGCGGCACGATATCCTTGACACTGGAGGGTCGCCTCTACCGGATTAGTGAAGGGCAAAACCTGGAGCGAATTCTCCGCCGCCTGCTGACCAGTAGAGACCGGCAGACAGTGGTGCCGCGCCGGTTTTGGCAGCGGTTGCGACCGGGGGAAGAAGAGTCAGCTCACCCGGCAGTGGATGAGGCCGATGCGATCGGCCTGGCCGATGATGAACCGAAAGCTACGAAAAGAGGCAGTCACCGACTTAAATTGCTCTCCTTTGCAATAGCTTTTTTTCTGTGGATCTATGTACAAAGCAACACCAACCCCATGCGCACGGTCAACGTATCGGTACCGGTTTCAGTAAAAGGTTTGGAGCTATTAGAACAAGAACAGCTGGACTTTAGCAAGAGTGACAATATGGTTGAGCTGGAGATCAGAACGCGCAAACAGTACGAAGACAAGATGAACAGCAACCACATTGTGGCCAGTCTCGATTTTAATGACATTGACCTGGAACAGGTGAAAGCACAATTGACCGCCGGCCGACTGTCGGTCTTGCAAAAAATGTCGATTCGGATATCAGTGGAAGGTGTTTTTCCGATTGCTTATGATGTCAGCCGGCGCACACCGGCCACCTTCTATGTTTCGATCGGCCAGGCAGAGGATGAATACAGTCAGGAAAAATTACCTGAATCCGGTGAAACAACAGTAGTTAAAGAGGCGATTGTTCCGGCTGAAACCGGCCGGCCGGCCGCAGATATAGCCGGGGCGGAAGCCGCCGAGACAGGGGCCGAACCGGGGCCGGAAGCAGTGTCGAGCGAACCCGGGGGAGGCGCTGAGGAATCGGATTGAGCCGAGGCGGCTTAGGAGGCCGCTGCTTCAGTACAGGCCGGTGATTGATTTTCTGTTTCCGGACCACCAGTTGCTCCGAGGGTCCTTTTGAACCGGCCACGCCTTCGTTATAAGGCTGTCACTTGTTTGTAAAAAACGGGAGCGATTAAAGGCTATAATGAAAACTTGTTGTGTGTATGTGTGTATACGGCTAATTAGGTAGTTTAAAACCTGTCCCCAATTAGTTATGGTTAAGCAAATAAAGATAGGGAGTAGATGAGATGGGACGATTGTTCGGAACAGATGGAGTGCGAGGGGTGGCCAATACGGAATTGTCAGCTGAATTGGCTTTTAATTTGGGCTTTTACGGCGCCAAGGTGTTGGCCGGACACACGGACCACCGCCCGCGTTTATTGGTCGGTCACGACGGCCGTATTTCTGCCGGCATGCTGGAGGCTGCCTTGTCTGCGGGCATCACCGCATCGGGTGCCGACGTTTACTCAGTGGGCCTCATCACTACCCCCGGTGTCGCCTATTTAACACGTACGCAAAATTTTGATGCCGGCGTTATGATCTCAGCCTCACACAATAGTTTTGAGTTCAATGGAATCAAATTTTTTAATAGTCAAGGCTACAAGTTATCTGATGAAATTGAAGATGAGATTGAAGCGGCTATTGCAGCCGCGGCCGCCGGCCCGGCCAAGACCGGGGCCGACCTGGGTCGCCGTTACGATTACGACAAGGGCCACGAGCTCTATTTGGCTTATTTGAAGGAGGCCTGCGGTCCTAGTTTGACCGGCCTAAAAATCGTTTTGGACTGTGCCAATGGAGCGGCCAGCCAAATGGCGCCGGTCTTATTTAAAGACCTGGGAGCTGACCTGCAGGTCCTGGCAGCAGAGCCGGATGGGATCAATATTAACCGCGATTGCGGTTCTACCCACTTGGACGCTCTGCGCCGGGCGGTGGTCGACAGTGCGAGTGATCTCGGCATTGCTTTTGACGGCGATGCTGACCGGATGTTGGCGGTTGATGCCAACGGCGACATTGTAGATGGCGATAAGATTATGTTACTCGTCGCTTCCGACCTGCGCCGGCAGGGAAAATTACCACATGACACCTTGGTGGTTACAGTGATGAGCAACCTGGGCCTACACCGAGCGGCCGCTGAAATGAAGCTGAACCTGGCCACCACCAAGGTCGGCGACCGCTATGTGCTGGAAGAAATGCTAGACAAGGGTTACGGTTTTGGTGGTGAACAGTCCGGCCACTTAATTTTAAGCGCCTATTCAACTACGGGTGACGGTATGCTGAGTGCCTTAGTCCTTTTAGCAGCCTTGCAGAATCAGCAACTGAGCTTAGTTGATGTGCAAAAACTGATGCATGTCTACCCGCAAGTCTTGGTGCCGGCTTTTATCCCCAATGAAAATAAAAGCAAGGCGATGGCAGATCCGCAGGTTTGTGCCCTGATTGACCGCATCAACGAGCAGATGGGTGGCGTGGGCCGAGTCTTGGTACGCCCTTCAGGGACGGAGCCCCAAGTGCGAGTGATGCTGGAAGGGGACGACTTGGATTTGATTCAAGGATATGCTGAAGAAATTGCCAATCTGATTGTTGAGCGGTTCGGCTAAAAAGAGTCACCGGTTCCGACTGTAGCCGGAAATCGCTTGTGCACTGATAAGAAGAGAGAGTAAAGATGAAGGAGAAGCGGCTGATCAAAATTTTGCTGGCAGTGGTGCTTGTACTGGCGGGGCTGGCCACTTGGTTGGCCTATGATGCCGGTCTGTTACAAGGCGCAGCTGCTAAGTTCCGGTCGCTGATCCGGTCGGATGAGACCTCTGCTCGAGCCGCGACACAAGCTGACTTGAATACAGGGGCGACCGGCGACAAAACTTCCGGTGCAGCGGATGCGAGTGAGCGGGTATCTCCAGCCGGAAAAACCCCTGCAATCCGGGGAACTAGAGGTTCTGGAGGCGAGCCGGGACCAGCGGCCGGACCAACTCTGCCACAAGCTGATATTTCAGCTCCGGCTGCTTTGGATCAGGTCAAGGCCGGTCCGATTTTTTCAGCCGGAGCTCTGCAGTTGACGGAGCAGCAGGCAGAATTTATTCGGCCGGGCGAATATATCCGTCGTTGGCCGGCAGAGGCAGGCTTGTTGACCGATGTAACCGGTGGTGCTTTGCAGCTAAAAGATTTTAAAGGCCGTCCCTATGGGCCGGATGCGCTTAAGGGTAGCTTGATCTTTTTAGACTATGGGCACGGCGGCAAGGACGGTGGCACTGTCTATCCGATGACCCCCCCGCATGAAATGGTCGAAAAAGATGTGACGCTGGCAGTCGGTCGGCTGGTCAAAGAAAAACTGGAGGCTTGCGGTGCTACCGTCGTCACCATGCGAGATGAGGACGTCTGGTTTTCGGTCTACAGCCGTATGGCCAAGACAGGCGAATACTTGGTCAACCAAGCGAAGGAAAACTTGTTAGCCCAAGATCCACAGGCTGATGTCAGCTATTTAGACAGCTTTGACCCGGTATTTGAGCGAATTTATCAGCTTAATATGGACCAGGGTGGTGGCGATATTTTGGGCGGCGTCGGTATGGCCCGGCAGACCCGCCTGCTCTATGATTTGCAAAGGCAGTTTGAAAATGCTGTCTATCTCTCTTTACATTGTAACTACAGTGAAGCCGGCCCGGAGGCCGGTGGTACACAGGCCTTCTATTACTGCAATGAAAATGCAATGGACTTTGCTCAGATTGACCTCAATGCAGACTATTTAAAAAGGGGAGCTAAGCCCGTTTATCCGGTTTATCAAAACTATGACGACGAAAACCGACTTAGATTGGCTAAGGCCATGCATGAGGAGCTGGTAACCACGGCTCCGGTTTTAAAAACAAGAAATGCCCCGGGCGTCTTACCGGGTGACTATGCTTTTTTGCGTTGCACCGGACTGAACAGCGTTCTCTTGGAGATGGGTTTTTTAAGTAACCCGGATGACCGGGCCTTGTTTGCATCAGAAGCCGGCCGTGACCAGGTGGCTGAAGGAGTGACCCGGGGTGTTTATGCTTATTTTTGTAAAGATGGAGAAGCGGCAGCTGGGGCCACCGATACAAATGAGGTAGATAAGGCCCGGGGGGGGAATGGCAGAGTGATCTCCTAGAATAAGTGCGGTCGTTAATACCGGGCCGTAGCATTAAGTAGCAGCTAATGATTAAAAAAAGCACCCCCGTTTTTGTTGTGGACACGGAGGTGTTTTTATTAGACAATACATATAGATAAGCTGATATCTTAATAGTTCGTAAAAAGAAATGAAAGATAGCAGTTATCTGAAGAAAAAGCTTACTTAGGAATAACAGTTACTTAAGGGAAACAACTTTTTACAAGAGAATGTTTGCCGGTAGTAGGCGAAAGGAGAAGGAAAATGACAAAGCAAAGATTACGTTGCCGTTTGCCCGCTTTTTTGCTTGGCCTAGCTTGTTTAATGGTTGCCACGACTCCGCTGGTGCCCTTAAAGGCAGTTGCCAACCCGGAAGTTTCGTCTTTAACCGGTGTTCGGCTGGACTCGGATATGGCTAAAAATGGCGTTCTGGAAGTAGATATCCCCCTTCAACAGACCCGGGCCAAGGCCGACTACATAAAGGCTGTTCAGGATTTGCGGCGGGATTTATACAATGAAAATATAGTTTTGAACGGTAAGAGGCTAAAGGGAATGACCCTGCAGGAGTATGCAGGCTCCAAGGGATATCACGATGCCGAGTCCTACGCCCGGGCCTTCAGCTGGAGTAAAGACATGGAAAAAGTCGCCATCCAAAGGGCGGCGGAATCTTATGTGCATGGAAAACCGGGCCATGAAAGGGCGGGTGCCGATGGCAACAATATCTTCACTGCCTGGCCGTCTTGGGCAAGGGTCATGGGAGAAAACCTGGCCTGGTGTCCCACTACCCGGGCGGCCGTATATGACGGCTGGGGCATGGGTGAAAAGGAGGCCTTGATTGCCGGTCAGGGTGATTTTGGCCATCTTGAAACCTTGTTAGACCTGGATTTTCAATCCCATGGCTATGCCGATATCGCTCAACCGGTCGGTCGTTATGCGGGTGTTCAAGCGGGTGCTTACGCCGGTGCCTGTACGATAGAAGGTGATGCGGAAGGAACCGGTTTAGATGGGACTAAAAAAGCTGAGGTGGCTGTGGGGCCGCTTGATGCTTTAACAAATAAGCAAGATGTAGAAGAAGAGCATGCGGACCAGCCTGCCGATATCATCCGCCCCAATGATCAACTTTATACAGATGAAGAAAAGGTCATTGAGGAAGGCCGCCCCGGTTTAGTCCAAACACCTGTCAAGAACTACTATTACAACTTTCAAGGGCAGGAGGTCTTGGTCAAACAGGAAAGAGGCCAGCAGGTAGTCATACACGATGCTAAGGCTACGGTCAAAGAAGTAGGAACCAAGCCGATTGTCACCACGGCAGAAGTCAAGGAAGAGGAGACGGTTCCTTGCACGACCGAGACGGTCGAACGCGCTGACTTGTATGAAGATCATGAAAAAATTTTAAACCCCGGCAAGGACGGCCTGGTCAAAAAAACGATTGAGATAACCTACACTAAGGGTGTGGAAACCGGGCGGAAGGTAGTTGGGGCTGAGACAGTTGTGGAAATGCAGCCCAAGCAGGTGGAAAAAGGGACCAAGAAGATTGTAGCAACAAAGGACTACCAGGTTGATGAAGCTATTCCCTTTGAGACTAAGCAGCAGCTCAGTGCAGAACTTTACACAGGCGAGACCAAGACCGTCCAAAAGGGTGAAGACGGCATTTTGAGAAAGTTCTACCGCAAGACTTTCAATAAGGAGCAGGAAGTCTCCGATGAATTGCTGCGGACAGAGACAGTGAAACCTGCAAAAGATGAGATTAAAGCGGTCGGGACCAAAGCGGTGACGACAACGATAGAAATAAAGGAAGATGTAAAAGTCCCTTTCACGACGGAAATCATTAAGCGGGATGACCTGTACCAAGACCATAAAAAGGAAATCCAAGCCGGTAAAGATGGCTTGGTCAGAAAAACCTTTAAAGTGACTTACACCAAGGGTGAGGAAACCGGCCGTGAGTTGATCGGCACAAAGACGATTCAGGAAATGCAAATTCAAAAAATTGAGCAAGGAACCAAGGCTGTCTCTTATACACATCTGACGCTGCCGACGATTCGCCACCGGTGTAG